>NZ_LRTR01000791.1 GCF_001550375.1 Streptomyces europaeiscabiei | reverse complement strand
GGCCGGTGCCGAGACGGACTCCGGGCGCGTGTCCGGGCCCGCGCAGGCCCCCACCACGTCGGTGACGCCCCTGCTGCCGCGGCCGTACCGCGCCCGGCGCGCCCTGAAGATCACCTTCGGTACCCTCGCCGCCGCCGCGGCCGCCTCCGTGGTCCTCGGCGTGGGCTGGGTCGTCGTGCAGAGCGGCGCCGGGGTGAACAGCTCGAAGTCGGCGGACTCGGCTGCCTCCGACGAGTCGGCCAAGGGGGGCAACAGCCTGGAGGACGGCGACAGGGGGGACGGCTCCGCCTCGCTCAGTCCTGAGGGATATGTCGGCTGTGCCCGCCTCATCGTCGAGGGCACCGTCACCGAGGTCGAACCCGTGACCGGCGCCCAGCAGGACCGGATCACGGTCGAGGTGGACCGCTGGATCAAGCCGGACAAGGGCGACGACCGGATCGTCTTCCCCATGGACCACGACGTCGACCCCCGGCTGAAGCAGGGCGACCACGTCCTCGTCGGCATCCCGCACGACAGTGCCCAGCCCGACATCTGGACCACGAAGGAGGCGGACATCGCCCGCGACCGGGCCTGGATCGAGGAGGCGCTGTCCGGCACGGGGGGTTCGGCGTGTGAGTGAGGACGGCCGAGGGGAGGCGGGCACCGGGCGCCCCCCTCGGCCGGGCGCCCCCCTCGGCCGGGCGCCGCGCCCCCAGCCGCATCTGCCTCCGGGCCTCTCCCCGGCCACGGAAAAACGGCCCGTCGGAGAACCGGCGGGCCGTCACGAACAGGATGGGGCACCTCACCGGCAGGACCGTGAGGCACCGGAAGGCTTTCCGGGCCGCTACGACAGCCTCAGCTGCCTGCTCACCTTGTCCTCGGGCGCACCCGAGGCGCCGACCTGTACCCAGACGGTCAGGACGATGGTGGAGCCGGAGGTCACGGGCACGGTGGCCCGCGCACAGCTGTTGTCGGCGCCGTTGGTGTCGGACACCCGCCTGAGCAGCTGGATGACCGTGCCGCTCCGCTCCAGGGTCGCGACCGCGCGCTTGCCGTCCGCGCCGTCGATGTCACAGACCTCCAGCACGGAGGTGGTCGTGTTGTACGAGGCCCGCGCGCCCGCGTTGCTCACGCTCAGGGTGGCTGCCGAGGCCGAGGGTTGCGCCACGGCGACGGCCGCCAGGGCCAGGATGCCGCTGGCTGCGAGATGCCGCTTCTTCATGGGGGATCCTCTGGGGTGTCGGTGTCCTGTTGAGCCGGGCTTCGGTCCGATCCGCGGCTCGGCGTGGCACGAGTCCGCGCGGTCAGCCCGTCACTCCTTGTCGTCCCACGTCCATGTCACCTTGTGCCCGGGAACGATCACGCCGGGCTCGATGCTGCCCGTGGCCGGGTCCTTCGGCTTGACGATGTCCGGCAGCCCGTCTTCGGCGACCAGCCGGGTGCCCGCCGACGCGCCCACGGCGATGCCGAGGATCAGGGTCGCCGCGGCGGAGCCCAGGGCGAGGAAGGCGAGGACGCTGAGGCGCCGAGAGCTCGTCGAGGAATGCACAATGCTCCTCTTTCGTGTGGGGTACATGACATGCCCGCTGCGGGGCACGACTGATCATGGCGGATCGGGGGGAGATCGTAGAGCTCCTGTCATGGCCTCTTGCGGCCATGGCAGGACGGTGCCAGCATGCCCGCCGCGGCAACGGGCAGACGCTCCACGGCGTCGCCCTCGGCGTCGTCCACCGCGTCGGCGTCGTCCACGGCGCCCCGGCCCGCCGGGCGGTGCCGTTCCCCGCCGTCGGCTAGAGCCGGCTCGGCTAGAGCCAGCCCCGCCGCACGGCCTCCGCCCCGGCCTCGAACCGGCTCTGCGCGTCCAGCCGCTTCATCAGGTCGGACATCAGCCGTCGGATCGTACGCACAGAGATCCCCAGCTTGCGGGCGATTCCCTGGTCGGTCATCCCCTCGGACAGCAGTTTCAGCAGGACGCGGTCCCGATCGCTCGCCTCGTGCTCCGCGGAGGGCCTGGTCTCCTCGCCCAACGGCACCCCCTGCGCCCAGACGAGTTCGAAGAGTTCCGCGAGGGCCCGTACGACTCCGTGGTAGCGGACCACCAGGGCGCCCTGCCGACTGTCCTCGGCGTTCACGGGCACGACCGCGACCTCGCGATCGCAAATGATCATGCGCATCGGCAGCGCCGGGACGGTGCGCACCTGGCCGCCCTTGGAGGTGAGCCAGGCCGCGTACTCGGAGGTGGCCTGGTCGTTGCGGACACTGTCGAGGTAGACGGACCGCATCCGTACGCCCCGGCCGAAGGACTCCTCGTCCAGGGGGCGGGCCGACTCCAGGCCGGCCGCGCTCACGGCGCCGCCGGGTGTGAAGGTGCAGACCTCGTGCACCGCGTCCCGCGACAACTGCTCCAGCCCGGAGCGGACCGCGTCCACGCCGACGAGGTGATCGGCGCCGGCGGTGTGACGCAGACCCAGGGCGGCGTACTCGGTGGCGAGTTCGGCGACCGTGGCCTGATGCTTCGACAGATGTGCCCGCTGTGCGTCCAGTTCGGCCTCTAGGCGGCGCAGTACCGGACTGAAGACCGTCTCGGGGTTCATGGGCAGGAAGGTGCTGTCCGTGACCGGGCTCAACAGGGAGAGGTCCGCGAGCCGGCGCACGGCCGCCCGCACGTCCTCCTCGGCGAGACCCGTGTGCCGCTGGACGTCCTGCAGCGTCCAGGAGGGATTGGTGAGCAGGCTCCGGTAGACGCGGACGGCCTCGGTGTCCGATTCCAAAAACGCACCCAGCACGGTCGGCCCTTTCACCCCCTCACCCCCTCTTCCCCCGGAAGGAGAATCCTAGTTCGATCCGGGGGGATTTCGCGGTGGATCTGCGACCTTGTGGCGAACACGACAGGGCTGGCACGCAGGTGCCACGGCTCGTCGCGGCCACCCTTCAGGCCTGGCGCACGGCTTCTGCGTGAGTCGAAGATCAGGGCGGGGCGAAGCAGCAGCAGCGAACCCGGACCAATCCGCCTGGAGTTGGAGTTCTACGTGTCGTCGAAGCAGACCAGATCCACACGGCGTCGTGTCGTCAGCACCGTCATCGGGGCGATCACGGTTTCCGTCCTGGCCACGGCAACCCCCGCCCAAGCGATCATCGTCCCGCCGGACAAGCCGCATGTGGAGCCGCTCGACACGGTCGGCAAGCAGGTCGAGAGGGCGACGGGTGTCTCCAATCTGCTCAAGGCCGAGCTGAACGACGTGGACAGCGTGGCCGTGTCGGACTCCTCCGCCGGCGTGATCGAGGTGCCGCGCAGCTCCACGGCCCCCGTCACGCTGAAGGAGAACAACACCGGTACGACCCTGGGTGTCAGCCTGCCCGGCTCCGGCCTCGGCACGGCGCAGCAGACGGACAGCGGCACGATCTACTACGACACCACCGCTGCCACCTCGGCCACGGCCGTCCAGCTCACCTCCGACGGTGCGGTCCGCGCACTGGTCAACATCAAGAAGTCGACGGCGCCGAGCGAGTACCGCTTCGACCTCGACCTCCCGGCCGGCGCGAGCCTGGTGGAGAACACCGAGAACAGCACCATCGAGGTCGTCCAGGAGATGGACGCGGCCGATGTGCCCAGGGAACTGCTGGAGCAGAACGCCAGCGACGAGGAGATCGAGCCCGGCACCGTCGACTTCGACGGCGACGGCAAGATAAACGTCGTGATGGGCCAGGTCGAGGCCCCGTGGGCCAAGGACGCCCTGGGCAACGCGGTGCCCACCGACTACCGCATCGAGGGCGACACCATCGTCCAGTCCGTCGCCTTCACCAGTGACACGACCTTCCCGGTGGTGGCCGACCCGAAGATCTCCTACGGCTGGTACGTCTACGTGCGCTTCAGCAAGAGCGAGGTCAAGGCCGTCGACTCCAAGGGAGGCATCTTCGGTGTGACCGCCGCGATGACCTTCATGTGCAACCGGATCCCGGTGCCGTGGATCCGCGTCGGCTGCATGGCCAGCGTCATCGCTGTCGGCTCGAAGATCCGCAAGACCTTCGCCCTCGCGGAGAACGAGAAGAAGTGCGTCGAGATCAAGATCGACTGGGACGGCTTCATCGCGGGCTGGAAGCGGTACTCCTGCTGATGTTCCCCGCGTCGACGCAACACGCGTCGCTCTGACGTGCGGTGGCCCGTCCTACGGGGGGACGGGCCAACGTGCTGTCGGTCATTCCTGGAAGGAGACGCACATGGCCCGAAGGCCCGGCAACCAGCTCACAGCCGTGCTGACCGCTCTGTTCCTGCTGGCCGTGGTGACCTGGACCGGTGTCACCACAGGCTGGTCGGTCACCATTCCGGTCTGCCTGGCTGCGGCGGCGGGATTCGCCCTGAGCGAGACGGGCCGCCGACGGAGGGACCGTCACCGCGACGGGTGATCCGGCGGGCGAAGGGGCGAGTGTCACTGGGGAGCACTCGCCCCTTCGCCATGCTCGTTGGGTAACGTCTGCGCATGCGCGAGGAGTTGAGGGTGGCGGCCTACGCCGTGTGCGTACGCGACGGGCACCTGCTGTTGGCCCGCTGGGTCTCCCGGGACGGCCTGAGGAAATGGACCCTGCCCGGCGGCGGTATGGAGCACGGCGAGGACCCGTACGACACGGTCGTCCGCGAGGCGGTCGAGGAGACCGGCTACTCCGTCGAACCCACCACTCTCCTCGGCATCGGCACCAACAGACGCGAGGACCCCCGCCGCCTCGGCACCCGTGTCGACTTCCAGGCCCTGCGCATCGTCTACGAGGCCCGCGTCACCGGCGGCGACCTCCGCCACGAGACGAACGGCTCCACGGACATGGCCGCCTGGCACCCCTTGGACGAGGTCCCGAACCTGGAGCGGGTGGACTTGGTGGACGTAGGACTGCGTCTGTGGAGGGAACGCCCCCAGAACGGCCACCTGGAACTGACGGCGAGCTTGTAGGGGCGCGCGACCGCATCGATACGCGGCTCCGTCGCGCGGGCACGAGCGACCACGACGAGCCCGGACCCACGCATCCACCGAGGACGAGCCCGGACCCACGCATTCACCGAAGGCGAGCCCGGACCCACGCATCCACCGAAGGCGAGCCCGGACCCACGCATTCGCGAAGTCGAACCCGCCCGCCCGCGTTCACCGAAGCTCCCACGGCGAATGGGTGCTCTACCCCGCCAAGTGAACAGGGAGTGACCGCTTCCCCTCACTCCCGCTCACATTCGGAAACGCCCGGTGGACGCGCACCGTACCCGGAGATCCACGTACGGTGATCGGCGCCGCCCGTTGCCGCCTCGTTAACGTCCAGGCCACCCCGGCTGCCAAGCATCAAGTACGAGCGGGAAACACCATCGGCCGCACCCCGGCCGGAGGCCCCCGCGACCACTTCCGACGCGTTCGCACTCGGGGAGACCGCGCCATGTCGCGCATACGCTCAGTCGCTGCCGCCGCCACCAACCCTGACCGCAGGGCCTTCCTCGCCGCCACCGGCGCGGTCGGCCTCGCCGCGGGGGTCGGCTTCGCCCTGCGGCCGGAGA
>NZ_LRTR01000790.1 GCF_001550375.1 Streptomyces europaeiscabiei | reverse complement strand
TGCGGCGGGCGGACAAGCGGTACATCCGGTACGTCCGATCCATGGGGGTCGAGGGCTGGCGGTCCACCGTGTCGTACGGGACCCGGGGGTGCCGCGTTCAACAGCGCGACCCTGTTCGACCGGTCGGATCCGGCCATGCGCCGAGCGGCGGGCGAGCCCCGGCAAACCCGGCGAAGCGGCACATCGGGGCCCGACTGCCGGGTGGCATAGGGGAGTTCCCCGGGGGTCGAGGGTTTTCCCCGTATCCCCATGACCTGGGCTTTGCCTAATGTCATCGCACAGCCGAACCATAGGTAACCCCTGGTGGCAAGGCTCGCGCCTGGTCGGCCTTCGCGCCATCCCTTTCTGGACCCCCCGCCGCTTCGATGAAGAAGCGTTTCACTGCCGCTCCTCCCCTGACATGAGCAGGCCACGAAAGGCGAAGCCCTTGCGTACCTCCACCTCCCGTACCTCCGGACGGAAGCTCATATCCGTCGCCGCGGTCTCCGTCGCCGTGGTGGCGGGCATGACCTCCTCGGTCGCCTTCGCCCAGGCCCCGTCCGCCAAGGCCGACGCCGCGCCTGCCGTCGCCGGTGCCACCGAGGCCACGCCCGGTACCACCGCCGAGCGCCTGATCGTCGGGTACAAGTCCGGCGCCGCCGAGGCCACGTCGAACAAGGCCGCCGACGCCGACGCCACGGCCAAGGGCAAGGAGGCCGGCGAGAGCCTCGACTTCCAGCGCCGACTGGGCAGCGGCGCGGCCCTCGTCGACCTGGGCGAGGACCTCACCAAGGCGGATGTCGCCGACGTCATCGCCGAGTACCAGGCCGACCCGCAGGTCGCCTACGTCGCCCCGGACCGCCTGAACAAGGCGATGGCCACGCCGAACGACACCGAGTACAGCAAGCAGTGGGACCTCTCCGAGGCCACCGCGGGCATGAACGTGCCGGGCGCCTGGGACAAGGTCACCGGCACCGGAGTGACGGTCGCCGTCATCGACACCGGTTACGTCGCCCACTCGGACCTCGCCGCGAACATCGTCGGCGGCTACGACTTCATCGCCGACACCGCGGTCTCCGTCGACGGCAACGGCCGTGACAGCAACCCGGCCGACCCGGGCGACTGGAACAACGCCACCGAGTGCGGCACCGGCGTCCCGGCCAGCGACTCCTCCTGGCACGGCACGCACGTCGCGGGCACCATCGCCGCGGCCACCAACAACAGCAAGGGCATCGCGGGCATCGCGTACGGCGCGAAGATCTCCCCGGTGCGCGTGCTCGGCAAGTGCGGCGGCTACGACTCCGACATCATCGACGCGATCACCTGGGCGTCCGGCGGCACCGTCTCCGGCGTGCCGGCCAACACCAACGTCGCCAAGGTCATCAACATGAGCCTCGGCGGTGGCGGCGCCTGCACCACCGCGACCCAGAGCGCGATCACCGCCGCCGTCAACCGCGGCACCACGGTCGTCGTCGCGGCGGGCAACAGCAACGCCAACGCGGCCAACTACTCACCGGCCAGCTGCAACAACGTGATCTCGGTGGCGGCCACCAACCGCGCCGGCTCCCGTTCGTCCTACTCCAACTTCGGCTCGGTCGTCGACATCGCGGCCCCCGGCGGCGAGACCCGCACCGCCGAGTCGGGCGGCATCCTGTCCACGCTGAACGCGGGCACGAAGACGCCCACCTCGGAGTCGTACGCCTACTACCAGGGCACCAGCATGGCCGCCCCCCACATCGCGGGCCTCGCAGCGCTGGTGAAGTCGGCGAACTCCGCGCTGACCCCGGCCCAGATCGAGTCCGCGATCAAGACCAACTCGCGCGCTCTGCCGGGTACGTGCTCCGGCGGCTGCGGCGCCGGCCTCGCCGACGCGGCCAAGACGGTGCAGGCGGTGACCGGAGGCTCCACGGGGGGCACCACCTTCACCAGCACCACGGCCGTCTCCATCCCGGACAACGGCGCGGCGATCGAGTCCTCGATCCCCGTCACCGGCCTCACCGGCAACGCGCCCTCGACCCTCCAGGTCGGCGTGGACATCACCCACACCTACCGCGGTGACCTGGTCCTGGACCTGGTGGCCCCCGACGGCTCCACCTACCGTCTCAAGGCCTCCAGCTCGGACTCGGCCGACAACCTGGTCACCACCTACTCGGTGAACGCGTCCAGCGAGGTCGCCAACGGCACCTGGAAGCTCCGCGTCCAGGACGTCGCGGCCTCGGACACGGGCCGCCTCAACAACTGGAAGCTGACCTTCTGATCCTCGGCCCCCGGGCCGAACCCTCCCGGCCGAACGGCCGGACCGAATGACCGCCACCCCCCCAATGCCGGCGGCCGACCGATGCGAGCGGGCATCGGCCGGCCGCCGGCGCATGTACGCCGGGCGTTAGCGTATGCGTATGTCGACAGAGAAGTTCGAGGTGACCGGGCCGGCCGACGGGCGGGCCGGGGGACCGAGCGGGGAACCGGCCGAGGGGCCGGGCGGGGAACCCGGCAAGGCTCCGGTCATGGTGGTCTGCCCCCGCTGCGGGGCTTCGGGTCCGGCGGTGCGCACGGTTCCCGACGCCTGCGCCGATCCCGACTCCCCGCGCTCCGGGCTGTCCGACCGGCTCGCGAAGGCCCCGGGCGTGGAGTCGAGGTTCGACAGCTTCGTGCACTTCCTGGAAGGCATGGCCATGGCCGGCGTCTGCGCGGGCCTCGCCCAACACGGCGTCCAGGAAGACAAACGCCTGTTCACGATCGGCGGCTCGGTCCTCGCCGTCCTCCTCTTCGCCGGCACCCTCTGGGTGATCCGCGGCGAGTCCCGCGAACGCACCACGGTCACGGCGGGCAAGCCCCGAGCCGAGGACCTCTGGAACCCCGCCCACCACTGCGCCTCCTGCGAGTCCGTGTTCTACCCCACCGGCAGCCCGTGGCCGGGCCCGCTGACGACGGACCAGTTCAGGAAGTTCGTGTGGACCGAGGCGGGCTTCGGCAAGCACCTCGACGAGCAGCTGAGGCAGGTGGAACTCCCGCCCCGGACACCCACCGGCCCCGCCGCCCCGGAAGGAACCCACGGCCATGCCTGACGCCCCCGTCATCCGCAGCGACGACCCGGCCTCCTTCCCGCACAGCGTCCTCGCCGAACGGCACCCCGCCCTCATCCGCAAGGTCCGGGACGCCACGCCCTACGGCCCCGAACAGCGCCGCGCCCTGGACGAGTTGCTGCACAACGGGATCGAGGGCGTGCTCACCCCACCGGCCGACGACGACTGGTGGGACACCTGGAACGCACGCCGTTACGCCGGCCGGTCCTGGTTCTCCCTCCCCTTCCTCGCCGCCGAGAGCTGCTTCTACCGCCAACTCCTGCGTGCGGTGGGCTACTTCGGCCCCGGCCCCTGGCAGGGCGTCGACCCGTTCCGCCCCTTCAAACTCGCCGAACTGGACACCCCCGAGGCAGCCGCCGAACTCACGGCCCTCGGCCCCCTGTCGCGACTTCCCCTCCCGGATCAGCTCAAGGCACTCCTCCACGGCTCCCTCTGGGGCAACCGGGCGGATCTCGGCTTCCGCATCCAGACGGCGGAGGGCAGCGGAGCCGCCGACTCGTCCCAACTGGTGGTGGACGACACCGAGTCGCTGCTGTCACTCCTGACGAACAGAACAACAGCCTCCACCGACCGCACCCTCTGCCTGGTCGCCGACAACGCGGGCCGCGAACTGCTCCCCGACCTCCTCCTCATCGACCACCTCCTCACCCACGGCCACTTCGACCGTGCCGTCCTGCACCTGAAGCCGTACCCGTACTTCGTCTCGGACGCCACCACCGCCGACACCCTCGACGCGGTACGGCACCTGGTGTCGGCCAGGACCGACGCGGGGAACCGCCTGTACGCCGCCCTCTCCGAAGGCCGCCTGACCCTACGGGCCCACCCCTTCTCCTGCGCCCCCCTGCCCTACGCGGAGATGCCCCCCGACCTGCGCGACGACTTCGCCTCCGCCGACCTGACCCTGATGAAGGGCGACCTCAACTACCGCCGCCTGGTGGGCGACCACCTCTGGCCCCCCACCACCCCGTTCACCGAGGTCACCTCCTACTTCCCGGGCCCGGTCGCCGCCCTGCGCACCCTCAAGTCCGACGTGATCACGGGCCTTTCCGCCGAGAGGGAGGCCGCCCTGGTGGCCGCCGAGGGGCAACGCTGGCGCACGAGCGGCACCAGAGCCCTGATCCAGGTCAGGGCCTGACAGCCGAGAACGGCATGCGCGACGATTGTCATCACGCTCTGTCAATCGTCACCTCGCGTGCATCACGTCGGGTCAACCGCGGACGAGCCCTTCGGCTTCCTCGGTGCCCAGACCCGCGAGGACCTCCTCCTGCAGGTCCACCGCACCTCCACCACCATCGTCTTCGTCGCCCACGACATCGACGAGAGCGTCTACGTCGGCGACCGCGTCGTGGCCCGCTCGACCGGCCCCGCCTCCCACGTCCTCCTCGACGTGCCGGTCCGGCTCCCGCCCGGTGGCACGCGACCGAGACAGGCACACACAGCCTGCAGGAGACAGCCGCCCTGCGGGCGGTGGTGGGGCGGGCGGTGAGCGGTTCCTGAGAGACGTCGACCGGTCGGGAAACACGGCCATGGAATTGGGCGACCGCCTGCGGTGCTCCGGTGCGGATCGCCAGAATCGGGGCATGGTCATGCGCGAACTCAGCTACCTCCTCCACCGGGATCCCGCCACGGGTGCCGACCGGCTCAGTCCCGTCACCGTCGTTCCCGACGGCGTGCCGGAGGACCTGCTGGAGCACGTCATCACCGCCGCACACCCCGCATCGCCGGTGACCGGGCCCGCGCTCAGCTACACCAGACTGCCCCACCCGGACGGTGGCGACCTGCTGTGCAGTGCCTGCCCGGACGGCACGGCCAGCGGGCTGCGCATCGACGCGCGCTACACCGTCGGCGATCCGGGACGGGACTGGCCGCGTTGGCCCGTCGACGCCTGGCGGCCGTACACGGAGGGTGCGGAGGAAGACGATCCGTTCGCCGTGGCTGACCGGTGCTGGGGCACGGAGCGGCTGGCGGAGTTCGCGCGGCGCCACGCCGACCGTGTGTCGCCCTTCCTGACCGACGTACGAGGGCTGTTCGAGAGTCCCGCCGGGCGCCAGATCGTCGTCGCCGAGCACGACCAGGAGACCGTGGCCTGCTGGATCGCGCTGGCCTGTGCCTCGCTCCCCACCGCGTACGCGCGCTCGCTGACGTTCGCCACCCGCACCGCGGACCCGGCCGGTGCGCCGCAACAGATCCTCGGGATCGGGCCGGAGACCGAGGCGGTCTTCGACCGATGCGACGACCTGACCCGTACCCATCTCTTCCGGGTGCACGACGGACTGGGGGGCCCCGGAAGCCCGTCCCGCGTCGATCCGTGGGCCGCGCTGACAGCCTGGCTCTGGTGCCGTGGGCTGCTCCCACGGACGGCTGGGGACGACGCCTCCCGGGGCGAGGCACCTGTCGCCGTCCCGGACGGGTCGTCCCCCTCGACCGCCCGGACGGCCCCGTCCGTGGCCGACGCCTTCGCCCTGCTGCCGCTCGTCCGCCGGGCCCTGACGCGGCGCGACCTGTCCTGGGACGCCCTGGCGGACCTGCCGGACGACGTGCTGAGCGAGATCGTTGCCGCGCTCGCCGCGGTGGCCGAACACGACCCCCTGGACACCGAGGACGCCGTCCTGACACTCACCCGGGCCTGTGAAGAGATCGGCGGGCGGCGCCGGGACGCGGCCCAGCCACTTGCCCTGGCCCTGGCCAGACGCCGACTGCGGGGAGCGGGTCCGCACGACGTCGAGCCGACTCTGGAGACGTGCGCGGACCTGCCGCTGGACGGCGAGGCCCGGAGCGCGCTGCGCGCCGAGTACGGGCCGCGGCCCGAGCAGGCGCTGCGCGGGCTTCTCAATCGGCCGTTCGACACCTGGGAGGTGCCGCTGCGCGCCCTGCTGCGTTCCGGCGACGATCGTGGACCGGTCGTGGAGAGGGCGGTGAACGTGCTGGCCAGGGCCCTGAGCAGTGCCGACCAGCGGCAGGCCCGAGCCGACGCCGTCGCGCTGCTCGAAGCGCTGGATCACGGCGTGTTCACCGGACGGGTCCTGGAACGTATCGCGCAGGAAGCCAGGGGACACCGGATCCGGGCACTGGGGGATCTGGCCGCCTCGGACCACGGCTCCTGGCTGCGTGCCCATGCCGACGGGGCACCCCTCGTCGTACGGCTGGCCGTCGAGGTGGCGGCTGTGAGCGCCGGTCCGCCCTACCCACAGGGAGCGGATCTCCTGGTGCGGGTGGCCGAGCGGCTCCCCGGAGGGCGGGTGTCGGACGCGGAGACCCTGCGGATCCTGTGGGAGCTGGTCTGGCCGGCCGGCCAGCCCCCTCGCGAGGAGCAGAGCAGGGTCACCCAGGTCTGTTCCGCCGACCTGATCGTCGAGGCGGGGTGGGAGGTCCGCCTCACCCACTGGCTCAAGCATCCGGGCGAGATCACCCGTGAGCTCTTCGACTTCGCCCGTGCGTCCCTGCGTTTCAAGCGGCTCGGCCCTTCGGAACAGGCGATCGCCGAACTCCTGGCGCTGGCCCAGGACATGGCCCACGGCCGAAAGCCCGTCGGTCCGGCGGTGGAGCGGGTGCGGGTCCTGGAGCAGGAGACGGGGCCGATGGACGTCAAACTGCTGGACGGCATCGAGCAACTGATCGCCCAGGGCTTCGCGCGCACAGATCCCGTTCGGCTGTTCGACTCCCCTGACGCCATCCGCTATCTGGTCGCCGGCGGCATGGGACTGCACCGCCACTACCACCGGGCAGTGATCGACGAGACCCGTCGCCAGGGAGGCGTGCTGACGCCGAACGCGCTCACCCCTCAGCGTCTCGCTCGCCTGTTCGCCATCTGGTGGATCTCCCAGGAAGGCACCGAGAACGGCTGGGAGAAGACCGGGGACGCGCTGCTGGACGAGGTCGTCGGCCCTCTGCTGCCCCGGCTGGACGACCGGTTTCTGAATGAGGTCGCGACCTTCCTGCCCCGCGATGCCAATCGGCGATGGGTGGCGGATTGGAACGGGTGGCTCAGCCGACGCACGGGCACGGGGTACACCTGATGGTCCGACACACCTTGACGGCGACCCGCCCCGAATCCCCCCAATTATCAAGCACTTCAGATCTTCTGACAGACTCTCAACTAGGCTTTGCCCGCACGAGATCGACGACGCATCACTTGGCACACCCGGGCGCAGGGCGGCCCGACCTCGGGGGAGAGGACCAGCGTGACGGACACTTTCGACCTGCCCGGCGGCAGTATGGCCAGCCGACCCGTCCACTTCATCTGGCTGCTGGACTGCTCCGGCTCGATGGGAGTGAACGGAAAGATCGCCGAGCTGAACTTCGCCATCCGCGAGGCCATCCCGGAGATGCAGCAGGCGGCCCGCTCCAACCCCGGCGCCTCCCTGCTCGTCCGGGCCATCTCCTTCGCCAGCGGCGCCAGTTGGCACATCGGTGAGCCGACCCCGGTCGACCAGTTCACCTGGGCGGACCTCCACACCTACGGAGGCACCGACATGGGAGCGGCCTTCCGGCTGGCCGCGGGTGCCCTGCAGACACCCCCCATGCCTCAGCGCGCCCTGCCTCCGGTGCTGGCCCTCGTCTCCGACGGCCAGCCCATGGACGACTGGCGCTCCGGTCTGCGCGCCATCGACGACACCCCCTGGGGCAAGCGTGCGGTGCGGGTAGCCCTGGCCATCGGCGACGACGCCGACAAGAGCATGCTCAAGGAGTTCCTCGCCAACCCGGAGCTGGAACCGCTGCATGCCAAGAACCCGCGCCAGCTCGCCGCCGCCATCCGCTGGATGTCGACGGCGGTCAAGGCCGCCTCCACCCCCAGGGCGAACGGGGCCACCACGCCGCTGCAGGCCCCGCCGCCCCTGCCGACGGACAAGGACGGGAACGACGACGACCTCGTGTGGTGAACGGCGTCGTGGAGGCGCCCTCGCGATGGGAGTTGCTCGAAGGCGCCGTCAAGGGCATGGGCAAGAAGTACAGCCAGGACCGCTGCACCGCACAGCGCACGGCCGACGGGCACGCCGTCGTCCTGGCCGTGGCCGACGGACACGGCTCGGCCCCGCACTTCCGCAGTGACCTCGGCGCGGCCTGGGCCGTCCAGGAGTTCGCCGCGTGCGCGGGGGAGTTCGCGAACGGTGCGGTGCGACACGCGGCGGCGGCCGAGCAGCAGGGTGACGAGACCCTCTGGTGGACCGCGCTCAGCGAACTCAGGGCGGAGGCCAGGCGGCTTCCCCAGCAGGTCGCACACCGCTGGTACCGACGGGCGGTACTCCATGACTGCAACTCCCCGGCACAGGGCGGTGTGCCCCACGGGGACGGCGGCGGACGCACCGGCGACGAGCGGCCGGAAACCGGGGCCAAGGCCCTCGACCTCACCCCCTACGGCAGCACCCTCGTCGGCGCGGTACTCACCCGGCGTCTCCTGGTGTGCTGGCAGTTGGGCGACGGGGACGTCGTCGTCCTCGACGGCTCGGGTACCGCGCACACCCCCCTCTACACCGGGCCCGACCTCGGTGACGAGACGGATTCCCTGTGCGAATCCGAAGCCTGGCGCCGCGTCCGTTGCCACTGGCAGCCGTTGACCGGTGAGGGCCCCGCGGGCCTGCTCCTCTCCACCGACGGGCTGTCCAAGAGCTTCACCGATCACCAGGGCTTCCTCGACTTCGCCACCGGCGTACGGGACCGCGCCGCCGAGCACGGCACACCCGTGGTGAGAGAGCGGCTCCCCGCGTGGCTGGGGCACGCCGCCCAGTACTCCGGCGACGACACCACACTCGTGGGCGCCCTCGCGGCCGCCCCTCAGCTCGACGACGCTGCACCGACGCAAGCCACGAGAGGAACCCCATGGTGAACGGCATGCTCGCCGCCGGCCAGATTCTGGTGACCGAAGAGGGGGAGGAGGTCAAGGTCGCGGAGCCGTTCGGATCCGGCGGCCAGGGCGAGGTCTACCGGGTGCTGACACCGCAGGGCGACCGTGCCCTGAAGTGGTACTACCCGCAGCTCGCCGACGGCCGCCAGCGGGAGATCCTCGAAGGCCTCATCGGACGCGGCTGGGGCGACGACCGCTTCCTGTGGCCGCAGACCGTCGTCGTCGACGCGGAGAGCAAGCTGCCGGGCTTCGGCTACCTCATGGACGTACGGCCGGACCGCTTCCACGACCTGCCCGCGCTGTTCCGGCGCGACCCGGAAGTCTCCGCCACCACCACCCGCACCCTGGTCACGGCGGCCCTGCACACCGTGGAGGCGTACCGCACGCTGCACTCCAGGGGAATCGCCTACCGGGACATCAACTGGGGCAACATCTTCTTCGACCCGCACACCGGAGACGTACTGGTCTGCGACAACGACAACGCGGTCGTCGAGGGTGAGTCGGCGGGTGTCGCCGGAACGATGGACTTCATGGCACCCGAACTGGTCCGGGGTGACCCCGGCGCCCAGCCGTGCATCCAGAGCGACCTGCATTCACTCGCCGTCCTGCTCTTCCTGCTGCTGATGAATCATCATCCGCTGGAGGGTGCACTGGCGTTGCGGATCCGCTGCATGGACGAGGCAGCCCGACGGAAGCTGTACGGCTCCGAGCCGCTCTTCCTCTACGATCCGTCCGACACCCGCAACCGGCCGGTGCCCCAGGAGCAGCCGACCGTCGTCGCCACCTGGGGAGCGTTGCCGCCGATCCTGCGGGATCTGTTCGTCCAGACCTTCACCGACGGTCTGCGGACGCCCGCCCGGCGGGTGCGTGAGACCCAGTGGCGTGACGCGCTCGGCCGGGTTCTCGACGCGATCTGCCTCTGCCGTGCGTGCGGGCGGCAGAACCTCACGGAACCGGACGGCCCCGCACCCACGTGTTGGAAATGCGGCAACATGCTGAGCCTGCCGCCCACGCTCGAACTGGCGGCCGGTACCGGGTCGTTGCGCACCCGCCGCGCCATCCGGCTCGGTGCGCAGACCCGCCTGTACGCCCACCACCTGGTCGACGACCCGGAGCGGCACGACTTCACCGCGCTGGTGGGTGAGGTGACCGAACACCCCAAGCAGCCGGGCCGGTTCGGGCTCACGAACCGGAGCGGGACACGGTGGACGGCCCGCCGGAACGACGGCACCGTTGTGGACGTCGACCCCGGCAAGACCGTCGCGCTGCGCAGCGGACTGCAGGTGGAGTTCGGCGCCGGAGCCGAGGCGGTCGTTCGGACCTGAGGGCTCCGGCACCGGGCGCGGAGGCACTAGCGCCGGAAGGCCCACCACCGGCGCCACGGGGCCCACCGCTCGTGCACCGGGAACAGGGGCGGAGCGGGAGGCGGCGTGGGCGGGGGCATCGGGGCCAGGTCCACGACCGCGTCGTCGGCGGGGACGGCCAACGCGTCGGGGCGGCACAGCGCGGACACCGTGACGCGGTACGCGCCTTCGGTGACCGGGAGCTCCACGTGTCCGTCGGCGAGGAAGCGGCTACGGGCCACCCGCCGCTCGTCACGGTGTCCGTCCCCCTGCCAGGTCACGAGGACCAGTACGGCCGGGTCCGGCCAGGCGAACGCCACCCGGGCACGGTCGGCGGCCGTTCGGCGCGCCGTGAGATCCCGGACCCTCCCGGGGTTCTCGACGACCAGCCCGGCGCCGGTCACCGCTCGTTCACCCAGCACGCTCACCGAGGTCACCCGCAGCCTCGACCCTTCGGGCACGGCCGTCTCCAGGACCGGTGGTGGCGCGTCCGTGGTGGAGTCCGGAACCGTCAGGTCCGTGCGGGTCGACACGTCCGTCCCCGGGGCCACCGGACCGCCCCGCCAGGGCAGCACCAGCGCCCGCCCCCGGGCGGGGGGCCGCCAGGCGAGAGTCACCCGGTCGTGCTCATCGGCCAGCCGCGCCGAGAGGTCCGCCACCGGATCGGGCCATTCCTCGGCGCGGGCGAACATCTGAACGCCCCAGGACCACACGGACCGGCCGTCGGGTCCCGGGTAGCCGCAGCGGATCTCGTAGCGGTATTCGCCCGCGGGCAGCGGGACGTCCAGCAGACCGTGCCGATCGCACGGCACCGGTACCCAGCGGGCGGGTGAGGAGTCGGCGAGAGCGCGCCGTGCGACCACGTCCACGCATGCCGGATCGGCACGCCAGCGAAGCCGCACACCGTCGGGTACGACCGCGACGTCGGGGTCCGTCACCTCGGGCGTGATCATGACGACAGAGGAGACCAGCGGCACGTCTGCGACGACACCTCGGCGCTGCGGGACGACGGCGTACCGCACGGGCCGCCCGATCGGCGGATCGGAGTCCCGGAGGTGATGCATGGGCTCCGGGTCGCCGCCTTCCCGTGTGTTCGGCGAGCCGCGCTCGACCGAAGCGCGCACCTCGTCGGTGTCGCCGGGCGAGCCGTCCGGGAAGCGCAGCACCCGGTAGGTGACCGACTCCGGCCGGTCCCGCGCCCCCGGCCACATGAGATGGACGGCCCGGTGGTGCTCGACGGCCGTGACGCGGGTGTCGTCGCCTGCGGCCTCGCTCGCGGTCGCGGTACGGAGCAGACCGGAACGGACCAGAGGGTCGTCCTCGGTCCGGCGGGCGGCTACCAGCCAGTGGAGCGCCGCCGCGTGCGCCGATCCCTGTTCCTCCGTACGAGCGGCGTCAGCGATCACCCGGTCCAACTCGGCCGTGCGCGCCCGCAGGTCGCTCAGCAGACCCGCGAGGACCGGGTCGCCGCCCGGGTCCCGCACCCGCGCGGCCAGCCGCCCGGCCTCGCG
>NZ_LRTR01000789.1 GCF_001550375.1 Streptomyces europaeiscabiei | reverse complement strand
GCGAGGAGGGCGGCGAGGCGGGTGGCGCCGCGGGCGTCGAGGTCGGCGGGCAGGTCGATGAGGCCGCCCCAGCGGTCGGAATGTTCCAGGGCGGCGACCCGGCCGAAGCCCCAGAGGAGGGCCTGGGCGGGGTCCGGCGCGAGGTCGGCGCCGCCGACGGCCACGGCGCCACGGGTGGCGCACCACAGGGGGGCGTCGATGTCGAGGTCGCCGAGGGCCTGGACCAGGGCGAGGGTGCCGGCGAGTCCGACGGGGACGGCCGGGTGGTCGGCGTGGGCGCGGGTGTCCAGGGCGAGGAGGGAGAGCACACCGGCGGGGCGTGCGGCGTCCTCGGCGGTGGTGAGCAGGCCGGCGAGGGCGGCGCGGTCGAGGGCGCCGTCGGGCACGGTGATCAGCCGGACGGTGCGTGCGCCGCCCGCGGAGAGTGCGTCGGCGACGGCGTCGGCGATGCGGGCGTGCCCGGTGGTGTCGGCGGGGGCGAGGAGCAGCCAGGTGCCGGTGAGGGTGGCGGGGCCCGGGGTGAGAGGGCTGAACGAGACGCGGTAGCGCCATGCGTCGGTGGTGGCGCGTTCGCGCTGGGTGCGCCGCCAGTTCGACAGGGCGGGCAGGACGCTGCTGAGGGGGGCGTCGGCGGCCAGGTCGAGGGCGTCGCTGAGGCTCCGCAGGTCCTCCTGCTCGACGGTCTCCCAGAAACGGGCCTCGACGGAGTCCGCGTCGGGCGCGTCGGTGGTGTGACCGGTCGCGGCGGTCTCGCGGAGGGTGGGCCAGTAGCGCTGGTGCTCGAACGGGTAGGTGGGCAGGTCGGTGCGGGCGGCGCCGGTGCCGCCGAAGACCGTCTCGAAGTCGACGTCGACGCCGTGCGCGTGGGCTTCGGCGAGCGCGGTGAGGAACTGCCTGAGGCCGCCCTGGTCGCGGCGGAGGGAGCCGAGGACGGCACCGTCCACGCCGGCCGCGTCGAGGGTGTCGCGCAGCCCGACGGCGAGCACGGGGTGCGGGCCGACCTCGATGAAGGTGCGGTGTCCGGCGGCGATCAGGCCCTGTACGGCCTCCTCGAAGCGGACGGTCTCGCGCAGGTTGGTGTACCAGTAGGTGGCGTCGAGCGCGGTGGTGTCCTGCCAGTCGCCGGTGAGGGAGGAGCGGAAGGGGATCTCGGCGTCGTGCGGGGTGATGCCGTCCAGGGCGTCGAGGACGGTGTCCCGGATGGCCTCGACCTGCGCGGAGTGCGACCCGTAGTCGACGTCGACCTTGCGGGCGCGGACGCCGTCCGCGGTGAGGGCGGCGTGCAGTTCGTCCAGGGCCTCGGCCTCGCCGGAGACGACGACGGTGGCGGGCCCGTTCACGGCGGCGACGGCCAGGCGGTCCGCCCAGGGCGCCATGCGGGCGCGGGTGTCCTCGGCGGACAGCGGCACGGACATCATGCCGCCGGTTCCGGCGATGCGCGTGATGGCGCGGCTGCGCAGGGCGACGACGCGGGCGCCGTCCTCCAGGCTGAGCGCTCCGGCGGCGCAGGCGGCGGCGATCTCGCCCTGGGAGTGGCCGACGACG
>NZ_LRTR01000079.1 GCF_001550375.1 Streptomyces europaeiscabiei | reverse complement strand
TCGCGCGCACCGGCGGCCGGCTGACCCTGGCCGTCCCGCTGCGCCACGGGCCCGAGGGTGCGGCGGTCCATCTGCCCGGCGTCGGGCGGCTGTTGCTGCGCGGCGACAGCAGCGACCGGCGGTCCGGAACGCTCACCGTGACGGCCGAGGACAGCGCGCTCACCGTCGAAGGGCGCACCCTGGGCCGGGAGCGGCCACCCGACGGCATGACCTGGCAGCCGCTGCGGCACCTGTCCACGGACGGTCCGGAAGTGGCCCTGGACGACCTGGACCCCGCCCGTGACTGCTACGGATACAAGCCTCTGCCCCGGCTGCCCGAGGCCGAATTCCGACGCTGGGAAGCGATGTTCGCAGAAGCCTGGCAGTTGATCCGAACCGAGTACCCCGACTACGCCCAGGGGATCGCCGCCGGCCTGACCGCAGTGACCCCGCTCGCCCCCGCGCCGTCCGGCGACGACGTCAGCGCCACCTCCCGCCACGCCTTCGGGGCCGTCGGCATCGCGCTGCCCCGCTCGGCCGAGGACCTGGCCCTGCTGCTCATCCACGAGTACCAGCACGTCAAACTGGGCGCGATGCTCGACATGTTCGACCTGCTCGACGGCCTCGACGACCGCCGCCACCACGTGCTGTGGCGGCCCGACCCCAGGCCGCTCGACGCCATCGTCCAGGGCGCGTACGCCCACCTCGCGGTCGCCGATGTGTGGCGGATCAGGGTCCGCCGCGGTGCGGCCGGTGTCGGCACCGCACTGTACGAACGCTCCCGCGTGGAGGCGGACACATGGCGTACGGCGGTGCTGGACGCCCTCGACACCGTGGCCGGAACCGGCTCCTTGACCGCCCTGGGGCACCGCTTCGTGCGCGGGCTTCGGGGCGAGGCCGAAGCGCTGGGCGGAGTGGCCGAAACCGGCCCGATCGCGGTGTAATGGTGGGCCAACTCCCATTGTCCGCACCGGTGTCCGATGCAACTTGCTCTGGCCCGACCCCTGGCACCCGCAGTGGTTTTCGCGTTCCAATGGATCCCGGAGAAGATCCAGCTGCGATGTTCGGGGCCTGGGAGGGGCCCGCGGTGGGCTACGGGGGAGGGGAAAGGCGAGTCCATGGTTCAGGCGGCTTCTCGGGCGACCCGGTCGACGGTTTCCTCCGATCCGTATGTGTTCTTCATGAGTTATGCCCGGACGCCGTCGGTGCGGGGCATGAAGGACCCGTCTGATGTGGCGCTGGAGCACTTCCACGCCCAGTTATGCAGCGCCATCATGCAGTTGACGGATCACGACGGCGTGGATTCGCCCGGTTTCCTCGACAAGGGAATGGAACCCGGAGACGACTGGGAGAGCAGACTCAAACATGCTCTTGCCACCTGCCGGGTCTTCGTTCCGATCTACAACAGGCGGTACTTCGGAAGAGAATGGTGCGGAAAGGAATGGGACGCCTTCGCGCGGCGTCAGCAACTCCGTACCAGGCCGTATACGGGCAACGCGATCATCCCCGTTCTCTGGGTGGGGGAGCAGCATGTGACTCTGCCGACCGTGGCGGGCAAGGTGCAGTACGCCCACCCCGATCTGGGTAAGGATTACCTGCAGTCCGGCCTCTACGGACTGAAGCAGGCGGGCCGCCATCCCACGTACCGCAGCTATGTGTGGGCGCTCGCCGAGATGATCGTCAAAGTAGCTCAGCAGACCAGCCTTGAACCGTGTGACGTGGAGCTGTTCAGCGACCTCCGAAACGTCTTCGAGGGGGAATAGCAGGATGCCGATGTTCTACATGAGCTATGCGCGGGTTCCTGCTCCCCGGCACCGGGACATCTCGCTGGATCCCAATCGCCTGGTTTTCCAGTTCTTCGACGAACTGTGCGGGAAAGTGGCGCAGCACGCGAGAGTGTCGCGGGAGGAGGCCGGTTTCGTCGAGCGCCCCGGGGCGCCGGGGGAGAAGTCGATCAAGGCGCTCCTCGGCTGCCAGGTCTTCGTCCCGCTGTACTCGAAGCGGTACTTCAGCAATCCGCAGTGCGGGCGCCAGTGGACCGCCGTCACCCAGGGGAGCACCCAGGGGGGTCCGCCGAGCATCGTCCCGGTGCTGTGGACGCCCTGTCCGCCCACCTCACTCCCGAAGAAGGTCAAGGAGCAGTACCCCGAAGTGCCGGACGGCATAGGTGAGGCTGGCGACAACTACGCCTCCATGGGGCTGCATCGGCTGCTCGACCAGTTGCTCGATCTGACCGAAGGGCCGGACCCGGAGGGCGAAGGCGCGGCGGACAAGGTCGCCGCCCAGGCCCAGGTCGCCCAGGTGACCGACTGGCTCGCCCAGCGCATCGTCGATCAGGCGGCCACGGTGCCCAGGCGCTCCCGGAGCTTCCCCAGCGGGGGACGCGCGGCCGAACCGACGACACTGGCCGGGCTGGACGACGCCTTCGCCGACCCGCCCTTCGCCTCCCCGCTGCACATCACCGTGCTCGCCCCGACCGAGGAACAGTTACCGGTCGGTCGTGACAACACACGCTACGGACCCCGTGTCGACGACTGGCGGCCCTACGGCCAGGCGGTGGGACCGCTGGTCGAGCAGATGGAGGCCCTGGCCCGCAACCTCGGCTTCGAGCCCACCGTGCATCCCTTCCACAAGCACCAGGCGGAACTGAGGAGCGCGGAGATCCCGACGGCTCCCTGGATTCTGGTGGTGGACCCCTGGGCCCTGGAGAATACCCAAATGGCCAGCCAGGCAAGGGAGTTCGACAGAGCCCGGCAACCGTGGACGGCGGTGCTGAGTACCCTGGCGGGGGACGATCTGCAGACAAAGGAGCAGTCCGATCGACTGCGCGGACTGCTGCTGACGCACTTTCCCCGCTTCCTCAGCGAGGGACGGGCGGGAGAGCAGGACGCGGTACGCGGTCTGGCCGGGGCGGATGTCTTCACCCGCTGGTTCAGCGAGCTGGCCGAGGCAACCAAGATCCGGTATCTACGGTACATTCATTCACAATTGTCCCGGAGCGGCGCTGAAGCCCGGGATGTTCCGGAATCCGGTGCGGACCTGCCCCGACGGCCCGACGCCGGCAGGGACAACGGGGCACCGAGCGACGGACGTCGCGTGGAGGGCAGGTCATGACCGGCGACGACGCGGGCAGGATCATCACGTTCTACTCGTACAAGGGCGGTACGGGACGGACGATGGCGCTCGCCAACACGGCCTGGATCCTGGCCTCCGCGGGCAAGGCCGTCCTGGTCGTCGACTGGGACCTCGATGCTCCGGGCCTGGACCGCTTCCTGCACCCCTTCCTCAGCGAGAGCCAGCTGCGCTCCACGCCCGGGGTGCTCGAACTGGTCAGCCGTTCCACCCAGTCCATGCTCCAGTCCACCACCATGGCGGAGCAGAAGCGCCAGGGCGAACCGGATGCCGAATCGTCGCTCTCGGTCGACATGTGGGCGGCTGACGGCATCCCCCTCAACAGCTGTCTCATCCAGGTCGACTGGGACTTCCCCGAGGGGGGCCAGCTCTACTACCTCCCGGCCGGTACGAAGGACAAGGGCTATCTGTCGGCGTTCTCGCAGTTCGACTGGAAGCCCTTCATGGACGGGCCGCTGGCCACCAGGTTCCTGGAGGCGCTCAAGCGTGAGTTCGTCGGGAACTTCGACTACGTCCTCATCGACAGCCGCACCGGACTCAACGACATCTCCGACATCTGCACCGTCAACCTGCCGCACACGCTGGTCACTTGCTTCACCCCGAGCAGCCAGAGCATCGAGGGCGCGGCCGGCGTGGCCGAGCGCATCGACGGGATGTACGGCAACCGGGACATCCGGATCCTGCCCGTCCCCATGCGGGTCGAGAACGCCGAGGCCGATCGGCTGGACGCGGCCCGAGGGCAGATCCAGTACCGCTTCGACCGGATCGTGCGCAAGCACATCGCTCACCAGGACCCGGAGGACTACTGGGGGCGCGTGGAGATCCCCTACCGGCCCATCTACTCCTACGAGGAGACGCTGGCCCCCTTCCGCGAACAGCCAGGAGACCCCAAGAGCCTGCTCGCCGCCTACGAGAGACTCACCGAAGTCATCACGGAGGGCCAGGTCGACTCGATGCCGCGCATCGACGAGCCGCTGCGCCGCAAGACCCTGGAGCGGTACACCCGGCACCGCCCCCCGCGCATCTCCGATGTGTACGTCAGCTTCGTCCCACAGGACCGAAGTTGGGCCCATTGGGCGAGCGCGGTCCTGGAGCAGGCCGGTTTCAAGGTGCACCTGGCGCAGGAGGGGACGGTCGAGAGCACGCTGCGGAGGGACGAGATCGAACGCGGCGTCGAGTCGGCCTCGCACACCCTGGTCATCTTCTCCGAGGCCTATCTGCGCTCGTCCCGTTTCCGCACGACCTGGGAGGCGGTCTATGCGGAGGGCGACCGGCGCGCCCACCAGCTGGTCTCGATGCAGGTCGACCGCAAGCTGTCGTTGGAGGCGCCCTTCACGGAGCAACTCGCCGACATGACGCGGTGCGAGACCGGAGAAGCGGGTCGCGAGGCGTTGCTGAACAGCTTCGGCCGCTCGGCCGAGTCGCTGACACACAACCACTTCACCGGCGCCGAGCAGAAGTTGCCCCGCTTTCCGGCGGAGTGGCCGCCGATCTTCTCGGTCCCGTTGCGTACCTCGTCCTTCACCGGCCGCACTGAACTGCTGGAGGGCATCCGGGGGAAGCTGTGGAGGGAGGACACCAGAGCCCTCGTCCTCAAGGGTATGGGCGGGGTGGGAAAGACGCTGCTGGCCCAGGAGTTCGCGTACCGCTACAGAAGTGACTACGACGTCATCTGGCACATCCAGGCCGAGCAGCGGATTCTGGCGGTCGAGCGGTACGCGGGCATGGCCGAGTCACTGGGTCTGCCGGAGCGGACGAATCCAACGGACACGGCCAAGACGGTGTACGAGGCGCTCAACCACGGTGATCCGTACGGCAGGTGGCTGCTCATCCTGGACAACGTCACGGAGGCCGATCACCTTCCTGAGTTCATGATGGACGGCCGGGGCGGACACGTGCTGATCACCAGTCAGCGCTCCGAGGGCTGGGGACGGTTCGTGGACACCGTCGACGTCCCCGTGTTCGAACGGGACGAGAGCATCGCCCATCTGCACAGCCGCCTGCCCGACTGCGGCTGGCCGGAGGCCGACCAGATCGCGGAGGCGCTGGGCGACCTGCCGATCGCCATCGAGCGGGCCGCTGCCTACATCGAGCAGGCCAGGGTCAAAGTCCGTGACTACATCAAGCAGCTCCAGCCCCAGGCCACCGGAGCCCCGGCGGACAACACGGTCGGGGAAGTCGTCAAGTCCAGTACCAACACCTGGGAGTTCGCCCTCGGACAGCTCAAGGAGAACTTCCCGCCGGCGGTGAAGCTCCTGCAGATCTGCTCGTACTACAGTCCCGAGCCGATCTCCATGGACCTGCTGGAAGGCGTCGAGGTCTCCCGGGCCCTGGGCGGGGCCCGTACGGTCTCCCGCGCCTACAAGGAGCTGAGTCGCTTCTCGCTGGTCACGGTGGACCGGAAGGCCCGCAGCCTGACGGTGCACCGGATGATGCAGATCGCCATGCGGGAGGAGATGACCGAGGCCGAGCGCGAGGACGCCCGTGAGGTGGTCTATCGCTCGCTGATCGCCGCCAGGCCCAACGGGGACGACCCCGAGAACCCCAACACCTGGGAGAAGTACCGCATCATCTGGCCGCACCTCGGTACACCCTGGGCCGAGACGTCGTCGGACGAGGGCATCAGGGAACTCTTCGTGGACCGGGTACGCCAGCTGCGCCGCAGGGGCGAGCTGACCCAGGCCATGGACTACAGCGTGCGACGGGTGGATGCGTGGACCGCACAGGGCTCGCCGGACGAACGCTGGACGCTCCACATGCGCTTCCAGATCGCCAACATCCTGCGGGCCCAGGGAAGATACGAGGAGTCGCTCTCGCTGGACCAGGAGATCCTGGAGCGACAGCTCGCCGTGCTCGACGACGAGGACGACCAGCACATCCTCATGACCACCAGTAGCATCGCGGCCGACCTGCGCGGTCTGGGCCGGCTGACGGAAGCTCTGCGGTACGACGAGGAGACGTACCAGAGATACGAGCTGATCTACGGGGAGGACCACGCCCGCACCCTCAGCGCGGCCAACAACCTCGCCGTCGCCCTCAGACTCTCCGGCGACTACTACAAGGCTCGCGAGCTGGACCGCAGGACACTGGAACTGCGTGAGGCGATCCAGCTCCACGACCATCCTCTGACCATCGAGTCGGCGGTCAATCTGGGCCGCGACCTGCGTGACTGCGGGGACTACGAGGAGTCCGTCACCCTGCTGAAGCGCGCCTACGAACGCTGTCTGCGCAACCCGCGCCTCACCCAGGGCTCGCCGACGGTGCTCAACACGGCCAAGGGTCTGGCCGGTTCACTGCGGCGGGCGGGCCAACCGGTGGAGGCCGAGGAGCTCGTGCGCCATGTGCTGAGGAGCATGCCCGAAGGAGAGAAGGGGTCGTCCTCGGAACGATCGCTGCTGGAGATGAGCCTGGCGGGCGACATGGCTGCCCAGGGCCGCGTCGATGATTCGCTGAGCCTGATCCGCAGGGTTCTGGACGACCTCAGGGACAACCTGGGAGACGGGCACTCCCAGGCGGTGGCCTGCTCGGTCAACTACGCGGTCCTGTTGCTCGACGACATGGCCTCCATTCGTCCGGAAACGGCGACCAGGGCGTGGGAGTTGCTGCTCCGGGCCCGGACGACGTTCTGTGAACTCAACGGCGACCACCATCCCTATGTGCTCATCTGCCGCGCGAACCTCGCCGTCGCGGAGGCGGCGCTCGGCAAGTGGGAGGAGGCCCGGCAGACCAGCCACGACGCCTACGAACTGCTCAAGGAGGTTCTGGGACCCACGCATCCGTCGACGCTGACCTGCGCCGGGAACCTGGCCGTCGTCCTGAGCCACCTGGGCCGGGCCGACGAGGCACGCACCAAGCACCATGACACTCTGACCGCGCTGGGCAAGCGTATCGGCCGGGAGCATCCCCGCGTGGTGGCCCTCCAGGAGTGGAAACTCAGCTGTCTCGACCTGGAGCCGCACCCGATCTAGGAGTCACGAGCCCGCGTGCGCGGCCGGTGCCGGTATCGGCAGCGGCCGCAGGCACTGCGGGGAGTATCAGCGCCCGGCGGTGTCCCGAGCCCAGGCGAGCACCTGGGGCAGGGCGGGCAGCGCCGCGAAGTGGGCCGCGGACGGCTGCAGTACGGCCTTGGCCGCGGGGATCTTCTTGGCCAGGTAGTGGAAATGGGCTACGGGGGCGAAGACGTCGTGCTCGCCGTGCCAGAGCATCACGGGCACGGAGCCGTCGATGGCCGCGAGATCGAACCCCCAGTCCGAGCGGAACGCGACCAGGTCGTCGACCCAGCCCATCGGGGCACGCGGATCGACCGTGGCTCCCTCGCCCTCCTCGGCCCGGCCCACCGCCGACAGATAGTTCCTGAGGAGATGCTGGCGGATTCCGGCGTCCTCCACGATCACCCGGTCCACGCTCGGCATCTCCTGGCGGAGGGACGCGAGGAACACGGTGGGATCGCGCCGGATGGTCTCGGCGTTACGGGCCAGCAGCGCACCCAGCTCGGTCACATCGGGGGCATGGCGGTCGAGCAGGTCATAGGTCGACACATTGGACTCGGACATCTCCTTGTGCCAGTCCAGTCCGTCGTGCTCGGCCTCCCGCGGGGCGAGCGAGACCAGCGCGGCGACGCTCGCCACCTGGCTGCCGATGTTCCGGGCCGCGCAGGCCAGGGCGTGCGGTGCGCCGCCCGATCTGCCGACCACGGAGTACTTCTTGAGATCGAGATCCTCGGCGATGGCACCGACGTCCTCGGCGGCGTCGGCCACCGTGCGTTTCTCATGGCGGTCGGAGTCGCCGTACCCCGGTCGGTCGTAGGCGATGAGCCGCACGCCGAGCTTGTGGAGGTCGAAGGTGCGCAGTCGGGGCCCGAGTCGGCTTCCGGGAGTTCCGTGCAGCAGAAACACCGGGTGTGCGTCCGGATCGCCCCAGGTCTCGTAGGCGATCGTCCGTCCGCCGGACGGCGTCTTCACTGTCTTGACCACCCGATGCCCTCCCGTGCCAGCGGCTGTGGAGTGAAGCGCGGGACCTCCCAGCATTACGCATGGGAAGCCCCGCTCCTAGTAGCTGCTCAGCCGTTCTGGCTTCATGTGGCAAGAATTGGGTAAATGTGGGCCGCTCGGCTGTTCACGCCCCAAGGTAGTGCACCAAGGCACGGGTCGCCGGATGAGGGTGGAATTCGTGGTGACCGAGTGAGTCATGGGGTATGCCACCTCATCGCGCTTCCGACAACCGTTCCGCACCTTCGTGATGCCCGGCACCTGGGCGAAAACACATCCACCCGTTCGGAGCAGGACGGACGCTGACGTTCCGGAAAGTGGCGCGTGTCACGCCTCTCCCGCCGGTTCGGGGCGGTGCACACCACGCGGCCGATAGCCCAGGAGGTCGGAGCGGCCCAGCAGATCGGCCAGCAGCCAGACGATGGCCATCCACATCTCCGTCCCCTGCAACCCTGGTTCGGGGCCCGGCCCCGCCAAACCCGGTCCGAATCCGAACCCTCTTCCGTCCTTCCAGCGGGTCAGGACTGAATTGAGTCGCTGTTCGGCCCAACTGCGGATCTCGGCCGACCGGTAGCCGTCACCGCTTCCGCCCCCGCCGCTCAACTGGCGGGTGCACAGCCACAAGGGATGGGCGACGTCCAGTACGTTGCAGGCGTTCTCCCGGCCCGCACCGAAGTAGCGGGTGTCGCGGGCGTGGTCCAGGACCGCGTCCACGACCCGTTCCGGACGGGGGACGGGTACCCCGTACTGCGCGAAGGAACCCCGAGTGAGCCGGTAGTAGCCGTTCACCACCTGGAGGCGGCCGGTGGTGGTCGAGGGGCTGCCCCACATGCCGGTCCAGGGGTCGGCCCGGGTGAGCAGCCAGCCGAAGAGGGCTTCGAGAGTGCCTGGGGTGAGGCCGGCGGTGCCGGGGTGGCGGAGGTTCCAGTGGGCGGCCGTGGACCAGGCGTCGACCCACGCGCCCGCGTTCCAAGCGTGGTCCCGCCAGGGCAACCCGTCCAGGCGTGCGATGAGTTGACTGGCCGTCATATTACTGACGCCGCGTATCGGCTGGGGGAGTGGCGCGCCCAGCAGTTCCAGCGCGTAGCCCACGGACAGGACGTGGTACAGCGCCGGGCCCTCGCCGATGAAGCCGTCGGTCTCCACGGAAGGCGGTCGGTTGTCGAGTTCGGGTATCAGGCCGGTTTCCCGGTCCTGGAGTGACGCCAGGCGCTCGATGTGTTCCGCACTGTCCAACTGCTCGGGGACCGAGGCCAGCAGGAGGTCGGCGATCTCCACGGCGTCGCAGTGCGCTCGCACGGTGGGTGTGGTGCCGGGGCGGTCGGTGTAGCGGTCGCCGTTCCAGCAGCGGGCGAGGATGTCGGCGGCCTGGGCGCGGGCGGTGTCGGCGAACCGGGTCAGGACGTCACCGGCGACCCGGCTCCCTGCCTTCCGCCCCTCGGCCTCCGCGCCTGCCTGTAGCTCGCCTTCCGCTTGTCCCCGATCCCCCGTCTCCCTCCGGTCCCGAATCCGCCGTGCTGGATTCCCCGCCGCCACCGACCACGCCGGTACGTCCTTCGTCACCACCGCCCCGGCGCCGATCACGCAGTGGTCGCCGATCGTGACGCCGTCGACGACGACCACGTGGGAACCGATCCAGACGTCGTCGCCGACGGTGATGCCCCGGCTGGTCTGGGGTTGTCGGAAGACCGGCTGGTCGGGAGCCATCGAGTGGTTGAAGCCGAGGAGCGAGGTGTGGGCGCCGATGCGTACGCCGCTGCCCAGAAAGACCGTGCCGCGGGCCACGGTGAACGGGTTCAGCGTGCAGTCCGTGCCGGTGGTCAGGGTGCCGGTGACGTAGGCGTGGGCGGCGATGTACGAGTCGTCGCCGAGGCGGAGGAAGGCGGGGAAGACTGCCGCCGAGTCGGCCACGTAGCAGCGCTCGCCCACCTTGCTGTCCCCGCCGAGGGACCGCTGCCGTTCCCACTGCGCGGCTCGTCGTTCCTCCGTCGCCTCCTTCTCGAACAGCCAGGGGCAGTGATCGAAGCGGTCGGAATCCCGGGAGGGGCCGGAGTGGCGGGAAGGGGCGAAGGGTTCTGTGGGGGGCTGCTGTCGGCGATCCATGCAGCGCACGCTAGGCAGACGTGCGCCGGGTGCGGAAGTGGGCCCTTACGTGCGGTGTGGGCGTACTGAGCCGGGTGGGTGCCGGAGGGCTGCGCAACCGGGGATCCCATCTGGGACGTGGGGTCAGGGGGCGCCGGTGATGAAGCCGTCCCTGACCTTGTCGAAGATGGGGCGGTAGGTGTCCCAATCGATGTCCGGGGCCGAGAGGTAGATGTCGTACTCGCGTTCGCCTTCCCGGCCGTAGCCGAGGTCGATGGCGCGGAAGGCGCGGGCCCGTCCCTGGAAGGTGAACTCCCACACCGCGGCCGGCTGCCCACGGAAGGTGGTCTTCTGCATGCGGAGCTTCCGGTAGGAGGTGGGGTAGTTGACCTTCGTGTTCGCTTCGATGTCCTTGAAGTGGGCCATGGGGTGCGAGCCGGCGGGGTCCACGACGCCGATCGTGAGTCCGACCAGCCCTGTCTCGTCGGTGTAGGTGACCGACTCGGCCGTCCGCTTGCCGGCCTTCCAGCCGTCCGGGACGGGGAAGGAGATGTCGAGGGCCTCGTCCGTGACCAGGTGGAAGCCGTCGGGGAGGGGGGAGGGGGAGTAGGAAGGGGCGGCGGAGGTTCCGCTGCCCGGTGAGGCGGTCTCCCCGTCGGGGTCCGACGTCACGTAGAGCGCGACCCCGACGACCAGGGCGGCCACGGTCACGGCGACCGCGACCGGCACGAGGATCCGGCTCTTCTTTCGGCCCTGACGGGACGGTTGGCCGCCTTCGGGGCCCGCGCCTGCCGGGGAACCGGGGAAGCCATCTCGGCCGTTGTGGGGGCCCGTCCCCGGGAGCGTCACCCGGCCCGTGTGCCGGCCACTTGGCGCCCACCCGTCGGACGAGCCCGCGGTGGACGAGACCTCGACCGACAAGCCCCCATCTACCGCATTCCGGTTGACCGTGTCCCCGTCGACCGGCCTTCCGGCCCCCGGCATCGGCAACGCGGTCGTCGCCTCTCCCGACACCACGGCCCGCAGTGCCCGTTCCGTCTGTTCGGTGGTGGGGCGGTCGGCGGGGTCCTTGGCGAGGAGGGCCTCGATGAGGGGTTCCAGGGCGCCGCCCCGCTTCAGGGGCTCCAGGGGGTCCACGGCGATGGCGTACGCGGCCTCCATCGCGGTCAGGCGGCGGAACGGCGGGCGGCCCTCGACCGCCTGGTAGAGGGTCGCGCCCAGGGCCCACAGGTCGGACGCGGGGCCGGGCTTCTGGCCGCGGATCCGCTCCGGGGCCATGTAGTGGATGGAGCCGACCATCTCACCGGTCTTGGTCAGGGTCGAGGCGTCCGCGGTCATCGCGATGCCGAAGTCGGTCAGGACGACCCGGCCCTCGGCACCGAGCAGGACGTTGCCGGGCTTGACGTCGCGGTGCAGTACGCCGGCGGTGTGCGCGGCGCGCAGCGCGGCGACCATGCCCAGACCGATCCGGGCCGCCTCCTCGGGCGGGAGGGTCCGGCCGTCCGTGAGGACATCGGCGAGCGTGGGCGCCGGGACGTACTCCATGACGATGCAGGGCCGGCCGTCACCGGTGCCGCCCTCGTGGCCGCCCCGAACACCGTCCACGTGGCCGTCCGCACGGCCGTCACGGTCGTCGACGACGTCATGGACGACGATCACGTTCGGGTGCGCGATCCGGGCCGCGCTGCGCGCCTCGCGGCGTGTGCGCTCGTACAGGGTCACGAGGTCGTCGGGGGACAGATGCGGCTGCACATGCAGCCGCTTCACCGCGACCTGACGGTCGAGGACCTCGTCCCCGGCCCGCCACACCGTGCCCATGCCGCCGCGGCCTATCTGCTCCGTGAGCCGGTAGCGCCCGGCGACGAGCCGCCCTACGTCCGACACCACGTGCCCTCCGCCAGCCCTGCGTACGTTCGATTCGCCCCGTCACAATAACCGGCCCCGGGTGAGGGGCAGGGAGGAGGCCGGTCCGGGGACGTGCGGTGAGCGGCGGAGCGCCGTACCGGGGCACCCGCCCGGTCGGGAAGTGGGCAGTCGGCGGAGCCACCGTGCGCGTACCGGTGACCCGGGCGGGCCGGACCGTCGGGCGACCTGCTGATGGACACGCCGGTGCGACCACTGGATCGCCGGTGCGGCCGCCGGACCCGCTGGGTGCGGCAGCCGGACCCACCGGCGCAACCGCGTCGCCGAGGCGCATCACGGCAGGAGGGAGTCAGGGACTGTGCGCCTCAGGACGGTCCGCCGGTGACGGAAGAGGCCGATGATGTTCGTATGACCGCCACATCGTTCAACCCGCGTGCCCTGCTGGCGATGAGCCGGCTCGGTGTCCTCGCCACCCTCAGGTCGGACGGCCGCCCCCAGCTGTCGCCCGTCATGCCCGCCTACGACGACGAGGCCGGAGTCATCCGTATCTCCACCACCGAGGCGACCGCCAAGACCGCCAACCTGCGCCGGGACCCGCGCGCCGCGCTGGAGGTGACCAGCTCCGACGGCAGGTCCTGGGCCACCGCCGAGGGCCCGGTCCACCTCACCGGACCGGGCACCGACCCCCAGGGCCCGGAGGTCCAGGCCCTGGTGGACTACTACCGCGCCGCCGCCGGGGAGCACCCGGACTGGGACGAGTACCGCTCGGTGATGGTCTCCGAGCGCCGGGTCCTCATCACTCTCACGGTCGACCACGTGTACGGCGCCGCGATCGGCTGACGGCGACCGGCCAGCGGTGGGGCGTAAGCGGTTGTCCGGCGTACCGTCGTGACTGTGGACTCCACGGCTGACGGTCTCGTGTCCCGAGTCGCGCGTGAGCTCGCCCCCAGGGCGGGCGAGCTGATCGCCGAGGTGGAACAGTGCCTGCGCCGCGAGATGCCCGAACTGTGGGAGCACCCCGACGCCAGGGTCTCGGCGAGCGTTGCCGAGCACGTCGTCGCGGTGCTGTCCGCCCTCCGGCACGGCGTCGACCCGGGCGGCATCGAGGTACCGGCCAGCGAGGTGGAGCGCGTCCGCCGCGTCGCCCGGCACGGTATCCCCGTCAGCGCGGTGCTGCGGGCCTTCCGGCTCGCCCAGGGCATCCTCCTCGACCGCCTGCTCGAAGAGATGGCCCGGCGCACCGACGACGCGGCCCTGATCAGCGAGGCCACGCGCAGCCTGATCGCCACGGCGACCGGGTACGTGGACCGCACCTCCGAGCAGGGTGTCGTGGCGTACGAGGAGGAGCGGGAGCGGCGGCTGCGGTGGCGGCTGTCGATGGTGAACGAGGCGAGCATGCGCATCGGCACCACCCTCGACATCGCCCGCACCACCCAGGAACTGGCCGACTTCGCCACCGAGCACTTCGCCGATCTCGTCACCGTCGACCTGCTCGACTCCGCGCTGAACGCCCACGACACCCCGGCGGACGACCCGCCCGCGTCACCCGTACTCCGCCGGGTCGCCCAGCGATCGGCCGCCCACCCCGACCGGGCGCCCGCCCGTCGGCAACGCCACACCTTCCCGCCCGGTTCACCTCCTGCCCGCGCCCTGACGACGGGCCAGCCGACCAGGCACCGCCTCGACGGCGGCCGCCGGGGGCGCCCCGAGGCGTCGGATCCCGCGACCGGTGGATGTGCCGGGAAGGGCGGCCGGGACGCGAGCACCACCGGCG
>NZ_LRTR01000788.1 GCF_001550375.1 Streptomyces europaeiscabiei | reverse complement strand
GGGGCTGGGCCGGTCTGCGTGGAGGGTCTTGGGGAGGGTGTCGTGCTGGAGGGCGAGGATCATCTTGATGACGCCCGCGACACCGGCCGCCGCCTGCGAGTGGCCGATGTTGGACTTGGAGGAGCCCAGGTAGAGGGGGTGCTCGGAGGCGCGGGTGGGTCCGAAGACTTCGGCGAGGGCGCCGGCTTCGATGGGGTCGCCGAGGCTGGTGCCGGTGCCGTGGGCCTCGATCGCGTCGATGTCGTCCGGCGTGAGGCGCGCCGTCGCGAGGGCCTCCTGCACCACACGCTGCTGCGAGGGCCCGTTGGGAACGGTCAGGCCCTGGCTGCGGCCGTCCTGGTTGACGGCGCTGCCGCGGATGACCGCCAGCACCCGGTCACCGTCACGCTCGGCGTCGGAGAGGCGCTTGAGGACCAGCATGCCCGCGCCCTCCGACCAGCCCGCGCCGTCGGCGTCGGCGGAGAAACTCTTGCAACGGCCGTCGGCGGCCATGCCCTTGAACTGGCTGGACTCCACGAACAGCACAGGCGTGCTCATGACGGTGACACCGCCGGCGAGGGCGGTGTCGCACTCGCCGTTGCGCAGCGCGCCCACCGCGGAGTGCAGGGCGACGAGAGAGGACGAGCAGGCCGTGTCTATGGTCACGGCGGGGCCCTGGAGTCCCAGGACGTAGGAGACACGGCCGGAGATGACGCTGCTGGAGACACCGGTGCCCTGGTAGCCGTCCAGGTAGTCGAAGCCGGTCTGGTCGTCCGCGTAGTCCGAGCGCATGGCGCCGAGGTAGACGCCCGTCCGGCTGCCGCTCAGCGACTCCGGACGTATGCCGGCCCGCTCCAGGGCCTCCCACACGGTCTCCAGCACGATCCGCTGCTGCGGGTCCATCGACTGCGCCTCACGCGGAGGGACGCCGAAGAACTCCGCGTCGAAGCCCTCGACGTCGTCGAGGAACCCGCCCTCACGGGCGTAGGACTTTCCGGGGGTCTGCGGCGTCGGGTCGTACAGGTCCAGGGCGTCCCACCGGGCGGGGAAACCGCCGATGGAGTCCCGTCCTTCGTTCAGCAGGTCCCAGTAGTCCTCGGGGTTGGCGATCCCGCCGGGGAAACGACAGGCCATCGACACGATCGCGATCGGTTCGGTGCGCTGTTCCTCCAGCTCGGCGTTGCGCTGCTGAAGCTGCAGCACTGCGGCCATCGCGCGACGCAGGCGGTCATCGTTCCCGGGCCTGTTCACATCCGTCATTCGACTCGACTCCGTCACTTTTCCCTACGGCGGGTACTGGAAACGCAAGAGAGCCGTATCGCCAAGGGGCGATACGGCTCTTGAGGCAATTCTATGAGTATTTCGGGGGTGTGTTTTGAATTATGGCACACCACGCCTGTTCGAACAGTGTGACAGCGGATCCGGTCCGCCGTCAATGTCGTTCTGGCCGGAGGTGCGAACTCAAGAATCGCTCGAAAAGAAATCAATCGCTTTTCGAGCGATTCTCAGTTCTGCTTGGTTCCTTTGGCGCGCATGCCGGCGATCATGCAACTCAGGCCGAACTCGAAGTGGTCGTCCCAGGCCCGGGACTCCCCGGCCTCCAGGTTGGCCCGCATGCGCGGGTAGGCGTCGCCGACGAGTTCGAGCACCGGAGACAGCCAGATCTCCTTGATGTCGTCCGGCCGCAGCTCCGTCTCGCGCATCTTCAGGATCCATTTCACCTCGTCCGCCGCGAACCCGAGGACGAAGTTCACCAGGGTGCCCGCCGCACGGTAGGCATCGGGCGGGCCGAACCCGCCCGCCTCGACGAGCACGGTGAGCTGCTCGTGCAGCGCCAGCGAATTCGGGCCGACGAGTGCGAAGCTGCCGGCCAGCTGGCTGGTCCAGGGGTGTTCACGGATGATGCGGCGCAGGTCCTGGGAGATGTGCTCGATCTGCTCGCCCCAGTCGGCGTCCGGCTTGGGCGTCAGGTCGAGCTCGCCGAACGACTCGTCGAGGGCGAATTCGAGCACCGCGTCCTTGGTGGGGACGTGCCAGTACAAGGACATCGCCGCGACACCGAGCTCGGCGGCTAGGCGCCGCATGGAGAGGGCACCGAGGCCTTCCCGGTCGAGCAGACGGACAGCCGCCGCGACGATCTGATCACGGCTCAGGGGATTCTGACCGCTGGGCGGCCGCCGGGCCGGCCTGGACAGCCAGATGCTGTCCAGGCGCGGTTCGGGAAGGTTGCGCGACATGGGATCAAGATACGCCCGTGGTGTCCGGCGTCTTCTCGATCCCTGGCGCAGGCGCCTGCGCCGTGGCCTCGGCGGACTGCGTCGCGGGCTCCTCGGGTGGGACCGAGTTCCTGCGCAGCAGCGCCCAGGCCACCACACCGGCGGCGACGGCGGCCGCGGCACCGATGCGCATGCTCACCGAGAAGCCGGAGACGAACGCGTCCCTCACCTGCTCGACGAGCTGTGACGGGTCCTCGCCGGCGGCGGCCACGCCCAGGGCCTGCCCGATGGAGTGCGTCGCCTCGTCAGGAATGGCGTCCGGCAGACGCGAGGAGAACAGCCCGGCGGCGAGACTGCCCATCACGGCCACGCCACAGGCACTGCCGAACTCCTGCATCGTGGAGTTGAGCCCGCCGGCCACCCCGGCGCGTTCCACCGGAATCGCGCTCACCATGGCGGTCGACGCGGTCGGCATGGCGATACCGGCGCCCGCGCCCATCACGGCCAGTCCGGCCAGGGCCAGGAGGTAGCCGGAACCCTCGCGCAGGAAGCTCAGTGTCACCAGGCCGACACCCATCACGGCCAGACCCGTGGCCATCGTGCCGGGAGTGCCGATCTTCTCCGCGATCTTCGGGCCGAACGGCGTCATCACCATGAGCGCGAGCGCCATGGGCACGACGCCGAGGCCGGCCTCCAGCGGGCTGTAGTCCAGGACGAACTGCAGGTACTGGGTGAACAGGAACAGCGAGCCGGCGAGCGCGAGGTAGGTCAGCGCCGTGCTGCCGACGGCCCCGCTGAACGCGGGGTTCCTGAAGAGGGCCACGTCCAGCATCGGCTCCTCGCAGCGGCGCTCCCAGTACGTGAAGGAGATCAGCGCCACCGCGCCGACCGCGAAGGGGATCAGCGTCTGCGGGGAGCTCCAGCCGTGCTCCGGCACGGAGATGATCGCGTACACCAGGCCGACGCTCATCAGGATGGACAGTGCCACACCGGGGACATCGGTCCGGCGGACCTGCGGGTCGCGCGACTCGGGGATCAGGATGATCATCGAGATCAGCGCGGCAAGCCCGACCGGCACGTTGATCAGCAGGACGGAACCCCACCAGAAGTGGTCGAGCATGACGCCGCCGAGCACGGGCCCGAGGGCCACGGCGGCCGCGGCCACACCGGTCCACACGCCGATGGCCTTCGGCCGCTCCTTCTCGTCGAACACCTGCATGAGGACGGCCAGGGTGCTGGGCATCAGCAGCGCGGCGCCCACACCCATGCCGACCCGTCCCGCGATCAACTGTGCCGGGCTGTCGGCCATCGAGGCCACACCGGAACAGAGGGTGAACAGCGCCACGCCGATCAGGAGCGCCTTGCGGCGCCCGATCCGGTCGGCCAGGGAGCCCGTCGTCATGAGCAGGCCGCCCACCGCCAGCGTGTAGCCGTTCATCACCCACTGGATCGACGAGGTCGAGGCACCGAGGGACTCCGTCATCGACGGGATCGCCACGGTCAGCACCGTGTTGTCCAGCAACACCAGCATCACGGCAAGGCAGAGGGTGCTCAGGATCAGCCAGCGCTGCGGGTGGGGGGCGGGTCCCGCGGCCGGATCCTGCGTCTTTGCAGCCGTCCGCGGCTCAGAGGCCTCAGTCATGGAGACTCCCTTCCAAAAGCTTTGACTTACTACGTAAGGGGAGTACGGTACACTGTAAGCGGGAAGAGGTTGCACCGCAATGACGCCCATGAGTATGGGGTGTCCGCACAGGTTATGAAGGGGTGGTTCCGGTATCACTCGACTCGCTCTCGAGGGCGACGCGGTGAAACGGGCTTCCATGGCCGACAGGTACCGGGTGCGGTGGCCGGAACGCGCATTTCGCGCGTATGGTCGCTGCTTTATTCGAGGGGGTGTCAGGTGATTCTCAAGTGAGACTCAAGCGCTTTTCGAGCGGTGGTTCCGCTCGACTCCATTCCTCTCGACCCAGGAGCGACGTATGGCTGACGTGACCAAGCGGAATGCAGCGGACACCGACGTGAAGCTTCAGTTCAAGGAAGTGCTCGAGCGCAAGCAGCGCCGGCAGCGGTCCGGGCAGGCGCACGGCGACAGGGGCCTGCAGGCCAAGGGTGTGAGCGGCCCGGTACCCCAGAAGAAGATCTTCCGTCGCAAGACCGGCTGACCATCCCCCGTTGTAAGCCGGGCGGCGGAGCAGGAGCCCCGGCGGTCCCGTCCTCAGTGGCGGACCGCCGGGGCGTCCGCGTGTCCTGGCCAGGAACAAAAACAGACAGGATTGACTGTTTCTGGTGAGGTCTCGGGGCCGTGAAGAGCCCTGAGTATGGGGCAGGTTCCGGCTGCCGCCCCGGGCTCACCTCGGTCTTTTCGGTGCGGGGGACCCCCGTAATAAACCGTCATGATGGTTTACTGATCCCACGATGCATGTCCGCTCGCGGTCCCCTGGTGCGGACTGTCATGCCGGGCGACTGTCCTGCGATCAGGAGACTTCTCGATGGTGAAGCAGGAACGAGCGGCGCACACTCGGCAGACGTTGGTCCGAGCCGCCGGTGAGGAGTTCGCCCAAGGGGGCTACGAGCCGGTGTCACTCAGGAGGATCAGCAAGCGGGCCGGGGTCAGCTACGGCGGCCTGCACCATCACTTCGCCGGCAAGCAGGACCTGGCCGGGGCGGTCGTGGCGGAGGCCGCCACCATCCTGCGTGACGAGGTGTGCGCGGCCATCGGCTCCGCGCCCGGTGACGGCGGGCGCGGAGCCCTGGCGCGGCTCGTCGAATCCACCTACCGCCTGGTGGACCGGATCGACCGGGACGCGGTGGTCCAGGCGGGGTTCGTCCTCACTCTGGACATCTCCAGCCCCGACCTCGGAGAAGACCTGCGCGAGCGGTGGCGGTGCTGGGTCGAGGAGATCCTGGACGAGGCCGAGCGGGCCCAGGAGCTCGGTGCGGGCATCCGCGGTGCCGACGTCGCGACGGCCGTGGTGGCGGCGACCGTGGGATTGGAGGCACTCGGCGTGCGGGACCGGGCCTGGCTGAAGTCGGACGTCGTCGCCCGCTTCTGGCGGCTGATCCTGCCGCGCGTCGCCTCGCCGGAGACGGCGACCGCCCTGCACGCCGTCGGCTGCCCGCCCGTCGCGTACGAGCCGACGGTGTGACCCCCGGGCGGACCGGACTGCCCCCGATCGACACCAAAAGAGTCATTGAGTTCTCTTTTTGGCCTCGCGTCAGCAAGAATGTTCCCTGATTGGGCCGGAAGAGTGGTAGATATGCCCGATTAAGTCTGGTTCTCCAGCGCACTCCGTGTGTTGACAAACCGATCGTACTGTTTTTTACTTCGGCGAGAGGTTGCACAACAAACAGGGGAGACAGTTGTGGACATCGGGGTCTTGGGGGCTCTGGAGGTGAAGGTGCGGGGCGTGTCGATCACACCCACGGCACCCAAACCGCGGCAGGTACTGGCGATGCTCGCCTCGCGTGTGGACCGGCTGGTGCCGGTGGAGGTGCTGACCGAGGAGCTGTGGGGAAGCTGCCCGCCCCGCAGCGCCCGCACGACGCTGCAGACCTACGTGCTGCAGCTGCGGGAGCTGATCGCCGCCGCTCTGGCCTCGCAGCCGGCAACGGACGACCGGGAGCCCCAGGACACCGGAGCGAAGGACGTCCTGATGACGCTGCCCGGCGGCTACCGCCTGACGGGCGGCGAAGGAGGCTGCGACGTCCAGGAGTTCGAGCTGCTGGCCGGGCGCGGCTACCGAGCCATGGACGCGGGCGACTTCACCGAGGCGTCCACGCTGCTGCGGCAGGCCCTCGGCCTCTGGTCGGGCGAGGCCTTCGCCGACGTCCGCATGGGCGCACAACTGCAGTCGGAGGCATGGCGGCTGGAGGAATCACGGCTGTGCGCGCTGGAGCAGTGCTTCGAGGCGGAGCTGCGGCTCGGCCGGCACCGTGAACTGCTGTCGGAACTGACGGTGCTGGTGAACCGGTACGGCACGCACGAGAACCTGCACGCCCAGTTCATGCTCGCGCTGTACCGCTCCGGACGGCGTGGCGAGGCACTGCACGCCTACCAGCGCCTGCGCGCCACTCTCGTACGCGATCTGGGGCTCGAACCCTCCGCGCACGTACGCAGGTTGCAGCGTTCCATCCTCATGGCGGCGCCGGACGCTCCCGCCGCTTCCGTGCCCTCCCTGACCGGGTGAGCCGGACCCATCAACCCATCGCCGTACGGATTCGACACGGCCTCGCCCCATGCTTCCGCCGCGGCCAGCACGTGACTTGGAGAGAAGCCATCGTGTTCAACAACCCGAACCCGGCCCAGTCGGCACCCGGCGGTGACGTGCCGCGGGTTCTCGACGCACTGCGCGAGATGCTCGGCGCGATCCTGCGCTGCGACCCGTGGGAGATCGACGAGAAGGCGACCTTCCACGTACTGGGCCTCGACTCCATCCTCGGCGCCGAGTTCGTGGACGCCATCAACACCCGGTACGGCCTCAAAGAGGAAGCCTTCACCCTCTACGACCACCCCACCCCCGCCGCCATGGCCACCCACGTCGTCGCCCGCACCTCGGCGAGGACACCGGCCGCGCCCGGCCCGGCCCGCGCGGCCGGGCCCCGTGCCGGTCTCGACACCCTGCTCGACGCGGTCCGCGACGACCGGCTGAGCGTCGACGAGGCCGTCGCTCTGCTCGCCGCGGACAGGGCCTGAAGCGCCTGCCGCACATGCGTATGGACAACAGGGAGATCCTGACTCGGTTCAAGGACGGCACCCTCGGCAGGCAACAGGCCGTCGAACTCCTCACCGAAGTAGCCGGCCCGCCCCCGCCGCCCGTCCCCCTCACCGCCCGTCCCGAACCCGCCGCGCCCCGCACCACGCCCGCGGGCTACGCCGTCATCGGCATCGCCGGACGCTATCCGCACGCCGGTGACCTCGACGCCTTCCGGCGCCTGCTGCACACCGGACCGGACGCACCCGCCACCCCGCCGCCCGGCCGCCTGATCGACGAGCGCGGCCGCACCGGCCACTACCTCGACCGGGTCGCCGACTTCGACCCCGACTTCTTCCGGCTGACCGCCAGGGAAGCCGCCCTCACCGACCCCCAGGAACGCCTCTTCCTCGAAGTCGCCTGGCAGGTGATGGAGGACGCGGGCTACACCGGAGGCCGCCTCGACGCCCTGGTCGGCGCCGACGGCGAACCGCGCAGCGTCGGCGTGTACACGGCGGTGAGCTCCTGCGACTACGCCCTGCTGGCCGCGGAGCTGTGGGCCGACGGCCACCGGGCCATGCCCCGCAGCGGCCACGGGAACGTGGCGCACCCGCTCTCCGCGCTGCTCGACCTGCGGGGTCCCAACTGGTCGGTCGACACCGCCGACTCGTCCTTCCTCGTCGCCCTGCACCAGGCGATCGGCGCGCTGGAGTCCGGCGAATGCGCCGCCGCGCTGGTCGGCGCGGTGGAACTGCGCCTGCACCCCTCCCGGCAGTTCCCCGGAGCCGGGGAAGGCGTGGGCGCCCTGCTCCTCAAGCCACTGGACCGGGCACGGGCGGACGGCGACACCGTCCACGCCGTCATCCGCTCCAGCGCCGTGGGCCGTACCGGGAACACCGGACCCGCCCACCGCACGGAACAGACCGGTCACACCGGACCCGGCGGACAGACCCTGAGCCCCGGCGAAGACCGTCTGGTACGCCGCGCCCTGGCCGCCGCCGCGATCGACGCGGACACGGTCACCGTGCTGGAGACACCCGACAGCGCGGCACGCACCACCGGCCGGGCCGGAGCGGCCACCGGTGTCGCCGCCCTCACCCGGGCGGTGCTGCGGCTCGGCGAAGAGACCGGCCGGGACGCCTCGGTACCGCACCGGGCCGTGGTCACCGCCGGAAGCGAAACCGGCACCCGGGCCTGTGTCGTCGTCGAGGCATGTCCGGCGCAGCCGGCCGCGCCCCCGAAAACGGAGAAGGACCCCTTCACCGGGCGGCCGCCGGTGCAACACGGCGACGACCGGGGCGCCCCCGAGCTGATCCTGCTGTCGGCACCCACCCCCGGCCACCTCGCCGCCACCGCCCGCCGCCTGGCCGACTGGCTCGGTGCCGGCCGGACACCGGATCTGCCCGCCCTCGCCCACGCCCTGCGCACCGGCCGCGCCGCACTGCCCTGCCGCCTCGCCGTCACCGCCCGTAGCCACCCGGAACTGGCCGAACTGCTGGGCGACTTCGCCGCCGGGGCGCCCGGTGACCGCGCGGGCCGGCGCCTGCGGGTGACGGACCTGCGGACCGCGCCGGCCGATCCGCTGCTCCTCGACGAGGCGCCCGAGACCCGCGCCTACCTGTCCGCGCTGTGGCGAGCCGGACGCCTGGAACAGCTCGCCGGGCTGTGGACCGGCGGCGTCGACGTGACGCGGACGGCGGAGGTCGCCGACGGCCGCGAACCCGGGCCGCGCTCGGTGCCGCCCCGCTCCGCCCTGCTGCCCCGGCCGCTGTGGCTGGGCCGCGACACGGAAGCGGACGTGGAGCCGCCGACGTGATCACGGACATCGGCCGGAGCGAGGACCCGGACCGCCCCATCCAGCTGTGGTTCTGCACCAACGACGACCTGCCGCCGGACCACGCGGCCCTGCTCGCCGCCCACTGGTTCGACGAGGAGGAGAAGCGCACGGCGCAGGCCTTCCTCTTCGAACGCGACCGGCGCCAGTACCTGGTCGCCCACACCCTGGTGCGCCGCGTACTGGCGCTGGAGACCGGCCTCGCCGAGGACGAACTGCACTTCTGGCGCTCCTCGCGCGGCCGGCCCTTCCTGCGCGTGCCTGCGGGCGGACTCCTGCGCGGCGGACGGCAGCTGGACTTCAACCTGTCGCACGCCAGTGGCTGCAACCTGCTGGGCGTGACCCGCGCGCACACCATCGGCGTCGACGTGGAGCGGCTCGACCGGGACCCGCGCTCCTTCCACACGATCCTGCAGACCTTCGCGGCGTGGGAGCGGCACTGGGTGGCCGAAGCGGCCACCGGAGCGGCGCGCGACCGCAGGACGATGCGGCTGTGGACCCTGAAGGAGGCCTACGCGAAAGCGCGCGGGCTCGGACTCGGTCTGCCGTTCGACTCGTTCTCCTTCACGCTGGCCGAGGACCGCGGTGTACTCGGATTCGATCCGCCCGCCGACGACAGGTACGGGCAGTGGACGTTCGTCGAACTCGAGCCCGCCCCCGATGTCCTGGCCGCCGTGGTTATCCAGACCGACCCCTTCACGGATCCCGTGATGCACCTGCACCGCGGATTCCCGTGGGCACGGACGGCACCGCACCGCATCGCCCTGCCCGCGCCGGCGCCCGTCGCCGCGTCCCCGGCCTACCGGTGACCCGCCCCGGCCCGCGCGCTCTCTCCAGTGAATTGAGGCCTGCACCCCAGCAATTCACACGCCGTTCCACGCCGTTCTGCGAGCAGCGAATTCAGCCGTCCATAACCGCCGTCCATAACCGCTGGAGAAGAACTGGAGAATCAAGCGTGCGCACTCTGCGTCCCGCTAGCGTGCAAAAAGACCAAGCGTGTGTGCCCGTTGAGTGCATCTCGCCGACACCGGAGGAGAACATGAAGATTCAGGTGCTGGGTCCGCTGAGGGCAGAAGTCAACGGCGGATCGATCGTTCCCACGGCCGGCAAGCCACGCCAACTGCTTTCCCTGCTGGCCCTCTACCGAGGACGTGTCGTGCCGGTGCAGACACTCATGGAGGAGATATGGGGGGTCGAGCCGCCGCTGAGCTCGCTCACCACGCTCCAGACCTACATCCTCCAGCTGCGCCGCCGCCTCGGCACCGCCATGGGCCCGGACGTCCCCGGAAACGCCAAGGACATCCTGGCCACCCGGCACGGCGGCTACGTGCTGCAGATCCCCGCGGACAGCATCGACGTGCACCAGTACGAGCGGCTGGTGGCGCAGGGACGCAACGCCTTCGAGGCCGGTGACGCCGCCCTCGCCTCCGGCCGGTTCCGCGCTGCCCTCGACCTGTGGGACGGTGCCGCCCTGGTGGACGTGCGGCTCGGGCCCGTCCTCGACATCGAGGTCGTACGGCTCGAAGAGAGCCGGCTGGTCACCACCGAGCGCCGCATCGACGCCGACCTGCGTCTCGGTCGGCACGCCGAACTGCTGGGTGAACTGCGACAGTTGACGATGCATCACCCGCTGCACGAGGGACTGCACGCGCAGTTCATCCTGGCGCAGTACCGCTCCGGCCGGCAGGCCGCCGCTCTGGGCACCTACCGCGGGCTGTGCGGCCGGCTGCGCGAGGAGCTCGGCGTCGAGCCCGCACCGCAACTCCAGCGGCTGTACCAGGCGATGCTCACCACGGCTCCCCAGCTCGACATCCTGGCCGGCCCGCGGGGGGCCTCCACGTTCGACCTCTTCGCCGCCTGAGCGCACGCGCACCGACGGGACCTGCCTCGAGGCGATGCTCAAGGCGCCCTCGTCCCGCCCTCAAGCGATTCAGGACACAGTCGGCGCAATGGCCTCGGCCCGCCGTGCCCGAGGCCCGTGACGCCACGGGGCCACCGCCCCGGGCTGTGACTTGGAGGAGGGCGGACGGATGCCTGCCGAGCGGATGCGCTGTGCGCAGCACGACGTGGTGATCGCCGCCCCCGCGGGCGTGGTCTACGGGCTGGTGGCCGATGCCGCCCACTGGCCCCGGTACTTCCCGTCCGTCGTGCACGTCGAACAGCTGGAGTCGGACGGGCGGCAGGAACGGCACCGCCTGTGGGACACCGCCGAGGGCCAGGTGCGCTCGTGGACGACGCGCCTGGTCTTCTCGTCCGACCTGCGGCGGGTGGACTTCTGGCAGGAGCAGCAGGCGCCACCGCTCACGAGCATGCGCGGCACCTGGATCGTCGAAGCCCTCGACGACCGGCGCACCCGGCTGACCCTGCGCCGCACCTTCACCGTCGCCCGCGACGACCCGGCGAGCGCCGCCCGGGCGGAGCGCACCCTCGACACCACCGCCCGCATGGACCTGGAGGGTGTGCGCCACCACGCGCAGCACTGGAGCGACCTCGACGGACTCGTGCTGTCCTTCGAGGACTCCGCCCGCGTCAAGGGGCCCGCCGAGCTCGTCTACGACGTGCTGTACCGAGTCCGGGACTGGCCCCAGCTCCTGCCTCAGGTCGCCCGCGCCGACGTGCGGGAGGACCCGCCCGGTGTGCAGCTGGTCCGCGGGCAGACCCACGCGACGGGCCGGCTGCCCGCCCGCACCACCGAGGCCGTACGCATCTGCTTCCCCCACGCCGGACGCATCGTGTTCAAACTGACCGTCCCGCCGGGCCCGCTGGTGGCCCACACGGGGGAGTGGTCCGTCGTGCCGGACACGGCGGGCGTGACCGTCACCGCCCAGCACCGTGCCGTCCTCGACCCGGACCGCATCGAAACCGTTCTCGGCGCCGGCACGGACACCGCCCAGGCCCGGCGCCACGTGCGGGAGAGTCTCGGCCAGGAGAGCCGGGCGGTACTCGAACTGGCCAGGCAACACGCGGAGAGCGCGGTCCGGGTGCTGTGACCCGCGTGCCGCGGCGGATTCACCACGAGTACACGAGAGGGTGCCCATGAAATCCGACCCCCGCACCCGGGACATCCCCCGGCCCGCACTCCTGGCCTGCGGCTGCGCCGACCGAGCCGGAAAGCCCGCCGTCCGCGGCGACCTCGCGGTGCTGTTCCCCGACTGGGACGGCCGCCCGCCCACCACGACCAGGACCCTGTACGGCTCGTTCCCCGCCTTCCGGGTCGCCTTCGACGCCCTGCGCGACGCCCTGGACTGCTGTCTGCCCGTACCACTGGTCGCCGCCGTGTTCGCACCCCCGCACGGAGTCGACGCCCGGCTGCTCGAAGACCCCCGGTACGGCAAGCCCGCGCTGTTCGGGTACCAGGTGGGCCTGTTCCGCCTCTGGCACGCCCTCGGCATCGACGCCACGGCGGTCACCGGACACGGCATCGGCGCGCTCGCGGCAGCCCACGTGGCCGGAGCCCTCGGCCTGCGGGACGCCGCCCACCTGGCCCTCATTCAGGAGGGCGGCCCCTGCACCGCACACACATCGCACCCCGCGGGCTTCGGCAGGCTCCTGCGGTGCGAACCCGTCCGGGAGACGCCCGAGGCCGCCCCCGAACCCCGGGCCCTGCTGACGGCCTTCCGCCAACTCCAGGTGCGGGGACCCGAGATCGACTGGAAACGGCTCCTGGCATCGGGATCCGCTTCAGGGCCGCTCAAGGAATCCGGCCTCAGCTCGCTGGGTGTCTAGTCTGGCCGCAAGGGTCCGGGCCGCCCCCCCACGTCCGCACGCCGCCCCGGGCGAGCCCCCGGGCGGCCCACCCGCGAACACACCGTCACGACACCCGTCCTGCCGACCCGCCGGCGGCGTCCGCGCGCGACAGCCGGACAAGCCGGACGGCACGGCAGATCAGAGACACCGAGGGGAAAGGGGGAACGGATGACCACCGACGGTCACCACCCCTCCGACGCGCCCGCCCCCACCCCGGGACACCCGCCGGCACCCGAACCGGGGGCCGTGACCGTGACCGTCACCTTCGCCGGCGCCCCCGAGACACGGCAGGCCGTCGTGCACGTCCACGGCCCCGCGCCGACCGGCCCCCTCGACACCGGCACCGCACCCGCCGCCGCCCTCCTCACCGGACACGCGACGGTCTCGCCCGCGTTCGCCGGGCCGCTCGCCGACCGGCTCACCCGCCCCCCGGCCCCGTCACCCGCCCCGGCCCAGGCCGAACCTCCGGAGACCTTCGCCGCCACCCCCCTGCAACGCGATGTCCTCGCCGACGCCGTCCACCACCCGGACCACCACGTGGAGCAGCTCGCCTGGCGCTGGCACGGCCCGCTGGACACCGGCCGTTTCACCGCCGCCTGGCAGTCCGTCTTCGACCGGGAGACCGTGCTGCGCGCCGCCTTCGACTGGGACCCGCACCCCAAAGTCACCGTGCATCGCCACGCCACCCCGGAGGTCGTACGGCACGCGCACGGAACCTTCCCCGGCCGCGCCGTCCTGATGGAACACGAGCGGGTACGCGGCTTCGACCTGCGCCGCCCCGGGCTGCTGCGCGCCGCCCTCCTCGACGGGGCACCCCCGGGCACGCCGGGCGGTACCGCGCCCACCGAGGTCCTGCTCACCTACCACCGCGCCCTGCTCGACCACTGGAGCGTGCACGCCCTGCTCCGTGAGTTCTACCGCGCCTACTGCGCCGACGGCGTTCTGCCCGGCGGCGAGCGCCGCCCCGACCTGCGCGACTACGTCCGCTGGCTGGGAGCCCAGGACCCGTCCGCCGCACGGGACTTCTGGTCCCGGGAGGCGGCGCGTCCCGCCGTGCGCCTGCCGCAGGCCGCACCCGGCGCCGCCACCGGGCAGACCGGCACCGGACGCATCCGGGTCCGGCTCACCGGTGACGAGGTGGCACGCCTGGCCGCGTGGGCGGCGCACCAGGGCGCCACCGAGAGCGTCGCCGTGCACACGGTGTGGGCGATGCTCCTCCACCGCGCGTCGGACGCCGCCGCGGAGCCCGCCCGGGTGCGCTTCGGCGTCACGGTCTCGGGCCGGGGCGTCTTCCTCGGGGACATCGAGCGCACCCCCGGCCCCTTCGCCAGCCCGCTGCCGGTGTCCGTCGAGGTGGACCCGGCTGCCCCGGTCTCCCGGCTGCTGGGGGCCCTGCGCGACTGCGCCCTGGACATGTCCGGGTACGAGTGGGTCGCCGCGGGCCAGATCCGCGACTGGCTCGCGCAGGGCCCGGCCGCGCCGCAGGACGAGGCGGGGGCGGTGCTCGCCGACTCCCTGCTGGTCTTCGAGCACCGCACGCGCGGGCTCGGCGAACTCGGCCCGGGCCTGGCCGAGCGGGGCCTCCGTGTCGACGCCCCGGACCTCGTCCCCGCCCGCCCCCCGGTCCCGATCGGCATCGTCGTCCACCACGACCGCCAGGGCGGTCTGGTCCTGACGTGCGTGCACGACCGCGCCCGCCTCGACGACGCCCGGGCCTTCGCCCTGCTGTCGGCGAGCGCCCGGCTCCTGCGCGAACTGCCGGACATCGCCGGGGAGTCGGTGACCGTCGCCGACCTCCTCGACGTCCTGCCCTGCACGGACCTGCCCCGCCTGCACGAACGGCCCGTACCCCCGGCGGAGGTGGGCGGCCCGCTGGTCACGCTGCGGGCCGCCACCGCACCCCGCACCGGAACCGCCTGCCTGGTCACCCCGCCGGGCACCCCTGCCTCCTGGCTCGCCGGGCTCGTCCGGGGCACCACCGGAGCGCATGCCGTCGTGGCGCTCCACCCGGCGGCTCACGGGGTCCGGACCTGCGTCATGGCCCTCCGCCGCCACCTGCGCACCACCGACGGCCCCCTGGTGCTGGCCGGCGTCTCCGGAGTCGGCGCCGTGGCCTGCGACATCGCCCTGGGCCTCGCGGAGGACGGCGGCGCGCCCCCGCCCGTGGTCCTGGCCGGCGGCGACTCCGTCGGCGCCCTGGCGCACGCGATTGAGACAACCTTGAGACGGGCTGAGGCCAAACTCGAGCGGCCCTCAAGAGAGCAGTGATGCCCTGGGGTACGGGATTTGCCGTCGAACGCAAGGAGGCAGCCATGGCTGACACGCCCCCCGCGAACCATGCCGAGGAGGCGGCGAAGCGCCGTTTCCAGGAGGCCCTTGAGAAGAAGGCGCGCAGCTCACAGGCGCGCACGGCTCACGAAGAGGGCCGACTGAAAGTCAAGAACATGAGTGGCAACGCCGGTCAGAAGAAGTTCTTCAGGCGCAAGACCGGCTGACGGCCCCCGGCCGCCGCGCATGGCGCACCAACGCCGTGCCCCGATCTCCGTCGGGGCACGGCGTTGCCGTTTCTCCGCGGTGCGCCGCCGCATCGAGGCCACGGACCCCGAGGAGTCGGACTGGGTGTGCGGTTCGCCCACCAGGGCGGAGACACCCGGCCTGCTGACCGGACTCTCGGGCGTGGGACATCAATTGCTGCGGTTCGCCTGCCCGGACGAGGTGCCCTCCGTGCTGCTGCTGCACCCGCCGGCGCAGGGGAAGGCCTGACGGCCTTTCCCCTGGGCCGGGGTAGCGGCCGGGCCGCCCGTCACACGGCGCCCACGGCGCTCCAGTCCACGTCGAACCCTTCGCACCACAGCCGGGCCGCGAGGTCCTCCAGGCCGTGTCGTGGGGGCAGGTCCCGGTGGGACGCGGCAAGGACCGCGGAGCGGGTGTCCGCGAGGGCCGTCAGCGTCTGCTGGACGGAGTACATGGCGACCGGGTGCGGGGAGATCTCGATGATGCGCAGCGCGCGTCGGCCCGCGAGGTGGCGGACCCCCTCTTCCAACAGGGTCGGTTCGCACATGTTGCGCACCCAGTACGTCGCGTCGAGCGCGGCACCGTCGACGAAACAGCCGGTGACCGTCGACCAGTACGGGACGGCGGGACGGCGGGTGCGCAACGTACCGATCCTGCGGACGAGTTCGGGGGCGATACCGGCCAGCAGGGAGCTGTGCCCGGCGTAGTCGATGGGAGTGCGCAGCGTTCGGATCCCTCGGGCGGACAGCTCGTGTTCGACCTCGGTGACACCGCCCGGGGTCCCGGAGAGGCAAACCTGGCCGGGAGCGAGATGGCTCGCGACGAAGAGCTGCCCGCCGCTGGCCGCGCTGAGACGTTCGGCGTCCTCCCGTGGCATGTCACAGACGATCAGGGTGCCGTGCCCCGACGCGCGCTCGGCCACGAGCCGCGACCAGGTGGCGATGAGCCGCGCTCCCTCCTCCAGTGGCAGCGCCCCGGCGGCGACCACCGCGGCGACGTCCCCGATGCTCGCTCCGAGCACGAGATCGCTCCGCAGGCCCCACGCGTGCAGGGTGCGGGCCAGGGCGGTCTGCACGGAGAACAGGACGGGCTGGAGGACGTCCGTGGGCACGAGCGTCTGCCCGTCGTCGGCGAGCAGCGTCTCGATGACGGACCAGCCGGTGACGGCATGCACGGCACGGTCGCACTCGTCCAGGGTGGCACGGAAGGCGGGTTCGGCCAGCAGGGCGCGGCCCGTGCCGATCCACTGCGGCCCGCCGCCCGAGAAGAGGAAGGCCAGCGCGGGTCGCTCACCGGTGCGGCGCGCGGTCCCGTCGTCCAGCAGCGCGAGGAGTTCGTCCCGCAGCCGGTCCGGGCGGTCCGCGGTGGCGACGACGCGATGCGTGCCCGTGCCGTGCGCGGCGAGCCGCCTGGGATGTACCCCGCCCGGGTGGGCCTGCCCGGCCAGGTCGTGCACGGCCCGGCGCAGTGCCTCGCCGGTCTCGGCGGCGACGGGCAGGATGAACCGCCGCCGCGGCGCGTCGGCT
>NZ_LRTR01000787.1 GCF_001550375.1 Streptomyces europaeiscabiei | reverse complement strand
CCCGGGGCCGGCACGGCCTTCGCCGACGAGGCGGCGGCACTCGCCTGGGCCGACACGGAAGCGGCGAACCTGCTCTTCCTGGCCGGCTCCGGCGCGCACGGGCCCCTGGGGACGACCCGCACCCTGGACCTGATCCACGTCTTGTTCCCCTACCTGCACGACCGTGGCCGGGTACGGGATCTCGAACGTCGGACACGTCATGCCGCCACCCTCGCCAGGTCCAGCGGCGACGCCGCGTCCGAGGCACGGGCGCTCGGCCACCTCGCCTCCGCGCGCTACTCGGCCGGACGCGTCCGGCAGGCGCTGCACCTCCTTGACGAGGCCGTCGAGCTCAGTGAGCACCCTCCGTGACGACGTGGACCGGATGCGTCACCTCGGCAACCGGGCCGCGCTGCTGAAGGAACTCGGCCGCGACGCCGACGCGCGGGCGGCCCTGGCATGGTGTCTCGCCCTGCGCCCCGACCCCCTGACGACCGCCGAGGAAGCGATCCTTGCCGGGCACCAGGGATACGTCGCCGAACTCACCGACCCGCGCACGGCCCTCGTGTTCCACCGGCGCAGCCGGGGCCTGGCCCGGGAGGCTGGGAGCGCCGTGATCGAGCAGGCGCCCTGTGCAACACCGGCCGTGCCCACCTGGTCCTCGGTGAGCCCGCCCGAGCCCTGCGGAGCTTCGACGAGGCACTGCGCGTCATGGCCTCCGGCGCGGCCCACTGGAACGCGGAGCGGGAGACGCGCCTCGGCCGCGCCCAGGCCCTGCGGGCGCTCGGCCGCCTCGCACCAGCCCGGGAGGCGTGCGGGACGCTGCTCGACGAGACCGCCGCACGCGGCGACTCCTACGGGCGGGGCCTCGCCGAATACGAGTACGGTCACGTCCTGAGGGTGCTCGGCGACGAGCGGGCGGCCATGACCCGATGGCACAGCGCGCTGACCGCCCTGGACAGCACGGACGCGCCGATCCTCGCGGAGCCGCGCGCCCTGACGGCGGCGGTGACGCCGACATGGGGAGGGATCGGGGAAATGCCGGGAGGCTGAAAGCCGTCGGCGGGGGATCTCACCCGCCTTCCCGGGTGTCCCGCGAGGCACTGTGGAACGGCGTCGGCGGACCGTCTGGAACGGCGGCGGCGAACCCTGCCGAGTACCCCGGGGCCGGTCGTGCATTCCGCTCCGGGCGGTATCTTTTCGGGGCGGTCGGGATCTCCGCGGCAGGCTTTGGTTGTCGGACGACAACTGCGTTAACCTTCACCGGATTTTCTCATCCGGCCGATCCGTGAACTGCGGAAATACGGTCGGTGAGCGGGCCTTTGAAGGCCCGGCGCGGGTTCCGAGTCCTCGGTGCGAGGGCTCTTGGGGAGCGGAACGAGGGTGCGCATGAGCAGCAAGACGATCGAGGCCGTCGACCGGGCCCCGGGCGAGCAGGAGCTACGGCAGCTCCTGGCCGGGCTGACCGCCGTGCGGGACGGTGACTTCGGTACCCGGCTGCCGTCCGACGGCGAGGGCCTGCTCGGTGACATCGCCACCGTGTTCAACGGCATGGTCGACCAGCTGTCCGTGTTCACGTCGGAAGTCACGCGGGTCGCGCGGGAGGTGGGCACCGAGGGCACGCTCGGCGGTCAGGCCGAGGTGCCGGGGGTCTCGGGTACCTGGGCCGATCTGACCGATTCGGTCAACGCCATGGCGGGCAATCTGACCACACAGGTGCGCGACATCGCGCAGGTGGCGACCGCGGTGGCCAAGGGCGACCTGTCACAGAAGATCGATGTGCCCGCGCGTGGCGAGATCCTGCAGCTGAAGGAGACCGTCAACACGATGGTCGACCAGCTCTCCGCCTTCGCCGACGAGGTCACGCGCGTCGCCCGCGAGGTCGGCAGCGAGGGCCGGCTCGGCGGACAGGCCCAGGTGCCCGGGGTGGGCGGCGTCTGGCGTGACCTGACCGATTCGGTCAACTTCATGGCGGGCAACCTCACTTCCCAGGTCCGCAACGTCGCCCAGGTGACCACGGCGGTGGCTCAGGGTGATCTGTCGCAGAAGATCACTGTGGATGCCCGTGGTGAGATTCTGGAGTTGAAGAACACCATCAACACGATGGTGGATCAGTTGTCCGGTTTCGCCGACGAGGTCACGCGCGTCGCCCGCGAGGTCGGCACCGAGGGGCGACTCGGCGGACAGGCGGACGTCAAGGGCGTGAAGGGCACCTGGCGCGACCTCACGGACTCCGTGAACTTCATGGCGGGCAACCTCACCGCGCAGGTCCGCAATGTCGCCCAGGTGGCCACGGCGGTGGCTCAGGGTGATCTGTCGCAGAAGATCACTGTGGATGCCCGTGGTGAGATTTTGGAGTTGAAGAACACCATCAACACGATGGTGGATCAGTTGTCCGGTTTCGCCGACGAGGTCACGCGCGTCGCCCGCGAGGTCGGCACCGAGGGCAATCTGGGCGGACAGGCGATCGTCCGGGGCGCGTCGGGGACCTGGAAGGACCTGACCGACAACGTCAATGTGATGGCGTCGAACCTGACCGGCCAGGTCCGCTCGATCGCCCAGGTCGCCACGGCCGTCGCGCGCGGCGACCTGTCCCAGAAGATCACGGTCGAGGCGAAGGGCGAGGTCGCGGCCCTGGCGGACGTCATCAACACCATGGTCGACACGCTCTCCGCGTTCGCGGACGAGGTCACCCGCGTCGCCCGTGAGGTCGGCACCGAGGGACGCCTCGGAGGCCAGGCGCACGTGCCGAACGTCGCGGGCACGTGGAAGGACCTGACCGACAACGTCAACTCGATGGCCAACAACCTCACCGGCCAGGTCCGCAACATCGCCCTGGTGACGACGGCGGTGGCAGGCGGCGACCTGTCGAAGAAGATCGACGTCGACGCCCGCGGCGAGATCCTGGAGCTGAAGACCACCATCAACACGATGGTCGACCAGCTGTCGTCGTTCGCCGCCGAGGTCACCCGCGTCGCCCGCGAGGTCGGCAGCGAGGGCCGGCTCGGCGGACAGGCCGAGGTCGAGGGCGTCGAAGGCACCTGGAAGAGGCTCACGGAGAACGTCAACGAACTGGCCGGCAACCTCACCCGCCAGGTCCGCGCGATCGCGGAGGTGGCGAGCGCCGTCGCCGAGGGCGACCTGACCCGCTCGATCACCGTGGTGGCGTCCGGCGAGGTCGCCGAACTGAAGGACAACATCAACTCCATGGTGGAGTCCCTGCGGGAGACCACGCGGGCCAACCAGGAGCAGGACTGGCTGAAGACCAACCTCGCCCGGATCTCCGGCCTGATGCAGGGCCACCGCGAGCTGCCCGTCGTCGCCGAACTCATCATGGACGAGCTCGCGCCACTGGCCTCCGCTCAGTACGGCGCCTTCTACCTCGCCGAGGACACCGAGCGCGGACCCGAGCTGCGGCTGGTGGGCTCGTACGGCTATCCCGACGACACCGACCGGCCCCAGCGCATCCCCGTCGGGCGCTCGCTGGTCGGGCAGGCCGCGCGCAACCGCCGCCCCATCAGCGTGGAGGAGCTGCCGCCGGGCTACGTGACCATCTCCTCCGGGCTCGGGCAGGCCGTGCCCAGCGCCCTGGTGGTGCTGCCCATCGTGGTCGAGGACCAGGTCCTCGGTGTCATCGAGCTGGGCTCCGTCACTTCCTTCACCCAGATCCACCAGGACTTCCTCTCCCAGCTGATGCCGACCATCGGCGTCAACCTCAACACCATCGTGGCCAACGCCCGCACCGACGAGCTGCTGGGGGAGTCCCAGCGGCTGACCGCCGAACTCCAGGCACGTTCGGAGGAGTTGCAGGTGCAGCAGGACGAACTGCAGCGCTCCAACGCCGAACTGGAGGAGAAGGCCTCCCTGCTGGCCTCGCAGAACAGCGACATCGAGGCCAAGAACCTGGAGATCGAGCAGGCACGGCAGGAGCTGGAGACACGCGCCCAGCAGCTGGCCCTGGCATCGAAGTACAAGTCGGAGTTCCTGGCGAACATGAGCCACGAACTGCGCACCCCGCTCAACAGCCTGCTGATCCTGGCCCAGTTGCTGGCGCAGAACCCTTCGCGCAACCTGACGCCCAAGCAGGTCGAGTACGCGGGCATCATCCACTCGGCGGGCTCGGACCTGCTGCAACTGATCAACGACATCCTCGACCTGTCCAAGGTCGAGGCGGGCAAGATGGACGTCACGCCGGAGCGGGTTCCTCTGCGCAAGCTCCTTGAGTACGTCGAGGCGACGTTCCGGCCGATGACGACGCAGAAGAGTCTGGACTTCACGGTGGCCACCGCGCCGGGCACGCCCGCCGACCTGCTCACCGACGACTCCCGGCTGCGCCAGATCCTGCGCAACCTGCTGTCGAACGCGGTGAAGTTCACCGAACAGGGCGGCGTCGCCCTGCGCATCGAACCCGCCGCGGACCTGGAGGTGCCCACGGGCGTCATCCGCGGAGGTCCCGTCGTGGCCTTCAGGGTGAAGGACACCGGTATCGGCATTCCCCAGCAGCAGCTGGAGACGATCTTCGGGGCCTTCCAGCAGGCGGACGGCACGACCAGCCGCAAGTACGGCGGTACCGGCCTCGGCCTGTCGATCACCCGGGAGATCGCCCATCTGCTCGGCGGCGCCGTCACCGTCGACAGCACACCCGGCCAGGGCAGCACCTTCACCCTCTACCTTCCCGTGGCACGCGCCGACTTCGAGGACCTGCTCGACGGCGGCGGCCTGCCCGAACACCCGCACACCACCGGCCGGGAACTCCCGCAGGCCTCCCGGCCGGACGCCGCTTCCCCCACGGCGCCCGAACAGCGCCGACGACGCCTGCTCGTCGTCGAGGACCGCCCCCGCGGACTGCTGACCCTCGTCGCCGAACGCGCGGTCGCGGACCTGCCGCCCGACGACGACCCGCTCGGGACGATCGACATCATCACCGCGATCGGGGCGCAGGAAGCGGCGAGCACGCTGGCCGCCGAACCCTGCCACTGCGTCGTCCTCGAACTCGGCATGCCCGACGACGAGGGCACCCGTCTGCTGGAGGCCATGGAGGGCGACTCGGCGCTGGCCAGCGTGCCCGTGCTCGTGCACACCGGTCATCGCGTGGACCTGGCGCACGAACAGACGTTGCGCTCCCGCGCGGACGGCCGCCCGCTGGACTTCCTCTCCAGCCTGGACGAACTGCGCGAACGGATCACCCTGCACCTGTCCGCCGAGGAGCCGGGGGACGTGCTGTCACTGGTACGCGCCGAGGAGTCCCAGCGCCCGGCCGCGCAGGTCGTCGACGGCGCCTTCCTCGGCCGTACGGTGCTCGTGGTCGACGACGACGCGCGCAACCTCTTCGCGCTGAGCGGGATGCTGGAACTCCATGGCTTCCACGTCCTGCACGCCGAGAACGGCCGCAAGGGCATCGAGATGCTGCTCGCTCATCCGGACATCTCGCTGGTCCTGATGGACGTGATGATGCCGGAGATGGACGGCTACAGCGCCACCACGGAGATCCGGTCGATGCCCCAGTACGCCGATCTGCCCATCATCGCCGTCACCGCGAAGGCCATGCCCGGCGACCAGGAGAAGAGCCTCGCGTCGGGTGCGAACGACTACGTCACCAAGCCCGTCGACACCAACGACCTCATCGGCCGCGTCCGACGCTGGCTGTCCGTATGACGGGGAGCCACGCCGCCCCGCGTACCAGCCGACCGCGTGGTGTCCCCGGACACCCGAGCCGAGGAACAGGTCGAACGTGAGCAATGCCCACCAGCCGGACGGGCCGCAGGACGCCGGCGCGCCGACGGACGAGTCGGCCGTCGACGACCCGACGGCGGACAACGGCCCGCATTCCGACGATCCACCCGACACGATGTCCGTCGCCCCGGGCGACGGGCCGGCCGCGGCCGACCCGGCGGAAGCAGACGGGAAGGAGCAGCCTTCCCCCGTCGGCCGACTCGCGGCGACCGTGAAGCGACTGCGCAGCGAGGTGCAGGCGGCCCATGCGGAAGCGGACGGGCGTGCCCTGATCGAGCTGGCCAAGGGCATCCTCGTCGAGCGGCTCGGGTGCGGGCCGTCGCAGGCGGCACGGCAGCTCGCCGAGCTGACCGAGCAAGCGGGCGTGACACCCCTCGAATTCGCCGTCGACGTCATCAACCAGGCCGCGCGCGACCGGCTCTCCGAAGTGACGACCGCCTTTCTCGCGCTCACGGCGGGCCGCGCCGACGACTCGTCGGGGGGCGGCTCCATGGCCGTACGGATGAGGACCGCCGAGAGCGGCGCGCTGGCCGCCGACGACGCCCAGGCCGTGGCCGACTCCCTGCTGGAACACGCTCTGACGCCGCTCGGCGCGGAAGCGGTCGCCATCTGGGCGCTGGGCGCCGACGGCTCCCTCACCCTGGCGGGCAGCGCCGGATTCTCGGCCGCGGAGGCGGCACGCTGGCGGTACGTGCCGCCCGGCGTGGTGACGGTGGCCCGCCACGGGCTCGGTGAGCGAACGGGCCAGTGGATCGCCTGCCTGTCGGAGACCGGCCTGCCCTCCATCGGCCGGCACCACCACCCCGACGGCGGCCGGGTCGCCCTACCCGCGGGCACCGGCGGCCGCATCCACGGAGTGCTGGAAATCGTCTGGCCCGCCCCGCTGGAAGCCCAGCCCCCGCAGATCGTCCGTCAGGTCGAGGCACTGGCCGAGCTGTGCGCCCACACGCTGGAGACCTACGCCCCGCACCACCCCGACGGGGACGCGCGTTTCGGGATCCTGCCCGACGTCGCCGAACTGATGGACCTGGCCGACGGCCTGCACGACCCGGCGCTGGTACTCGTCCCGTACCTGGACGCCACCGGGGAACTCGTCGACTTCCGTATCCAGCACGTCAACAGCCGCTTCCTCGACCCGGTCGGCCGTCCGCGAGGCGTCGTCAACGGAGCCCTGCTCCTGGAGACGTATCCGATGGCCGCCGGCGAGGGCGAGCTGTTCGAGCAGGTCGAACGTGTCTACGCCACCGGTGAGCCGTTCCGTGCCCGGCGCATGCGACTCACGGCCCTGCTGGAGGACGTCCCGCTGGCGGCGGTCGCCGACATCAACATCAGCCGACACGGCGGCAGCGTTCTGCTCATCTGGCGCATAGAGGACGAGACGGCCCGGCTGGCGAGCCTGCTGCAGCACGCCCAGAGACTCGGCCGCATCGGCGGTTTCGAGGAGAACCTCGTCACCGGCGAGATCACCTGGAACGGTCAGCTCTACAGCCTCTACGGCAAGCCCTCCGTCAGCGGCCCGGTCCCGCTGGAGGACCTGCCCGCCCATGCCCACCCCGACGACGCCGTCGCCATCGGCAGATTCCTGCGCACCCTGCTGCACCACCGCCGTCCCGCGTCCGCGGCCTTCCGGCTCCAGCGGCCCGACGGCGTGACCCGGCACATCCGCGTGGTGGCCGAGCCGGTCCTCGACTCCGACGGCCGACTGTTCGTGGTCCGGGGCGCCTACCAGGACATCTCCGCCCACCACTGGACGGAGGTCGCCCTCGCCGCCACCCGCGACCAGCTCGCCCACTCCGAGCAGCAGGCGAGCGAACGCAACCGGCTCACCCTCCAGCTCCAGCACGCGATCATGCCCCCGGCACAGGCCCCGCTGGAGGCCCCCGGGCTGCGCGTGGCCGTGCGTTACCGGCCCGCGGAGACGCAGCACCTGGTGGGCGGCGACTGGTACGACGCGGTCGTGCTGCCGTCCGGGCTGGTGCTGCTGTGCGTGGGAGACGTCGCCGGACACGGCATCGAGGCGGCCACCAGCATGGTCGTCCTGCGCAACGCCCTGCGCGGTCTCGCCGTGACCGGGGCCGGCCCGGGGCAGCTGCTGTCCTGGCTCAACATGGTGGCCCACCATCTGACCGGAGCCGTCACCGCCACGGCGGTCTGCGGCCTGTACGACCCCGACCGCCACACCCTGCGCTGGGCCAGGGCGGGCCATCTGCCGCCCGTCCTGGTACGTGCCGGCGAAGCGACGCCGCTGCCCCTGGTCAAGGGGCTGCTGCTCGGCGCCCTGCCCGATGCGGTGTACGAGGAACACGAAGTGCAACTGGCCGTCGACGACACCCTGCTGATGTACACGGACGGCCTGATCGAACGCCGTGACCGGTCCGTGGAGGAGTCACTGGCCCAGCTGCTGACGGCCGCGCGCACGGTCCCGACCACGCTCGACCAGCAGTTGGACCGCCTGCTCACCCACAGCAGGTCCGACACGGACGACGACACCTGCCTCGTGGGCGTCCGGGTGGCCTAGGTCGGGGGAACCGGTCGACGGGACGTCTGCGAACGCGGATGGCGGGCACACGGTGTGTACGAGGCGCGTTCGGACGACAGGACGGGGAAGTCGGTGGCGATCAAGGCGATGGGCTGGGCGCATTCGTTTCCCGTGTCCGGAGGGGTGCGGGCCGGCCGGCAGTGGACACGGAGCCAGTTGGGGTCCCTTCCGTGGACCGCCGCTGAGCCCGAGACGGTGGACGCCGTCGTCCTGACCGTGTCCGAGCTGCTCACCAACGCACATGTCCACGCACACAGCGACGCGCATCTGATCCTCACCTGGGACGGCGAATGCCTACAGGTGAGCGTCCATGACGAGGACCCGGCCCTGCCGCGCCAGCGCGATCCGCAGGCCGGCGAGACCTCCGGCCGTGGCGTGGGCATCGTACGGATGCTCGCCGACGAGCTGGAGATGACGTGCCAGCGGCACGGCAAGACGGTGTCGGCGTGCTTCCGCCCAGCCGGCACGAGCCGGGCGGGCGACAGCTGAGCACCGGCTCGCCTTCCCGCCGATGGTTCCCGCTTACGGCTGGGGTCGTCCCCGCGTACGGGCGTGACAGTTCCTGCGTACAGCCGTGGCCGTACGCAGGAACTGCCCGCTGACGCTTCGTTCAGTGCGTGGTGAGCATGCCCCGGCGCAGGCGGGTCAGGGTCCGAGAGAGCAGGCGGGAGACGTGCATCTGGGAGCAGCCGAGGTGTTCGGCGATCTGGATCTGGGTGAGTTCCTCGACGAACCGCATGTGAATGATCCGCCGGTCGCGTTCGTCCAGTTCGGCGAGGAGCGGGGCCAGGGCGTGGAAGTCCTCGACCAGCTCCATGCCGGCGTCCTCGGCGCCGATGAAGTCCGCGAGCGCCGCCTCCCCGGTCTCGTCACCGTTGATGGCGGCGTCGAGAGAGGAGGAGTTGTAGCCGTTGGCGGCCAGGCGCGCTTCGATGACCTCCTCCTGCGAGAGGTTCATCAGTTCGGCCAGTTCCTTGACCGTCGGTGTGCGGCCGAGACGACTGCTGAGTTCGTCGGTGGCACGGGCCAGTTCGACGCGGGCCTCCTTCAGGCGCCGGGGAACGTGCACCGCCCACGAGGTGTCCCGGAAGAACCGCCTGATCTCGCCGACGATGTAGGGGACGGCGAAGGTGGTGAATTCCACCTCGCGCGAGAGTTCGAACCGGTCGATCGCCTTGATCAGTCCGATCATGCCGACCTGAACGATGTCCTCCATCTCGTCCGCGCCCCGGCTGCGGAACCGGCCGGCCGCATAGCGGACGAGGGAGATGTTCATCTCGATCAGTGTGTTGCGCGCGTACTGGTACTCGCGCGTGCCCTCTTCCAGAACGGCCAGCTGTTCGAAGAACAGCTTCGACAGCGACCGCGCGTCCTTCGGTGCCACCTTCAGCGGATCAGTGACTTCCGGTAGTTGAGCGGTGGTGTGATCGACGCTCGTCCGCAGACTCGTTGTCGCTGTCATCCTTGCTTTCCTCCCTCGCCGGTCGGCCGGCCTGTGCCCGCGGCGCGGTCCGACGGCCAGGCGCCTACCCCGTTTGCCCGCAGCCATGCGTACATGTTCTCGATCGGTTCCGCTCGCTCACCGCCGTGCCCGTCGAGCAGCGGCATCCTCATGGACGAGCAGGCACACGGTCACTCCGCGCACCGGAGGGTTATACGATGAGGTGTCCGTAGCCGTCGTTGCGCAGGCGCGGTGAACGGAGAGACGGGGAAGCGCCGTGCAGCGGCACCTGAAGCAGGGGAGAGAACGTGGACGTCTCCCACGGCGTGGACAGGACGGTTCCGGAGCCGTCGCGTGACGACGCTCTGCTGGAGATTCGCTCGTTGTCCGGTCGCCCCGGTATTCGTGCTGCTGGAGAGATCAATGTGATCACCCGTTCATTCTGGGAACAGGGACTGGAGGATCTGGCGAGCGTCCACACGGATGTCTCCTTCGTGGAACTGGCAGACCTGATGTCCATCGATGTGGGCGGCACGGCGGCGCTGGCGGTCACCGCGCAGCAACTGGGTACCGGCCGCATCGTCGTGGACCGTCCGCCGCCGGAGCTGGAGCGCATTCTGCACATGTTCTGGCCCGGCCTTACTACGATCGAGGTGGCAGGACGATGAGTACGGCCACCAGCAGCGGACCCTTTGTGCACCCCGCGTTGTTCTACCGGGGCAAGGAGCAGTACACCGCGGGCACGGTGCCCTTCCTCGTGGAAGGTCTGGCCGCCGGGGAGGCCGTCGCGGTCGCCGTTCCCGGCCCCAACCTGGAGCTGATCAAGGCCGAGTTGGGAGCGAGCGCCGCTGAGGTCACGTTCCTCGACATGACCCGGGCGGGCCGCAACCCGGGACGGATCATCCCCGGCGTCCTGCGTGCCTTCGCCGACGCCCACCCCGCAGACCGGGTGAGGATCATCGGCGAACCGATCTGGGCCGGTCGCTCGGCCGTGGAGTACCCGGCGTGCGTCCAGCACGAGGCTCTCATCAACGCGGCCTTCCAGGGCCGCGAGGTGACGATCCTGTGCCCGTACGACGCGGAGGGCCTGGAACCGGAGGTGCTCGCCGACGCCCGCGCCACCCATCCCGTCGTCATCGACACCGGCGTCGAACTGAACAGCGACGCCTACGACCCCGAGCGGGTCGTCGCTCACTACAACCAGCCGCTCACGTACCCGCCCGGAGCCGCGTCCCTGTCGTTCGACGCGGAAGCACTCCCGCAGGCCCGCACATTCGCGGTCGGGGAAGCCAAGCAGCTGGGCCTCGCCGAGGACCGGCTGCAGGATCTGACGCTGGCGGTGGCGGAGCTGACCACCAACAGCGTCGTGCACGGCGGTGGATCGGGGACGCTGCGGATCTGGGCCGAGAGCGAGCAGATCGTCTGCGAGGTCCACGACCGCGGCCGGATGACCGATCCGCTGGCGGGTCGCCGGCCACCGGCTCGCGACCAGTTGGGCGGGCGCGGTCTGATGCTCGTCCACTACATCGCCGACCTCGTACGCCTCCACACCGCGCAGGACAGCACCACCATCCGCTTCTACCTGAACCGCTGACGGGCCTGCCCGCGCCGACGGGCTGCCGCTGCTCGCGGCGGTCGGGCAGACGGCATGGCTTCGGGATCAGCAGCCGACTCAGGAGCGGATCAACGGCGGACTCGCCGGGCGTGGCCCGGCAGGCGGCCAAACGCCCGGTTGTGCGTTGCGCTGAAGGGTGAAGAGGCGCCGGCCGGTCCGGCGTGGATCCACTCGGCTCGGCGCCCGTCCTTCGTCTACCTCGCTGCCCGGTCTCCGACAGGGATCTCCCAGGGCTGGGGACCGGTGCCGTCCGTCCACGCCTGGAGGGCTTCCCGGTCCACGCATACGATTCCGTGCTGCTCGGCGTACTCCAGTGCCGGCGCGGTGAAGTCGCCGGTGGTGACCAGCACGGCGACGTCGGCCTCATGGACGGTGAAGCACGTACCGCCGAAGCGCTGCAGGTCCTGGGAGCCGACCCGGTGGGAGTCGCCGTAGTACTTGCACTGGATCACGACACGGCTCCCCTCGGGGGTCACGGCCACGACATCGGCGCCCAGGTCCCCGGCCCCTCCCACGACGTCGACGGCGAAGCAACCGTCGCGTTCGCAGAGGGCGGCGATCGCCTCCTCGAACCCCTCGGGCGTCAGGGCGTCGTAATCGACGGTGACCTCAGCGGCCGGACGCGGACGGGGAATCGACGGATCCCCCAGACAGTCGGCGGCTTCCTTCGCCGCCTCGTCGAGCGCGGTCGCGGCCCGGCGGGCCGCTCTCGCCACGTGCAGCCGGCGCCGCAGGCCCATGAAGCCCGCGACACCCACCACGAACAGGACCAACACCCAGGCGGGACGCCGCTCGACAGCGCCGGCCACGGTGTGGGCCGCGAAGCCCAGCATGCTCACGGCCAGGGCGAGAAGGACGAAGAACACGGCGGTCGAGCGAAGGTCGAACCCTCGCGGGCGGTTCGCAGGCGGTGTACGACGCACGGGTGTGGTCACGGCATGCCCCCTCATGGGACCGATGGGAAGATCACTTTCACCGTGTGCCCAAGATCGAGAACTTCATCGTTCCACTGCCGTACCGGACTCCTCGGCCCTGCCGTCCAGGTCGGACGCCCTGCCTGTTCGGTCGGCCGGGTCGTGTCCCCTTCTCCCGTGCGCTCCGTCGGTAGCCGTGGCAGAGGCGCCTGCTCCTGCCCGGGCGCCTGCCGCCTCATGGGAGGATGCGGCCATGGGGTGGCTGACGGAACGCAGGTGGCGGGCGGTCGAGTTGGTGGCCGCGGTGGGTGCGGCGGTGGCGCTGAGCGCCTGTGGCCCCGGCGCCTTGGGCGAAGGTGGCTCCGCCGAGGGGGGCACCGGCGGCCGGGAGGCGAAGTACAAGCGGGTCATCGAGGACCCCCATCCGCGCCCCGGTGACGTCATCGAGGCGGCCGGCGCACCGAGCGGCGTCACCCGCGCGGGTGACGGCTCGCTGCTGCTGACGTTCGACGCCGGCAACGTCGAGGACGACGAGGGGCCGGCCGCCGCTGCCTGGCGCATCGTCGACCCCGAGGGCCGTACCGTCGCCGAGCACGCGGAACACACGGACGCGGAGGCGGTGCGGACCGCGTTCAAGGGGGTGCACGGGGGCTACGTGCGGGTACCGCCGGGCGACGGGAACGAGGGTGCGTACGCCCTGGATGTACGCGGCAAGCGGCACCGGGTCGTCGTCACCGAGACCCCGTTGCGTTCCCGCCCCGGCGACATCCTGCTCGCCGAACTGGAGCCGACCCTCATCTACCGCCCCGCCACGCGCACCGCGGCGCACCCGGCCGAAGTGCCGGACGACGCCATCAGCTTCGCCGTCGACGAACAGGGCACGATCTGGAGCCTGGGGCAGTCCCTGACCGACGACCCCCACCGGGTCGTGTGGCAGCGCGACGGTCGCACCCTGGGCTCCAAGGCCGTCCCGCAGCCCTACGCGGGGGACAGCATCGCCGCGCGGGGTGGCACCGCGGCGCTGGCCCTCGCCTTGGACGAGGGTGTGCGCGGCCTGTTGGTGACTTCGGACGGCGGCGAGCGCTGGCAGACGGTTCTCGCCGGCGGCATTCCCTGGAAGGACCTGGATCGTGGCCAGGAGTCGCTGGTCCTGGAGGTGCTTGCGGACGGGCGGCTGCTCGTCGGCGAGGAGGGCGGCCGCTACTGGCTCGCCGCCGACCGCACCAACAGCGCCTTCCACGAACTGAAGACACCGGTGACATTCACGTCGCTCACCGTCGACGGCGCGACGCTCTACGGCATCGCGGACGCGACGACGGCGACGTACGACCTGGTGAACGGCGAAGGGCTGTGGACCTCACGCGACGGCGGACGTGAGTGGCAGCGCTACGAGGAGCGCGGGTAGCAGGTGGGCAGCGGTCGCACGGGGGAGCGGGGGAGTGCACGCATTCGCCCGGCTCGCGAACGAGTGCTCGGCTCTGTTCGGTCTGCGGGCTCTGCGTGTCTCTGCTCGTCCTGCGCGTCGACCGGTGACGTCCTGGGCTCGTCCGGCTGTGGCGGCGGCGGGCCGACCGGCTCTTGCCCCCTCGGGAAGCGGGTCGCGCTCGACGAATCCTCGGCTGCCTGCGGTCTCCGGCTCACTGCAGGCGCCATACGCGCAGGGTGTTGTCGGTCTTGGAGACGGTGTACCAAGTGCCGTTGCCAAGTGCCCTTGGCAGACCGGAGACCGGGTAGGGGTACGCGACCTGGTCCGTTAGCCGTATCCGGGGCAGGTCGACGAGCCAGTGCCGGCCCTCCCCGCTCTCCTCGTCGCTTTCGACCGTGCCGGTGATGCCGATGCTCTCGTCGATGAAGCCTCCCTCGTAGTCCCAGAAGGCCTCGACCTCGTCGTCGTTCGCGTCCGCCTCGGGGTGCCCCGGAACGACGTCGACGCTCAGCTCGGCTTCCACGGAACCGTCGGCGACACGGTGCACGGCGAGGATGTCCTGATCGTGGGACACCGTCAGGAGACGGTCTCCGGACGGGCTCACCGCCATGAGAATCCTGTCCTCGTCCCCGAAGTACGAGACGGAGAACGTCCGGCCGTCCCAGCGTCCCCACCGCAGCGGTGCGCCGTCCTGGCCTTCCCCGATGGACAGGCCCATCTGGCTCGGATCCGGGTGCGGTACGTGTACCGACCCGGCAGCGGTTGCCCGCGCATCGGCCCGTGCGAGCACTCGCCCCTGCGCAGCGTCGATGACCAGCCATTCCTCCGCCCAGGGATCGGCCGCTCCCCGTTCCGGGTGTTCCTCGGTCAGAGGCCCGCGGACATGGGCCCAGACCAAGGTTCCGTCCGCCGAGAACCCAGCCGATCCACTGCTCGCATGGCGATGGTCCCTGCTGTCCGCGTACTCGTCGTACGACTCGTGCGTCCCCGTCCCGTGCGTCCCGTGCGGCTCGCGGCCCATGTCGGCCCAGCAGCGGTGCCGAATCTCCCACCGAACCGCTCCGGTCCGGTCCATCGCCCGCAGTGTGTGCACCCCGGTGAAGACCACCAGATCCAGCGTCGGCGCCACCGCGCACCCACCGAACCGGCGTGGCCAGGGCGCCGGGAAGTGGACCTGCACGGCCTCTCCCGACTCGGTGGCCGGCTGATCCAGGTCCCGCACCACCAGCTCGGTGTCGCCGCGCTGTACCAGCAGCCGCTTCCCCGGCCAGTGCTCCACATACGGAGCATCGGTGTCGCCGGAGGCAAGCGGGGCGGCGAGCGTGGCGACGAGACGAGCCGATGCGGTCACGGGTTCTCCGACGGACGAAGGGATCTTGCGGTCACCCTACGAGGAGCCACCGACAACGCGGTCGCCGAGGCCGCACGCGCAGATCGACTGCTGCGGCGGATCGACTGCTGTGGCAGGACGACGGCACCGCCACGCCGCTCCGCTCGCCGGTGAACCTCGCGCACGGCACAGCCGGTGCCGACCGAACTCCGCCACGCGCTTCATGCGTGACCGATGAGTTCGGGCGGCCGATCCGGTCTGCCCTGGTATGACTCGCATCATCGCTGACATCTCGGTCTCCCTCGACGGCTTCGTCACCGGACCCGACCCAGGACCGGACAACGGTCTGGGCACCGGCGGCGAGGCCCTGCACACCTGGGCGTTCTCCGACGACCCCGACGACCGCCGGGTCCTGCGCGAGGCGACCGCCCGCTCGGGCGCCGTCGTCCTCGGCCGTCGGCTCTTCGACGTGGTCGACGGGCCGAACGGCTGGGACGACACGACCGGCTACGGCGCCGGCGAGGTAGGCAAACCCGCGTTCGTCGTCGTGACGAGATCACCACCGGAGTCGGTGCGGCTCACCGGCCTCGACTGGACGTTCGTCACCACGGGGCTGTCCGACGCCGTCACCGCCGCGCGTGAGCGCGCCGAAGCGGCGTCGTCGGAGAGCGGCACGGACCTCGACGTGGTCCTCATGGGCGGCGGCGCCACGATCGGCTCGGCGCTCGACGCCGGCCTGGTCGACGTGCTGACGCTGCACCTTGCCCCCGCCGTGCTGGGCGCCGGCACACCACTGTTCACCGGGGGAGCGCCGCGCACGCTGGTACAGCGGAGTGTGACCTCGACATCGACCGCGACGCACCTGACCTACGACGTCCACTCGACGGCGACCGCGTCCTTCATGTAATAACCGGCGGCTTACTTGCCTGTCGGGCCGCACAGGGGAGAGGATTCTTCATCCGTCGGGTCGTGGTGATCAGGGCGGTTGCCGTCGGGGGGCTGCGATGATTCGTGCGGGACTGGCTGGGCGGATGGATCGCACGGAGTGGCGGAGGTTGGCAGGCCTCACCCTGATGGCCGTCAGCGCGGCGATCATGCTGCTCGTTCCATTGGCGCGATGGTATGCGCAGTCGGAGTCCTCAAGTCCATCGGAGGCATCCGAGCCGTCGAACGCGAAGCGCGACCTGGTGACCGGCGCGCAGGGCGCGCTTCCCGTCGCGTTCGGAACGCGGGCGCCGACCGCGCCCGACCATGTCACCCGTCCTACGACGACCAACGAGGCCATGGTGCATGGACTGGGCATACGGTCGACGGACACCGGTGTGCGGGCGGTGAACCTGCGGACCGGCAAGCAGTACTGGCGTTACGAGCGCCGGAGCAAGGACATTTGGGACACGTGGTTCAAGGCGTCGGAACGCACCGTGGTTGTCTGGTTCTCCGACGGGGGAATCACCGCCGTGGACCTTCGGACGGGCAAGCCACTGTGGCACACGCGGATACCGGGTGCCGTGAGTGATCGGACCAGGCTCGGGCAGGTCGTCGGCGGTCAGGTCGTCACCGAAGTGCCGGGCGGGGTACGCGCCTTCGCCGAGCGCGATGGCCGGACCCTGTGGACGGTTCGGCCGCACCTTTCGGGCGGGTCGTGCGACGAGACGCCCGTCAAGGCGGTGTATGAGTTTCCGGATCGCCTGAGCGCCGTTCTGGTGAGCTGCGACACGCTGACCACCAAGAAGCAGCGCATCGATCCAGACGATTTCTCGCCGGAGATCGAGGTCGACGTCGACAAAAGCTTCGGCATTCTGCTCGGCATCGACAACCGCAGCGGCGACGCCCTCTGGCAGCAACGCTCCAGCGCGGACGACCTCCTCAAGGGCGACGAGAACACACTGGTGGCCCTTGACCCGTACCAGCCCACGCAGCGCATCGACCTGCTCGACGTGAACCGTTCGGGCGCATCTCGACGCGCCGAACTCTCCGTGAAGGAGAACTGGCTGAGCGCCGCCGGCGATGGCGTCGTGGTGTCGCCCATCGACCCCGAGTTCTACGCTTTCGACGCGAACACTCTCCTGAGCGGCTACGACACGCAGGACGGACACCTGCTCTGGAAGCTGCGCGCTCCGTCCCGCCAGGCGTACGGCGTTCCCGTGATCGCCGACGGCCGCTTGTACGTCGTGCGCCAGACGGACTTCGCATATGTGGACGCCGACACCCTGACCGACGCCGACCTCCTCGTCCTCGACGCACACACCGGACGCCTGCTCCACACCCTGCGGCTGCCGGCCCTGACCACCCCCAAGAAGGTCGACTCCAGCACCGTCCTCGACCTCCACGTCGCCGACGGGGCCATCGGCGTCCGCTGGCAGACCGAAGAGAAGGACCTGCTGGTCATCACCGACTGAACCCTTCAACCAGCCGGCCGGCTGCGGACACCCGCGCCGCCGGGGGGCGCACGTCCGGAGAGAGCGGCACTCCGTACCGGCTGCGCGGGATCGACCGGGCCCATGCGAACGAAGATCGGAACCCCGACCCCTACAGGCAGCGCACTACCGTCGAGCAGTGCATCAACTGCCGGCCGTACGGGTGGTGAGGTCCTCGTCCGTGATATCGCGGACCACCCGGCAGGGTGTTCCGATCGCGACGGTCATCGGGGGAATGCTGCGGCTGACGACGCTGCCTGCGCCGATGACCGACCCGTATCCGATACGGACGCCGGGCAGGACCACCGCGTTGCTGCCGATCCACACCTTGTCCTCGATCACGATCGGTTCGGAGAACCGTCCGAAGTCAGCACGCCGCGAGGGATGCACCGGGTGTCCCGTCGTGCTCAGTGTCACGCTGGGAGCGATCATGACATCGTTGCCTATGCGGATGTCCACGTCGTCGACGAACGTCAGGTTCACGTTCCCGAAGAAGTCGTCGCCGATATGGACGTTGCTGCCGAACCCGGCGTGGAACGGCGGCAGCAGTACCGTGCGTTCACCGACCGAGCCGAGGATCGCGACGAGCAGCGAGCGACGCTTCTCCGTTTCGCCCGGTGGTGTGTGGTTGTACTCGAAGATCTGCTCCGTGCGGCGCCGAGGGGCCTGAAAGGCAGCTTCCGACTCGGTGTAGACGAGACCCTTGGTGATCCGGGCCAGGACTTCCGCTTCGTGAGAATCCGTCACAACGGGACGTTCCCTTCGTCGAATTGCTCGGGCACAGGCCCGACGCGTCTCCGGTCAACCGCGCGCCCTGAGCCTATGTGCGCCGCGAGGACTCGCCTCGCCTAGTCACCGTGAAGTGATTTCGCGACGTGATCGATCGGAAGTCGTCTTCGGCTCATGTCCTGTCCGGCGCCGGTGACGCGGTGGTGGGTCATCCGGTGGCGGTGGCCAGTGGGCGATCTCCGGGCAATCGAGAGAGGCAGTCGGCCAGGTCCGGCGTGGTGGCGCCGACGCGTTCTCCGTCGATGTCGTCCGGCTCGCGGATCAAGCCCGCGTCCACGGCAGTTCGTACGCCGTCCCGGACGAGCTGCAGCCATCCGGCGTAGGTGGCGACGGGCTCCGCGCCCATTTCCTCGATGCGCAGGGCCGCGCGCCCGTACGGCACGTGCACGTCCGCACCGTATACCTCGTGATCGAATGTGGCTGACAGATCTTGGATCCCGAGGGACGGAGTCGTGATGGACCGTTGCGTCAACGCACACGAGGTCGAACTCGCCCCGCTGCCGCTGGACGAGCACGACGTCCTCGCCGGAAGCCCGGTGGCAGCCGCGAAGACTCTCGGCCAGCTCGGGGGCACGGAATTCGGACTGTGGACGTTGACGGTCGGCACGGTCCGCGACGTCGAGGCCGACGAGGTCTTCGTGGTGGTCGAGGGAGACGCGACCCTGCGCTTCGAGAGCGGCGAGAGCATCGAGCTGACCCCCGGCGCCGTCGTCCGCCTGCACGCAGGTGAGCGGACCGAGTGGGAGGTCCGCTCAGCCCTGCGAAAGGTCTACGTGGCCGGTGGCTGAGACGCCGTCGATGCACCGAATGGATGCTGAGGGCGTCGGTGCGGAGGGCCGTGACCGCTTCTGCGGCGACGGTCGGGGGGCGTGGCCGGGCGTAGTGAAGCCTGGATGAGGGTCGCCATGCCGGCCCGGTACGCGTATCCAGAGGGCCTGTCCGCTTGTCTGCTTGTCCGGGCAGGTCGGCCGATCTGGGCCGGGGGGCCGATATCGTGGCCAACTGGGCTGTTGGCGTTGCCCCTTGAGCGAGGGGGAGAAGGCAGCACGTGACATCGACTGCGTTTCGTATCGGCGGGGATCTGAAGGTACGGCGTCTCGGGTTCGGGGGCATGCACTTGCCGACGGAGCCGGGCCCGGCCCGTGAGGCCTCTCTGGCGGTCGCCCGACGGGCCGTCGAGCTGGGCGTCACTCTGATCGACACCGCGCACCTGTATGGCGGGGGAGCCAACGAGGAGCTGCTGGCCGAGGCCCTGCACCCTTACCCGGATGGGCTGTTGATCACCACCAAGGTCGGCGTCGCCCGATCGGGCCCGTCGGGGGAGTGGAAGCTCGACGGGAGGCCGGCTGTTCTGCGGGAGCAGGTCGAGCAGGCTCTGCGCCGACTGCGGGTCGAGCGGATCGAACTGCTTCAGCTGCACCGAATCGATCCGCAGACGCCGCTCGCCGACCAGCTCGGCACGCTGCGGGACCTGCGGACCGAGGGCAAGATCGGCCGGATCGGGCTGTCCGAGGTCACCGTCGAAGAGATCGCGGAGGCACGGGAGGTCGTCGACGTCGCGAGTGTGCAGAACCGCTACAACCTGCTCGACCGCGAGCACGAGCCCGTCCTCGTGGCGTGCGAAGCGGCAGGGATCGCGTTCCTGCCGTGGCGTCCCGTGGCCTGGGGGGACTCGGGGGCGCGGGCCGAGGTCGCCGCCGTGGCGGCCGAGGCCGACGCCACCCCCACGCAGGTGGCGCTCGCCTGGCTCCTCGGCCACTCACCGGTCATCCTCCCCATCCCGGGCACCGCGCGGGTCGACCACCTGGAGGAGAACCTCGCCGCGGAACGCCTCCGTCTGACCCCGGCCCACCGCGACCGCCTCGACCGCCTGACCCCGTCGCCATAGGACTCTGCCACTTCGGTCATGACCGGAGTCGGACTCTCTGGTCCCTTCACCGGCTGATCCGGCGTGGAACCGCCACCGCGACGAGCTTGCCCGGGTTGCGGATGGCGTAGAAATCATGCCCTCAGGACACCGCCGACGGCCGAGGTCCGAAGCCGCGCCGGAGACCGGCCGATGTACGCCAGGCGGGAAACGTCGTTGATCCGCTCCTCGTCCGCCGCGTAGGTTCCCCCGCATGACAAACGTACGGATCGGTGTGATGCACGACCGCGACTGGGCCCCGGAGGGGCTGCCCGAGTTCGCGCGGCGGGCCGAGTCGCTCGGTGTGGACGACCTGTGGGTGGTGGAGGACCTCGGCTGGAACGGCGGCGTGACGGCGGCAGCCGTGGCCCTGGGTGCGACACAGCGCCTGCGGGTGGGCATCGGCATCGCCCCGGCCCCGCTGCGCAGCCCGGCGCTGCTGGCGATGGAACTGGCCACGCTGGCCCGGGTGTTCCCCGGCCGCCTGGTGGCAGGCATCGGGCACGGCGTGCGGGAGTGGATGGCCCAGGTCGGCGTCGCGTCGCGCTCCCCGCTGGCCCTGCTGGAGGAGACGATCACCTCCGTGCGCGCGCTGCTGCACGGTGAGCGAGTCGAACTGGCGGGGCGCGAGGTTCGGCTGGACGGAGTCAAGCTGGTGCATCCCCCGACCGAGGTCCCGCCGGTCGTCGCGGGCGTGGTGCGGCCCCGCTCCCTCGAACTGTCCGGCCGGGTCGCCGACGGCACACTGATCGCCGAGGGTCACGGTCCGCGCGATCTGGAACACATCCGCGAGCTGACCGCCAAGGGCGCCACCGGCGACCACACCCTGACCGCCTTCGCCTTCGCGTGCGTCGGCGACGATCCCGACGAGGTGGCCCGCACCCTCCACCCCCATACCGAGGGCCACGGCGCCTGGCTGGGCCGCCCTCAGGAGGAGGTCTTCACCGTCTCCGGCGATGCCCCCCGGGCCGCCGCCGCCATCCGCGAACTCGCGGCGGCCGGGGCGGACACGGTCGTCCTGCGCTTCGTGGGCGAGAATCCGCTGGGGCAGTTGGAGGCCGTGCTCGGCGCCTGGCAGGCACCCTCGGTCTGAGGTCCGACGAAGGGCCCTGCGGAGTCGATACGTGACCGCACACCGGCGCGGCTCACCGCAGCCAACTCGCTCGCCGACGCCGTCCCGCTCGCCGAGGCCTTCCCGCTCACCGAGGCGCTGACCTCGCGAGCCCTCCGCCTGGTCGATCCGGACATGCGACCTTCAGTCCGTCCGGATCGACTTCGCCGGTTCGATCGACTCCGCCGGTTCACCGCACGTCAGGACGCGGTCATCGAGCGCGTGTACGTGCAGACGAGTTCCAGCCGTTGCTCCGGCCGGGCCCGCTGTCTCGCAGCCCGAGCCCGACAGGTCAGTGCTCGGAACCGGTCGGCTGGTTGTCGGTGTTCTTCTCGTCCTGGGCCTTGGCGGCGGGGCGCAGTGTCTTTGCACTGTCCTTGAGGCGGTCCAGTGTGCGTGTCAGCTGCTGGAACGCGGATGCCGTCGGCGTCCCGGACGGCTGCTGGGCGGCGGGAGCGGCCTCGGCGGCCTCGCGGTAGGCGGCTAGCGCCTCGTGGGCGCGCTCGGTCGCCTCCCGGTACAGGTCCCGGGACTCCGTCATGGCCTTCAGCGCCTCGGCGTACTCGGCCACCCGCTGCCGTTCCCGGGCGAGTTCCTCTTCGAGCGTGAGGAGATGCCAGTCCTTGCGCAGCGCGGTGAGGGCTTCGTCGGCACCGTCCGGCAGCGGCTGCGCCAGGGCGGCGAACCGCGTCACCGCCGCGACGAGGTCGGTCGGCTCCGAACCGTCCAGGAAGACTGTTCGTACGGTGAAGTCCTGGGCGTCGTAGGCGGACGGCGCGGGGGCGCCGGGCAGCACCACCGCACCGCCGCGAGGCACCTCCGCGTCGAACTCCCGCACCGCCCAGTTCACGACCCGCAACTGGTGCGGTGCGGCCCGGTGTTCCACGACGCGGTGACGCAGGCTCGGCGGCAGCCATCGCGCCACGGGTAGCCGGCCGCGCTCGTCCGTGGTCATCGCCTCGTGGACGACGACGTGGACACACCATCCGCCGTGCCCGGAGTCTCTGAGCAGGCGCCTTACGTCCTTGTCGTCCTCAGGCAGGGTGTTGATCCTGCTCAGCGACACGCCTGTGGCGGCGTCGTGGTCCCAGTCGCCGTACTCCGGCCAGAACCGGGTGACAGGGGACGGCCATGCCGGGTCCCACGGCTGTTCCGCCTCCGCGAGCAGGGTCCACTCGCGCCCGCCGCCCAGGTCGGGCGCGAGGCTCAGCCGGGCGCGTACGGTCACCTCGTGGGGAACCCGCCAACGGGCCTCGAAGACCGGCTCCGGCGAGTCGCCCACGGCGTCGGGAACCTCCAGGAAGTCGTCGATGACCTGGCTGTCCTTGAGCTGGCGCAGGGTGCGACGGAGTACGTCTTCCGCGTCGGGTCCGACGTGGCGGCCGCGAGCCGGCCACACCGTGGGAGGAGTGGTGGGACGGGCGGTGGGGGAAGTCGGCATGAGTCCATCAGAGAGCAGGGGCACACGTGCGTGTACCAGTATCCTCGCCGTGGCCCGACGGACATCACCCGGGGTCCCGCCCGGGGTCCCAATCGGGCACCGGCCTGTGCTGGGCGACCGTCCCGGAGGCACCTATTGGTGCTCATCTCCCCGGTCGGAACAGGCGTCCCGACCGGGGAGGGACTCGCCCTTCGAAACGACGTCGGTCACGCCAGACTCGCCCGCCGTGTGTCGCCACCTCTGACGGGGTGTACCGCGTCCGTGAGGTTGACGGTCGGCCGAGCTGCCGTTGCCGTCCGGCACGCGACCCCGTATCGCGGACTTCGCGAGCTGGCCGTCCCCGGCGTCCCCCGCTCCACCAACCAGGCCGGCATCGCCGAGAACACCGCCGCCGGATCCCTTTCCTTTGCCTCACTTTCGCCTCAGTCCCGGGATGGGGCGACGGAGTAACTGAGGTCGTGGACCGTGAGCGAGGCAGGCGTCAAACGCAGCCATCTCGTGCCTCGTTCGCCCGGGTCGTCGTGCGGATAGCCCACGAACCGCGCATCCCACAGAGCCTCGTCCGCTCCCAGATAGCGGGTCAGCTTACGTCGGCTCCTCAGCACGTCGAACGGCACGAGCTCAGCCTGCCCCGGGCGATCACCTGTTGCACGCGCCTCGTCACGAGATCGCATTCGTCGACCACGAGGGCGACGTTCGGGTCGTTTTTCACCCGGCCGAACAAACGGGCCCACGGGCCCGTCAGTACCCAGAAGGCGCCGTCCTCCCACAGGAACCAGACGTGGCGCGCTGTGGGCCCATTGGTGGCGATACGAGCGGTGAGCGGCTGCTGCAGGAAGGTGTCCACATCGAAGCCACGAGCTGTCACATCGCCAATCCTGCGGTGCCACGCGCTCCTTGCCCACCGACCTCCGACCCAGGACCAGGGCCCTACGGAGGCAGAGCGGGCCGTGTCACGGCCCGACGCTCCGATGCCTACCCTCCGTCGGCGCGAGGCACGCCGCGGTCATCGGCGCAGGCCCGGCGTTCGGGGGCGTCCAAGGGCGGTGGCGGAGTGCCGGTACTCGAAGGGGAGGACGAGGTGGTCGATGCCGAGGGGCGCGGGCCCGTTCGAAGGAGCGTAAAGTGCGATGGACCGTCCTCTCCTCTGCTGGGCGAGGCTGACCGGAAGGCACGTCGCAGATGACCGGGGAACGCGACCGTTGGGCGGAACTGACCGGCGGACAAGCCGGGGAGGCGTACTCCCGGCGTTTCGCGCGACTGGCCGAATCGGGCCAGGACATCCACGGCGAGGCGGCCTTCTGCGCCGCGCTGCTGGGGCCCGCCTCCCGGGTACTCGACGCCGGATGCGGCACCGGTCGGATCGCGATCCGACTCGCCGACCTGGGCCACCTGTGCACCGGCGTGGACGTCGACCCCTCGATGCTCGCCGTCGCCCGCCGCGAAGCCCCCACACAGGAGTGGCTCCTCGGTGACCTGGCCCGCCTGGACACCCTCGGCCTGAAACCGGGCTTCGACCTGGCACTCGCCGCGGGAAACGTCATCCCCCTGCTTGCCCCCGGCACCGAATCAGCCGTCGTGCGGCAGCTGGCCGCCGCATTGCGCCCCGGCGGACTGCTGGTCACGGGCATGGGACTGGACGCGGCGCACCTGCCGCTGCCCGAACCGCCGGTGACCCTCATGGAGTTCGACCACTGGTGCACCCAGGCCGGACTGACCCTGCGGCAGCGCTACGCCACCTGGAGCGGCGACCCCTACTACCAAGGCTGCGGTTACGCCGTCAGCGTGCACTCCCGCCCCACCACCTGATTCCGCACCTGCCGGCGGTCGTCCAGCCCAGCGGATGTCGTGACCGGACCGCGTGGGCCGGCTGCAGCCTCTGCCCCTCCTGATCGGCCGGTCTGCACAGTCGGTGGACGGGCCGGAGTCCGCGTGGGCGAGCAGCCCGAGGAAGTGGTGGGCGGCCGGCACGGGGGAGGCGGTGCGCATGTACTCCAGCGGCTGGCAGGCCACGGGCCGGGTGGCACCGCCACCGTCGGGTTTCGCGGGGAAGCCGATGATCTGGTGGAGTTCACCTCTTCCGCGGCTGGACGACCGATGCGCAAGTTCGCCCCCACCAAGCGCGGGTAGGCATGCTTGCCTTGCGCACGCCACCTTCAGCTCAGCCGTCCGACGCGTCGAATGATGCTCTGTCTGCACCGCAGTTGGCGCCCTGGCTCGCGGCGGACGAAAACGTGTTGGCCGGCCGCCGCTGTGCTGCGACTGTTCCGCTGTTTCCCAAGGCGGAGGACATTTGTTCGTTTTCGTGTGTACGGGGTGTGGCGCAAGGCTGCCGCTCACCGACCTTCTGCTGCGGCCCAAGGTCCGCAGGTGGGACCCGTCCTCCCGTGGGACGGATCTGATCGATCCGGAACTCGACGGAGAACTCGGCACACCCGTACCGGGACATGCCTGGCCCGACTGGGAGCGCTGGCTCGCCGGCGCCCGGCGGCTACTTCGGCGGCTGCCCGGCCGCCCTCGTGGACCGTCTGCGCGGCACCTTCGGTTTCCCCTCGCCCGCGACGCTGCTGCGAGAGATCTTCCGGACTCCGGCGACCACGGTCGGCTCTCCGCTGGGCGGGACGCGTGCCTCGAGTTCGACGGCCTCGGTTCCTGACGCAGTGGTGGTGGGGGCAAGCCTCGACGGCGAGCCTGGTGGAGGCCCAAAAGCATGGTTTGCTGACTACCCCGTCTCATCGCCTCGTGCGTGGAGTCGGAGGCATCGGATGCCATGTGGATCTACGTTGAGGAGGCAGCGGTGTTCGGAAGGGACACGCGGTTGCTCGTGGGTGCCGTGGTCGTGGCCTGCATGGTCCTCGTCGGCCCCAGTGCGCCGGGCGATGCCCTCTTCGGTAGGTCCTCGCCCGTCGACGCCGTCAAGGATGTCGTTCCGAACCGGGTGATGACATGGAACATCTGCAACCCTTGCGACGAGAGCAACGTTGACCGGGCTGCGGAGATCGCCGCGGTCGCGCCCCAGGTCATCGGCCTGCAGGAGGCTTGCGTGCGTGACGTGGAGAGGATCCGGGAGTATCTGAAGAGTTTTCACGGGCTGGTCTATCACGTCGAGTACGGGTCGGTTCTTCGGAGTTGGGGCCGGTGCGGGGGAGTGCCGTGGAGTCCGGGAGGCTTCGGGCAGGCCATTCTCTCGGCGGCGCCGTTGACGGACCGCGTCAGCGTGCAGTACCCGGAGGGTGGGTCGGAGGACCGTGGGTACATGGCGGTCACCACCGAAGTGGGAGGTCGGCCGATGCGGGTCCTCAACACGCACCTCGCCCAGCGGCGTCAGGAGGCGTTCCGGGCGGACCAGATCGATGTGCTCGCCGGGGAAGTCGCCCGGTACGACCGCGCGATAGTTCTCGGTGACTTCAACGCTGTGCCGGACGCCCCCGAACTCGCCCGAATGTGGACACTGGCCGCGGACGCGGACCCCGGATGTCGCCCCCCGTCCGCCGGCGCCTGCGGTCTGACCACCGACTGGCAAAGCAAGTTCGACTACATCTTCCTCAGGGGCGTCGCCCCGCTCGGGCACCGGGTGCGGCCCTCCGAGTCTTCGGATCACCATCTCTTCCACGCTGATGTGGACCCAACCTGAGGCGCTTGTGCGGCCGTTGACCTGGCGGAGCCCTTGACGTGGGCCGCCGAGTGATCGTCAGGGTTGGTCGGGATGCAGGACGAGAGCGTGCGACCGGCCGAGTGCTCACTGCGCAATTTCCGCTCACTGGGCCGGAAGCGGCGAGGTCGTGGGCACGGGGGAGCGCACAGGCGGCGGAGCCAGTCCGGATGGGGCGGCCGCTGTCACCGGCTGCGTCGGCTTGGGCGTGGATCTGACGGAGGGCGCGGGTGACGACGACCCATCGGTCCCGCGGTCTGGCTACCACAACGCAAGGCGTAGGGGAGTGGAGCAGGCGTGCACTGTCTTGCTCCGCCTGTGAGGTTGTGGCCTGCTCCGCCGATGTCGATCACTGTTGTCTCCGGCGGTCGGCAGCCGCCGGCGGGAGGGAGGCTGCGGCGGGAGGGAGGCTGTGGTCAGTTCTTCGCCTCCTCGGTCACGATCTCGGCGCCTATCGTGTCGAGGGGTGAGCGACGCCGGCGGAATCGAGAGAGCAACTGATGGGCCGCGGCAGGTTCCGCTGCGGCGCAACAAGGGCTTCCGGATGCTGTGGATCGGCCAGCTGCTGTCCGATACCGGCACGCAGATCAGCGGAATCGCCTACCCGCTGCTCATCCTGGTCCTGACCCACTCGGTAGTGCTCGCCGGGGTGGTGGGTACGCTGCGGGCGATCACCATGCTGTCCCTGCAACTGCCCGCCGGGGCGCTGTCGGACCGGTTCGACCGGCGGCTGACGATGATCATCTGCGACATCACGCGCACCGTCCTGCTGGCTCTGCTCGGCATCCTGATCGTGCTGGATCTCGCGACCTGGCAAATGGTCCTGGCCGTGAGCCTGATCGAGGGGGCCGTCGGCGTCATCTTCGCCCCGTCCGCCGCCGCCGCTCTTCCGGGAATCGTGCCGGACGAGCAACTCGAACAGGCATGGGCTGCCACCGAAGGCCGGACGTACGGTGCCGGCCTGGCAGGCCCGGCGCTCGGGGGGCTGCTCTTCGGGGTGGGCCGGGCCGTCCCCTTCCTGGCCGACGCCGTCTCCTTCGCCGTCTCGTCCTGCATGGTGAGCCGGATCCGCGGGCGGTTCCGCCCGGAGAACGCGGACGGGCGCAAGCGATTGTGGCGTGAGGTGACCGACGGCCTGCAACTCGTCTGGCAGGTGCCAGTCCTGCGGGCGGCGGTGATCCAGACGCCCCTGGTGAACTTCTCCTTCACCGGCGTGATCTTCAGCATCACCCTCGCGATGCAACGGGACGGCACTTCCACCGTGGTGATCGGCCTGGTGCAGGCAGCCATCGCGGCAGGCGGGCTGCTCGGTGCCGTGGTCGCACCCCGGCTGCAAGGGCGCATGCACCTGGCGACCCTGACCACCACCATCACCCTGGCCGGAGCCCTGCTGTTCGGCGCCGCCGCCCTGCTCATCCCGTCACCGCTGGTGGCGGCGCCGGTCGCCCTGGCGCTGCTGCTCGCGCCGTCCGCGAACGGCGCGCTGGTCGCCGTGGTGCTTCGCAGTACGCCGGAGGACATGCGCGGCCGGGTCATCAGCACCGTGATCATGGCGGCCACCGCGCTGGCGACACTGGCACCACTGATCGCCGGCCTGATCATCCAGCACGTGTCCGGCGCCTGGGCCGTAGGCGCCTTCGCCGCGTCGACCGCCATCGCGGCCGTGCTGTGTCTGATCCTGCCGGGATTTCGGCACGCGGAGGCCCCGGTGGCCGCACTGGACTGAGTGGCTGGATCAACAGACCGCCTGGGGTCGTGCCCGGGGGCACGGTGCCCCCAATTCGCAATGTGCCCGCGGTAGTCCAGGTGCCCGCAGTGCGACCTTTCTCCGCGACGTCCAACCGACTCCCACCTGGAAACCGGAATCCTCACTGGTCACAGCCTTGATTCGGTGGCAGCACGTGATGATCAGCGGTGGCGCCCTCTGAGAGTCCTCGACGCATCGGCCCGGGACCTCACCCCGCGGACCGCGGGGTGAGCAGTGGTCAGGTGACGGTGCGGCCCAGGTAGGCGGCCAGGTGGTCGAGCGGGGTGGCGTTCGCGGGCGTCGGCTGTGGCGCGGCGAAGGAGCCGGCCGCGGTCCGGGGCAGGGGGCCGTAGATCTCCCGTACGACGGGGAGGGCTGTCTCGGCGAGGTGCTGGACGGTGTCGTAGGGGTGTCCGACGGCCTGGGCCAGGTCCCATCCGTGGACGAGCATCTCGATGACCAGCTGTTCGACGAGTCGTCGCCCGGGTGCGGGGCCGTAGCGCTGGACGAGCATGCCTGGGCGGGCGAAGGCCGACCGCGCGGCCCGAGACGCGGAACGGAATGCCGCGATGTGGTCGGCCCCGATGTGGTCGGCGGTGAAGTCGGAGCGAGGGGCGCCGTCGGCCAACGAGGCCCACAACAGGTTTTCCCAGATCAGATGGTTGAGGAGAGTGCGTACATCCCAGTCGGCACAGGGCGTCCGTCGGTCGAACTGCTCCGGTTCCACCGCGGAGACGAGCAGGCCGACCGCATCCAGGACCTCGTCGCAGGCGTGGAGCACGCCGGCCGGTTCCCACGTGTCCTCCCCGGCGTCGTACAGCACGTCGAGTTGCGCGGCCCGTGCACCGGGTTCGGGGTGCGCCCGCAGTGCCGTGGTGAGCCACTGGCCGGCTGCCGCCATGCTGGGTCGCACGGGATGTCCGTTGATGACGCACAGCAGTTGCCAGTACCGCTCCATGTGCGGGTCGGAGGCGACCTCGAGCTGGCGCAGAAGCAGGGACCTGGCCTCGGCACCGTCGACCGGTGTGGTTCCGTCGGAGGCGGTCTGTGTGGGGATCCACGTCCCCATGACGGCGGTGACGACGGGGTCGGCCGCCGGTGAGTCGGGGGCGATGCCCTGGTCCCTCGCGGTGTCCACTCGCCGCAGCCAGTCGTCCGTGACGCGTTCCGCCTGCCGCAGCGCGTTGTCGTCGTGCTCGCCCGGGTGGTGCTCGGCTGCGTAGTGGGCCATGCGTCGCAAGCCGGCACGCAGGGCTGGGGTCGTGACGAGTGCGCCCAGTTCGAGCCAGGCGTCCACCTGTTCGTCGGTGGCTTGGGCGGGCAGGTCCGGGGTGGCCGCGAGCAGGCCGCGCCGGTAGGTGGGTACGTTCAGTTCTCCCAGCGTTTCGGTGACGAAGTCCTGGATGACGGCCCGGCGTTCGGCGGCCGACATGTGCGCCAGCTCGGTCATGGTGGTGAGCCCCTCGGCAGTGGTGTCGCGGCGGATGACGGAGCGCAGCACGGCCTGCTGCGTTCGCAGTGCGCGGATCTGCGTCTCCAGCGCGTCGATGTGGGTCGCGGCCACCTGCGACAGGGTGTCCTCGCGCTCCAGTACGGCTCGGATCGTGGCCAGTCCCAGTCCCAGCCCGCGCAGTGTCTGTGCCAACTGCAGGCGGGAAAGGGCTTCGGGGCCGTACAGCCGGTAGCCGGCCGGGGTGCGGTGCGCCGGGTGGACGATCCCGACGTCGGACCAGTGGCGGATCAGCTTCACCGACAGTCCGGTCTTCCGGGCGACCTCCCCGATGCTCCAGAACATGTTGTCACCGACGTGCATACGCTCCACCCTGGGGTCTCCCACGGAGGGAGAGTCAACACGCACCTCACCCGGCCGCGCCACCGCCACGGGGCGCGGCACACCAGAGGGGCGGGGCCTCACACCGTGCTCGGACTCTCCGGGCTTGTCATCGATGCCTGGCGCTCCTGTGCGGCGGTCGAGTCGCTCAGCCAGCTTTCCAGGACGGCGAAGTCCGCCTCGGTGCCAACCGGTCCCGGAATCGACGCGGTGCAGGAGAACCCGCCCTCGCCCGTCTCCAGTGTGGCGCGAGGCGAATGCCGGCGATTCCGCCCAACTCGGCGGCGTAGGGCTCCGCATCCAGCGCAAACGGTGCGGCGCCGTCGCTGAGAGAGTGCCCCTTTCGCCTCGGTAGGCGGGGTGAGGCTGTGCGGTGGCGGTCCGGGAGGCGGGGAGGAGCAGGGCTTTTGCGGCGGGTGGGCTGGGTTCGGCGGTGTAGGTGAGCAGGGGGATTCCGGGTTCGTCGTCCACGGCCGAGCCGTGCAGGGCGAGGGTGAGGTCACCCGTCAACGGATGGGACGAGGCACCAGCCAGCCCAACCGCGTACGCCACGCGGCCTCTGATCCCGCGAGCCGGTTCCGCTGAGCGTATGGGGTGGAAGTGCAGCTGAAGGGCTCCTCGGGGTTCCTCGGGCGCCTTGGTGGGACAGCGGGCGCCGGCGCCCGCGCGGCCGACGGCGCAGGCCGACCGGGATCGGCCGGCGGAATTGGCCAACTGCGTTACGGTTCAGCGGCCCGGAACAACGCGTCGCCCCGAACACATCTGGCGCGCCGATCGCGTTCCGCACGGTCGCCCGCCGCAGCGCCAAGTCCGGCTGCTTCTTCACTGGATCGCCGGACGGCGCAAAGAGTACTGCCGCGAGGGTGACCAGATTGTCCGTCACGTAACGATCTTGGACGAACTCGTTCTCGCCGGCAGAATCCCGCGGGACTGACCCTCTAGGATGTCGGCCGCGCGTCGACAACACATGCGGTGGACATCACGCGCGGTCGTGCCTCATGGGCGCTCGTGAGTCCTTGAGCCGTCCATCTGGCTGTGTCCGGGTATCTGTATTTACGGGGGCGAACTTCGGTGTTCGGAATCATCAGACCATGCCGTCATCGCCTGGGTGAGGGCCTGCGTACCGAGTGGATGGCGCATCTGTGTGGGCTGTGCCTGGCGCTGCGCGGCGAGTACGGGCAGTTCGCCCGGGTGGCCACGAACTACGACGGCCTGATCGTCTCGGTGCTGACCGAGGCGCAGTCGGAGCGTACCGGCGACTGGCGGCGAGGCGCCGGTCCGTGCCCGCTGCGCGGGATGCGGTCGGCGGACGTGGCGCAGGGCGAAGGTGCGCGGCTGGCGGCGACGGTGTCGCTGGTGCTGGCCGCGGCGAAGATACGTGATCATGTGGCCGACGGCGACGGCCTGTTGAGGCGCCGCCCGGTAGCGCTGGCGGCACGCCGGATCGCCCACGGCTGGGACCGTGCGGGCGCCGCGGGCGGCGAACGGCTCGGTTTCGACACGGCAGTGCTGCTCGGCGCGGTCGAACGTCAGCCGCAGATCGAGCGGTTGACCGGTCCCGGTGGCTCGCTGTTGACGGTCACGGAGCCCACGGAGACAGCAACCGCCGCTGCCTTCGCGCACACAGCAGTGCTCACCGGCCGTTCGGGGAACGTCGAACCACTGGCGGAAGCCGGCCGCCTGTTCGGTCGACTGGCTCACTTGTTGGACGCCGTGGAGGACCTGGACGCGGACGAGGCGTCCGGCGCGTGGAACCCCATCGCCGTGACCGGCGCCGACCGCGCCGAGGTGCGCCGACTCTGCGACGATGCCGTCCATGGGATCCGACTCGCCCTGTCCAGTGCCGAGTTCGTCGATGGGCGGCTGGTACGGGCCCTTCTGGGCGGCGAGTTGGAGCGTGCCGTCGACCGTGTCTTCGAGCCCTGTAGTCACCACCGGCGCCGCCACCAGGCGCGGGACCCGTTCATGCTGCCCTGGCCGGGGCACCGTACGGTGACGGAGGCGCCCTCGGGGGCCGGCGTGGGTACGGCCTGCGGTGTCGGGGCGCTTGCGGGCGAGGTCCAGGAGGGCGCGTCGATGGCGTCGGCTCGGCCGCGGGAGGGGGAGTGTCGACGGTGTGGCCAGTGGCGCCGGTTGTGCGGCACATGCGGGTTGTGCTTCAACTGCTGTACCTGCGACGACGACGCCGGACAGGATGAAGGAGAGCCCTGGCAGTTCGGCGACGGCAATCGCAACGGCGGCTCGGGCCGGGACAGTTCCGGGGGTGACGGCTGGGGCGGCGGACCGGGCGGCGGCCACTCGGGCGGCTCTGGCGGCGGTTCGGGCGGCGGCCACTCCGGCGGCTCGGGAGGCGGCGGCCGTGGGTCCGGTGGTGGCTCGGGTGACGGCTGCTGCGATGGCGGTGGGTGCTGCAACCCGTGCAAGTGCTGCTGCGACTGCTGCGACTGAACGACGGATGAGCTGGGCGGGCCCCGCCCCGGAGGGCAGTTGGGCGCGGCCTCTCGTCACGGCACGCGTCGAGAACGGGGTAGGCCATGGTGGGCGCCGCGCGCACGGCGCCCACCGTGCTCACGGCGTCCGTCGCCCCTGCCAGAAAGCCGCCGGAGCGCGGCTGGCTCACCCCCGGCCGTGGGCGCCGGGGGTTTTGGGCCTCCGCCCGAACCTGACTTGCCCGGCCTGGCTTGGCCCGTGCGCCGAAACGCAACACAACCGCTGTCGGAGTGGGGCGGCCGCATCCGCGCGGTGACTTCCGAAGCCGGCGTGGAAACGGTCCGTGCCGTTGTGCTGCTGGTGCGTGAGCGGCGCGGGACTTCGTGGGTGCGCGGGGCCCCAGGAGTGGGTGTCTCGTTCAGTTGGGGCTTCAGGCTCCGGTGTGGTCCACGGTGGTGTCGTCGGTGGGGTTGCATGCGTTGTGCAAAGCGGTGCGTGCCTGCCCGCGCAGCCAGGCGTGGGCAGGGTCGTTGTCGTAGCGCTGGTGCCACGCGAGGTGGATGGGGATGACGGGCATGGCCAGCGGTAGGGGCAGGGTGCGCAGGCCGAGGTCGTCCAGGACAGGGCGGCTGATGAGTCGGGGCACGGCCGCGACGAGGTCGTGGTGGCGGACGAACTGCAGGGCGGTGGCGTTGGTGGGGGTGGCGGCCACTACTCGCCGGCTCACGCCCATGGCCTGAAGTGCGTCGTCGATCGGGTCACGCAGCCGTCCTCGGCGGGAGACGGTGATGTGTTCGGCGGCCGCGTAGTCCTCGAGGGTGAGCGGACCGTCGCACAGGGGATGGGCGGGGCGCAGGGCGAGGACGAGCCGGTCGTGGCCCACGATCTCGTGGCGGATCTCGGGGGAGGAGGGCTCGCTGGATCCGGCTTCGAGGTCGATGTCTCCTCTTCGCGGGTCATGGGTGTCGGTACTGGCTTCGGCCAGGAAGCGCAGACGTACTCCGGGTGCCTCGGCGCGCAAGGCGTGGAGCAGGGCGGGGCCGGCTGCCGCGGCCAGAGCGTCGTGCCATTTCAGAACGAAGGTTCGCTCCAAGGCTGTCAGGTCGACTTCTGTGTGGGGGGAGAGGACCGATCGGGCCTGCTGGACCAGGTCGTGCACGGTCGCGCGCAGAGCGAGGGCGCGGGGGGTGGGAGTCATGGTTCGACCGGTACGGACAAGGATCTGGTCTCCGGTGGCCCGGCGGATGCGGCCCAGAGTGCGGCTCATGGCGGGGGCTGAGACATGGAGGCGGGCGGCGGCGTCGGTCACGCTGCCTTCTTCCAGCAGAGCGTCGAGCGCGGTGAGCAGATTCAAATCCAGTTGCATGAGGGTAAATCCAGTCGTAATTAGATTGCATTTGAAGTTAATGATGCCTGGTCCTACCGTCGAAGGCGAACGGCCGAAAGGCCGACCCACTTCCCCTTCTTCGTCAGGAGCGATCATGAACGCCTTCTCTGTCACCCCTATCGCCTCCGCCGGGACCGCTCAGCTCGAAGCGGTCCTGGAGCGGGCCGTGACCGTTGTGAAGACGGCCGGCGAACGTCTGCGGGAGCGCTATGACGTGGACGGGCGCCCTGCTGACCTCGACGAGATCGTCCGCGCCATCCACGCCAACGACGAGGCGGTCCTCGCGCTGCTCAGGCAGCCGCTGCTCGAAGCGCGTCCCGGGTCCCGGTGGGAGGAGGACGAACTGGCAGGCGGCGTGCTGCCCGAGGGCGAGTGGTGGGTGGTGGACACGGCTGAGGGCAACATCAACCACATCCACGGCATGGGTGAGTGGGCGGTGACCGCCACGCTGGTGCGCGACAACGTTCCGGTGCTGACCGTGGTCCACCTGCCGCTCACCGGTGACACCTATACCGCTCTCCAGGGCAGGGGGGCGTTCCTCAACGGAGAGCCGCTGCGAGCCTCCTCCAAGACCGACCTGCGGGCGGCTCTGGTGGGCACCGGCCAGGCCAAGCCAGGTGAGGACGAGGAAGCCCTGCGCCGCATGGGCGCCTCGGTGACCGCCATGCTCATCAACGCATTGGTCGTGCGGGTCTCGGTGCCGGCCACGATGCAGCTCATCCACGTCGCGTCCGGCCGCATGGACTCCTTCTGGCAGTTCTCCGACGTGCGCTCGGGCCTCCTGCCCGGCGCGCTCCTGGTCTCCGAGGCCGGCGGCACGGTCACCGACACCCTGGGAGAACCGTGGAGCCTGGCCGGCAACGACTTCCTGGCCTCCGCTCCCGGCCTGCATGCCCAGGCTGTGGAGGTCCTGTCCGACCTGGGCTGACCCTCAACACCCGGTTCGGATCTGCGCCGAGCGCCCCGGACCGGGCGGGTGCTTGGCCACGTACCCCTTTCCATCCACCTTCCCTGCTACCACGACTGGAGATCATCGTGAAGATCGCCGTACTCGGTGCCACTGGACAGACCGGTCGGCTGGTGATTGCGCGCGCCCTGGAACGCGGGCATGACGTCATCGCCCTGGCCCGCCGACCGGAACAGGTCCAGGCGCCCGCATCCGGAAACCTGCGTGTGGTCCGGGCGGATGTGACAGACCCCGGCAGTGTCACCGCAGCCGTTGAGGGCGCCGACGTCGTGGTGAGCGCTCTGGGCATCACCAAGAAGCAGGACCCGGCGATTCTGATCGAAGGCGCCCGCCAGATCGCCTCGGCCGCACCACGCGTCATCTGGCTGACCTCCCTGGGCATGGGGGCCACCGAAGGAGCGTTCGGCACATTCACCGGCGCTCTCCTCAAGCGCATACTGCGCCATGAGTGGGACGCCAAGGATGTCTCCGGCCGTGCGGTCCGCGACGCAGGCGGAACCGCCGTCCATGCCGGGCCGCTGACGAACAAGCCCTACCAGGGCAACGGGCGCCTCGTCCGTGCCGAAGAGTTCAGGCCGCGCATGATCCCGCCCACGGCACCGCGCGCGGCAATCGCCTCCCTCATGGTCGCCGAAGCGGAAACGCCGCGTTTCGCCGACGCAGACACCATCGCCCTCGTCGAGACCAGCTGAGCTGTTCCCTATGACCATCCGGCCTGCGTACGACGCGATCGGGCGCGGAGGGACGCTGGGCGGGGTTGTGGTCTGACGAGGGCAAGGACGCGATGCCCCGGGCGCTCGATCCCGTCGGCCGCCGAATCATGCCCGTCGCAGTCCTGGAACGCCTCGCGCCCCGACTCTCCGAGTAGGGTGACGGATCCGCCAGGGTCGTCCGTTCGGCCGCGAGCGACGCCGGACGGGGTGTACAGGTGACAGGGCGCCGCATCCCCGGGCAGTTTCATGGCTGACAGGTTCTGCGCCCTTGTCGTTCAGTCCGACGTCGGGTGTGGTGCCTTGCCCGGGAGTCAGTCCCAAGCGTTGAAGTGCATCCCGCCCAGCGTGGTGACGCCGTGATAGCGCACCTGGCGCCACTCGGCTTGGGACTGTGACGAAGAGGCCACCTCGGAAAGCGGTGTGACGAGTTGCTTGTCGGTCAGGACCACGAATCCTGCGGCAGTGAAGGGGTGGGACCACGGCGGTGGGTCGACGAACTCGTCTGCGTACCAGTCCCGGCGCTCCTGGGTGAACGCGATCCAGGGGTGGTGGGCGTGGCAGAGAACGACAAAGTATGCCGCGTCATGGGTCACTGATGCGGTGTGAAACGTCCGAGGGCAGGCCTGTTCCCCTATCTCGCCCACCTGGCCGTTGGCGGCGCGGGCGGCTGCGTACAGCGCGGTGCGAAACGCTCGCCGACCCGTTTCCGGAAAGGGCCCGGGCTTCATCTGGAAGAAGCCTGTGGCACCCGGCGGCAGCGTGAACACAGCGTCCAACGCATCGACCATGTGACTCATTCTGCCGACAAGGATCCGTACAACGAGACCGGGATGGCTCGCGAAGGCAGCCTGAGACCGTCGCGGAGCGTGGATGACGGCAGGCAGCTTTCATGAGGCGGGCCGAGAGATCATTGAACTGATCACGGCGACGCGGTGGGCCAGGCTGTCCGCAGGGATGTCGATGACTTCGTAGCCGAACGCGCGGTAGCTCTCTTCGTGGATTCTTTCGAAAGCCAGTGATTCCTGGAAGCTGATTCGCCGGGCCTCGGTCGGCTCGCAGAATCCCAGATTGCGGACGAAGAGCACCTGCCGCTCGTAGACTCCTTGCGAAGTGATCCGTTCGAGCTCCGCAGCCAGCGCTCGGGACACGGGCCACCCCAAGTAGGTGGTCAAAGCGTGGGTGCAGACCGGTGATCGGTCGAACACCTGAACAGAACCGCTGGCCTCCAACTGTCGCTTTCGCTGCAGAGCGACGATCTCGTCGACGAAGGACTGCCGGGTCCATGGCTGGTCCTCGCCCTGGGCCTGTGCTTGCGCGATGACCGCAGTTGCCGCTTCCTCGACAACGCCGTAGCCGATCTCGTCCAGACACCGCAGGATTGATGTCTTGCCCGAGCCCGGCGTGCCGGTGAGAACGTACCGTCGCATGATCCGAGAACCCATTCTTGCTTGTCGGGACAGGTCTATCGGCCACTGTCCAGGGTCACTGTCCGTTGCCTCCGGCCGGAGGCAACGGACAGTGGAACCCTGAAGATGGGGATGAAGGACACAGGCGGATCCTCGAACGGCTGATGTGCCGGAGAAGCGTCCTGATGTCCGAGGCCTTGAGCAAGGCGACCGCGGCCGGATTGCTCAACGTGTTTCTTGATTCCAGTACACCCTGTCGGTCGGAGTCTCGGCAACCACCGCTGAGCCACCGGGTGTCGAAACGAACGGTTCGGGAGTCCTGCCGTATCAACTGCATTCTTCGATGACGGTGGTTGATGCTGTGGGCGCACGGCTCACGCACGCGGAAGTCCGTCAACTCGTGGATGGTCTGCTCCAGCCGTGACAGCCGCTTCTCGAGGCTGGCGCGGTTGCCGTAGAAGGCGGTGCGACCCTGAAGTCGTTGGCGGTGGCACGTGGGAGACCACCCGTCGCCTGAGGGAGTCCTCCGCACATGACGCGGACTCAGCGCGCGCTCGCCTCCTGGCTGATCGACACCACGGGTCTCCAACGAGCCGTCCGACCCAACTCGTCCGGACGAGCCAAGGCTGGATTCGAGGTCGATCAGATCGCCCGCAGGCCGGCAGACGAGGAGCGCGCGGCCCGACTGACGATGGAAGCGGTGAGTGATCGGTCGCCCTGGATCCACACCGAGGCGTCCAGGCCCGAGGGCAAGCACTGTGCTGCGGGATGGTGCCCGACCCTGACGCGTCGGGGTGATCCAGGGGGCAGGGCGGAAGGCCACCTCCACACCGCGATACAGGGGAGGCGTTCACGGACCGGCTCAGGTAGCTGATGTTCCGGCCGGGCTCCGGTCTGCAGCGACGCGGCTCCGACGGTCAGAGGTCTACCTGGGGGATACGGGGGCACACGGACCTCAGTCTTCGAGAGGAATCGCTCCATGCTTGGTATAGCCGCGGCAGTACTGTTCTTCATCGCCTTCCTGATCAACGCCGCCGAGATCACTACGAACGATGTCTTCTCCTCGTCGAACGTCATGCTCCTCGGCCTGATGCTCCTGGCCCTGCACGTCGCGGGGATCGGGAGCGGCTGGTCCGGACGCAGACGCTGACAGAGACGGAACCCGGGGTGGGGTGAGGCCATGACGGCGTCTCACCTCACCCCGGCTGCCTGCACGGGCACTGGTCTGCGCCTTCGGTCCACTGGCTGACTACGGAAACGGCACGGAAACGGCGCGCACGGACAGGGATGAGGTTCCAGCCCGGTCTTCTGGCCGCAGGCTTGGTGAATCGGGGAAGGTCGGGGGTACACGGGCTGGCATGGCACCGAAAAGTGATCACTCAATGCCCTTGCGAGCCGTGCGGCAGCTGCGCCGGATTCGCGCCTTCTACGCGACAGCTGCCTTGCTGTGGGCGGCATTGGCTGCTTGGGAGGGTTGGAAGCATCCTGGGAGCCGGCCTATGTGGGTGTCTTTGCTCCTGCTGGTGGTCTTCATGGGGCTGTTGTCCGTGACGTCCCTGTGGTTGTGGCGACACCAGACCGTTGCCGCGGGCGAAGCGGCGCATCAGGGCGCTCCGCGCGGGATGGCCCCCCGCCCCGGGAACCGCCTCAGCCCCGGTACCTGACGAGCCGCCGCCGCCTCACGACAGGGCCTCAACAGACACAACAGGCACCTCTGGGTTGCGGTTGAACCGGGCACTGTTCATCGCCGCTCCTCTCTCGTTGCCTGCCGGGTCTCCGGTGGCTCCAGGGAAGCGGTGTACGGGTTCGACCTGAGCCGGGGGTTTGCTCCGGCTTCTGGCTGATGCCCGCATAGATGAAAGGCCACCGGCTGACCTTCGAAGTGCCCAAGCCTTGAAGGAGATCAGCACGATGACCGCACCAGACAGTCTGCTCCTGCACGCCCTCGCCGAGGACAACCTCGCCACGCCGAGTCCCGATCTGCTGCGCGCGAGGGTTCAAGACGTTCGCCGACACGCTCATGGCCGCTGAGGCCGACGCCCTCTGCAACGCCGGGTACGGGCGCATGCGTAGTTGGAGGCCGAGGGCCCGACGCCCGGCAGCGCAACCGCGCACGAGAGGCGGATCGAGCAGGGACCGCCGGACGGATCGGGCCCGGGCGAGGTGCAGCGGCACGGCTACCCGATCCGGGAACACCGCGGCACTCCAGCGGAAGACTCGGTGAGATCGTAGACACGAGCAGACCGATCAGCATGAAGTGCTCGGAGAATGCGGCTGCAGTCAGCCAGGGGGCCGCTTTGTTCGGCCGGTTCCACTGTCGGCCTTTCGAGTCGGGACCAGGCCGTGGAGAGCTCGGCGCGATGAGTGGGCCGGCAGTGGCGGCGAGCGAAGCCGAATCAGGGCCGACGAGCGGCGTCCGCACAGATGTTGATCCAGATCGGCTACCTGCTCCGGCAGTTGGGCAGCGCGAAGGCCGTCGGGCAGGAGATCGGTGTCACCTCAGACTCCGTCAACCGCTACCGGCGCGGGGCCCGCAAGCACGCCCGCGCCGACGTCGCCGCGAAGATCGACGACGCGGTACGGGCCCGTTGACAGCCCCAGGTGCGCAAGCGCCGTCAGCAGCAGGCCGCGACCTCCGGCGGGATCACGGTGGAGACGAGGGCCTGGTTCGGCCACACCGCGACGGTCGGCACGACCGACGACGGACGGTTCCGCCGCCTCACCGTGCACCTCCCCCCGACCTACCACAGCGCCTGTTCGCCGCCCGCGCCGCCCGAGCCAGCGACCAGGAGATGCGTGGAATCATCGCCGAAGGATTCAAAGAGGTCTATTTTCAGGAAGGCGGAGTGCGTGCCGCGGCACTCTCCGACGTCGCCATCAACGACATCGATTACCTCGACCTCGACTTCTGAGGCGGAGAGAACAGTCGTCCGCTTTCCGGAGCCAGTGAGCCGAAGCACGATAGATGTCACCAAGGCAGACGTGTTGTCACCAGGACGTCGGCACAGGGCGCGTCGGGCTGTCTGCTGGGGTTGCTGGGCAGCTCAGGCAACTGGAGGAGCCCAGGGCCTGGTGCCATCGTCGACAAGGTGCGCTGCGAGGCGCTGGGGCTGGTGTGCCGAGCGTGGCACCGGGCGCTGGGAGACGTGGGTGCCTCAAGATTCCCGAGGCGGAGCCGACCCTGACGAGTTGATGAGAAGTTACTCGGGGGATGTCAGGGGCGAGTCCCTCCGGCGACGGATGCCCTGAACGCATGCCAGGGCGGAGATTGGTCGCCATGCGAATTCAACCGGTCGTGAATACCACGGTGCCCCTTGCCCTGTGTCTGGTTATCTCGGCGGGGGCTGCCGCCTCTGCCGCGCCCTCCGCTCCGCCCTCGCCCCGTGCTCATGCGGGTGTGCGGTTCGAGTTGCCGAAGTCGACGGGACGGCAGCCGGTCGGGAGCACCGAGCTCCATCTCGTCGACAGTGATCGGCGAGACCCCTGGGCTAACGGCAGGGCCCGGGAGCTGATGGTCAGCATCTGGTATCCGGCCCCTCGGGCGAAGGGGTATCCCCGTCAGCCGTACATGCCTGCCGGCGTCGCGCGTTCCGTGGACGAATCCGGTTCCTTCAATCTTGCCGGGCCCGGCCAGGTGGACTGGGCCGACATCCGCACGGAGGCGGCCGCGATGGCCCCGGTCGACGACCGTGGGGGCCGGCCTGTCGTGCTGTACTCACCGGGCTTGCAGATCTCCCGGACGCTCGGCACCTCGACAGCGGTGGAGCTGGCGAGCCGTGGCTATGTCGTCGTCACCGTGGACCACACTTATGAGGCCCCTGCGGTGGAGTTTCCCCGGGGCCGGGTCGAGCTGCAGAAGCCGATGTCTGGAATCGAAGGATTGAAGAAGGTCCTGGACACCCGGGTGCGCGACACGCGCTTCGTTCTCGATCAGCTCGCCGTTTTGCACCGCGGTCGGAACCCGGACGCAGAGGGGCGCCGACTGCCCAAGGGGCTGGCGAAGGTGCTGGACCTGGAGCAAGTCGGGATGTACGGGCATTCGGGCGGGGGCGCCACTGCGGCTGAGACCATGCGCGTAGACCGCCGTGTCGACGCGGGTATCAACATGGACGGCACGCTTCAGTTCAACGACAGCGAATTCCTTCCCGTGGCGCGGACAGGACTGGACCGTCCGTTCATGCTCATGGGCAAGGCCAATCAGACGCACCTCAACAAGCCGTCCTGGCGGTCCTTCTGGGACCGCTCGACGGGCTGGAAGCGCGATCTGAGTCTGGAACAGGCCAGTCACTTCAGTTACACGGATGCTCAGTCGTTCGTGCCGGCCTTGGACGAGCGCCTGGACGTCCCGGCCCAACTCCGCGAGCAGTACATCGGCACGGTGGAACCCGAGCGCAGTACCGCCGCCCAACGCGCCTTCATCACCGCGTTCTTCGACCAGCACCTGCGTGACAGGCCCCAGGACTTGTTGAACGGCCCTTCCTCCGCTCACCCGGAGGTGCGTTTTGTCGATTGAGTACGGGCCCGGGCCCGTCCGTAGTTTCCAGACCAAAAACAACGGTAAGAACTGAGGGTTGATCAAGCTCTGTTGCGAGCCCTAGCGTGCCGTCCGTTTGGTGACGGTCGATGCTCAGGCGGTGGGTTCGTGGCGACTCAGGATGTGTTCTCGGCGGAGGAACTGGCGCGGCTTCGGGGTTTCCCGGGGCGAGAACCTGCACGCCCTGCGCCGCTCTCTCGCGTACGCCGGTGAGGGAGCGCTCCGGCGCCGGCACCATGAGCAGCAGACCGAGCAGATGTGGTGCCTCACTCTGGCCACCAACGCAATCGTCTGCTGGTCCACCGAGTACCACGGCCTCGGCGTGGCCGCCTTGCGCCGGACCGGCCGCCAGGTCGACGACGAGGTCCTGGCGCATATCTGGCCGACCCACCACGAGAACGTGCACTTCTACGGCACGCACTCGGTCGACATCGACGGCGAACTCGCCCAGCTCGACACCGACGGCTACCGGCCGCTGCGCGTCGCCGGGTCGGGCGCGAACGGATAAAGCGATGGGCAGCCGTCGGCGTTTTGCACGAACACCGACGGCTGCCCATCGTCTGGGGTGGCACCGGCCTAACCGAGCGCGACGATCTCCGGCGGGACCCGGAAGCCGACTGCCCGGCCGGTTACCGGGTCGTACGCCGGCACGAACGGGTTGACCGCGTCGGTGGGGATTTCGCCGCTGCCCCGCATCTCGCCAACAATCCGGTTGATCGACCTGGTGAGTCCCTTTAGGGATCGGCTGTCGGGGTAGTTCCCGATCTCGTACACCTGCTCGCGGGTCACGTAACCGCCCGCCGCGAGCGCGGCGGTGAAGCTCACTTTACGGGCCTTCGGCATGTTCGGGCGAGGCGACCAGCAGGTGGACGAAACCGTAGATCATCGACAAGATCCGGGAGCGAGTAGGGACACGCGGAACACGTGACACGACGTGCCCGAGGCCTACCCGTCCGACAATCGAGAGGGTGCTCCGTGAGACTGGCGAAGACGGCCGAGTTCAGGCTGCCGGACAAGGTGGGCGGTCCGATACGGGCAGGGTCGTGTCTGGTATCCGGTGTCGGAGTGTTCTACGCAGTCGTGTGGTGGGACGGCGGTGCCCGGTACGCGTTGGTGTCGATCGCCGATCAGGTGGTTCAGACGGTGCTGCTCGACGAGTTGGGTGACCCGTTCGACGCTTATGACGCCCCGGCGCCGGTGCTGCTCGACGACGGCGCATTCGGCGTGATCGCCGATGCCGGCACGCTGCGGATGTACGGAACCGATCTGCGGTTGCGGCGTGAGATAACGATCGCCGGCGACGACGTGCTGCATCGCTTCGCCAAACACGGGCAGCGGCCGCGGGTGACCGGCCACGCGAGCCGAGGAGCACTCGCGGCCGAGCACGTGGTCGTGCTCGATGAGCCGATCGGGACTGGCAACCCGCGATACCTCGCGTTCCTGCGCATCGGCGAGACGAGCGCCTCATGGACGCGGATCGGGACTCTCGGCCCGGACGGGTTTCCGGTCGACCGATTCGGCGACGACCAACTGAACCAGGGCCCCGACGTATCGGTCGACAGCTGCATCATCGGTGATGCGGTCGGCCACAGCGGCAGCATGCTGGTCTGCGTCGAAGGCTCGCACGCCTCGAGCGTGCGCAAGTACGGGGCCGACTTCTTCACCATCACCCGGGTCACGCCGGACGGGACGGTGATGGAGCCGCTCTATCAACAATCGGGATGGAAGCGCCTGCCGGGTAAGCACGCCATCAACGGCAAGGTCACCTCCTCGGGGCGCTACGTGCTGCTCACACCGGTGTTCGCGACCGGCGAATGGAAAGGCAGACAGCGCCTGTTCGATCTCGGGACAGGCGAAGTCCTCGAACCCGTCCTGCCCCGCGGTGCAGCCAAGATGCGGATCGTCGACCATGCTGGAACAACCTTCTGGCTCAGCGACGGCGCGCAGCGAATCCTGTGCGCCGAAGTCGAGGGCCCACACGGATAGGTCGCCACGAACAGATCGCTCGGTGGTGGCGGGGTCCATGTGATTCACGCCATGGCCTCGGATCGCCACCCCGAACGCGGTCACCGTCAGGGTCATTGCGTTCTCGGGTAAGTGCTGGTCACGGCGGTGATCAGGTCGTGTGAGCGGCGGTTGGCTTGACGGGTGGCTCGGGTGATATTGGTGGCGCCGGTGGTGCGGTGCCAGCCGATCGCGGTGTTATTGATCCGAAACGGTAGGTGTTCTGGGTCGTTGGCCCCTGCGTGAGCGAACTCGTGGGGGATGCGCGGCAGTTGTCGCCGTCGGCGCAGGAGGCCCTTCGGCTGCGGGCGGTGGCCGCGTTGGTGGCGGGCCGGACTCGCGAGGATGTCGCGGCGGTGTTCCAGGTCTCGCTCAAGGCCGTGGACAACTGGTGGGCGAAGTGGCTGGCCGACGGGCGCGAGGCGCTGGTAGCTCAGCCGCGTGGACGCCGGGTCGGTGAGCATCAGGTTCTCGGTGCGGTCGAGCAGGAGGCGGTCCGGCAGGCGGTTCTGGATCACCGTCCCTGTGACCTGGGGCTGGCGGGGCAGCTGTGGACGCGGGCCGGGGTCGGGGATCTGATCGCGAAGCTGTACCGGGTGCGGCTGACCGAGCGAGGGGTGGGCACGTATCTGCGCCGGTGGGGGCTGTCGTTCCAGCGCCCGGACAAGCGGGCGTCGAGCAGAACCCGGAAGCGGTCCGCGTCTGGCGGGAGGAGACCTGGCCGGCGATCCGGGCCAGGGCGAAGGCCGAGGGCGGGGAGGTGCTCTTCGCCGACCAGGTCGGCATCCGTTCCGACCAGGTCACCGGCCGCACCTGGGGCGCCAAAGGGTGCACCCCGGTCGTGCGCCGCTCGGGCAACCGGTTCTCGGTCAACGCGATGTCCGCGATCAGCACCAGGGGCCGCATGCACT
>NZ_LRTR01000786.1 GCF_001550375.1 Streptomyces europaeiscabiei | reverse complement strand
GATCGATCTCGCCGTGACGGAGGACGAGAAGTTCGTCTACGTCCAGAACGCGGTCTCCGGCACCGTCGACGGCTTCCGTGTGGAGGCGAACGGCTCCCTCACCAAGGTCACGACAGCCGAGGGCCTGCCCGCTTTCGCCGAGTCCGGCATGGAGGGCATCGCCGCGGTCTGACGGGCAGGACCACCGCTGCGCCACGTCCAGGAGATGCGGGTATCGCCATGAGCTCTTGTGGAAGCGGCGCCGGATCACCGTCTTCGCATGAGGATGGCGTCAGGGCCTGGTCGATGCGGCGGCGTCGCTCCAGCAGTGCAGGGAAGAAGCTCCCCGACAGCAGCTTGGGGATCGCGAGGCAGTAGCGCAGAGCTGACCAGGGCGTTTGTGAACGCTCAAGACCCCAGCCGTTCGGAGCGGTTGGTCCCACCTGGTGCCCCTGATGCTGTCATGGGGGCTGGGTTCGCGCCATGTTCTCCCGAGGTGGCGCACCGGGGTTCGGCGCGCAGGTTAGGATCACGACATGATTACGACCTGGTCTCCTTCCCACACGCCGAGGAGGCGCTCATCAGCGCCTCTGTCGCGTGTGCTGGGGCTGGGTCTCTTCCTCTTCGGCCTGCTGTACACGCATGCCGTCAGCCCTGACGCGACGGTGAGTCATCTCGTCTCCGAGAAGGGCGTCGTGGCGTCGGGCGGGCATTTCGAGCCAACCGCCGAACATGAGAGCGTCACGATTGCCACGCTGGCGCAGTCGGCGGGGCAGCAGCCGGAAGGCCATCACGGCGGCCACGGACAGCCGCACGCAGGTGAAACCTGTGCGGTCGGGCAGCCCTCCCAGGGCCCCGCTGTGGCCGTGCCCTGTCTGTCTCCGCTGAGTTCTGAGAACGGCGACGAAGCGCCCGGCTCCGGGCCCGCCCGGCGCGCCGCAGTGGCACGAGACTTCGCGGCCCCGAGAACGCGAGCGGCGGACTCCGCGGTTCTTCGCATTTAGGTCAACGCGTCCCGAACCGGTCGTCCTTCCCGGGACTTCTGGACTCGACCCCAGGCCGTGTCCTGCCTTCCCCCGGTGACCGGTCATGACGTCTGACCCCCTGCGAACAGCGCCCCAGTGCGTGGCGCGGGGACGGTCGACGGCTCGCTTCCCTGACCCCCACCGATCCCTGCCCTGACCGGGAGAGTTCCCCGTACAGGCAGTGACCGCCGCGCGGAGGACCTGTGCCGCCCACCCATGCCCTTTCACGTGCCGATGCCCCATGCGTACGTCCGCTCCGCAGGAGTTGGCTCGTCCGGAGCGCGCTGTACGCCCTGCTGTTCGTGCTGCTGACGTGCCTCGGTGATCAACACAGTCTGCCGGAGTCACCCGCTCGCTCAGCCACAGTGTCGAGTGCGGTCACTCTGCCCGCAGAGGGCTCCGACGGCGAGACTCTCGATCCGTCCGAGTCTCCCGACCGCTGCCACGACCCCCACCTCGGGAAGGCTGTCTTCCCACAGTCGTCCCCTCGGGTCCCACCGCGCGCCCTCGTCGCGCTGTCGCTGACGGACGACACGGCAACTCCCGTGCGCCAACTCCCCGACGTCGTCGGAAGACCGCTGCCGAGCGGCGGCCGGTCCGCTCGCACCGCCATCTGCAGGTGGCGCATTTAGGAGCCATCCCGTGGGTCGGCCCTGGTCGCCCCGCCGCGCGCCTCGACCGTCGCGCGAGATGAGCATCCGCACGCATCCATACCGATTCGAGAGCGAAGACAACATGCACTCCATGACCATGAGTGACCTCACTCCCACCGGCTCCGGTTCCGCACTACGGGGGCTTGTCGGCAACACCCCGCTCCTGCGCATCTCCCGGCCCTTCACCGAGGCGGACCGTGGCTTCTGGGCGAAGCTGGAGGGCTTCAACCCCGGCGGCATCAAGGACCGTCCGGGCCTGCACATGGTCGAGCGCGCCCGCGCCCGCGGCGAGCTCCTGCCGGGTGGCAGGATCATCGAGTCGACCAGCGGTACCCTCGGCCTCGGGCTCGCCCTGGCCGGGATGGTCTACGGGCACCCCGTAACGCTGGTCACCGACCCGGGTCTGGAGATGTCCATGACCCGGCTGCTGACCGCGTACGGGGCTCAGGTCAATCTCGTCTCCGAGCCGCACCCGACCGGGGGCTGGCAGCAGGCCCGCCGCGACCGGGTCGCCCAGCTGATGGAGCAGCACCCCGGCTCGTGGTGCCCGGACCAGTACAACAATCCCGACAACACCACCGCCTACACCCCGCTCGCCCTCGAACTGGCCACCGAGCTCGGCCACATAGACGTGCTGGTGTGCAGCGTGGGAACAGGCGGACACTCCGCGGGAGTCTCCCGCGTACTCCAGCAGCTCTACCCGGACCTCAAGCTGGTCGGCGTCGACACCATCGGGTCGACGATCTTCGGCCAGCCCGCCCGTACCCGCCTGATGCGGGGCCTGGGCTCCAGCATCTACCCGCGCAATGTCGCGTACGACAACTTCGGCGAGGTGCACTGGGTCGCCCCGGCGGAGGCGGTGTGGACCTGCCGTCAGCTGGCGGCTTCCCACTACGCCACCGGCGGCTGGAGCGTCGGCGCGGTGGCGATGGTCGCCGGCTGGCTGGCCCGCACCCTACCTGCGGACACCCGGATCGCGGCGGTCTTCCCCGACGGTCCGCAGCGCTATCTCGGCACGGTCTACGACGACGACTACTGCGCCGCCCATGGCCTGCTCAACTCCCCACCCACGTCCGAACCGGAGGTGATCGGCCGCCTGGACGAGAAGGAGGTCACCCGCTGGACGCGGTGCGAGAACGTCATCGACCCGCTCACGCCGGCCGACTCGAAGCCGCGATCCGGCATGGCCGGTCCGCTCGGCGCGGACGGCGCGGACGGCGCGGACGGCGCAGACGGCGCAGACGGCGCAGACGGCGCAGACGGTGCAGACGGTGCAGACGACGCGGAAGCCGGGGCGTCCGCGGACAGCGACGCCGTCGAGCGGCTCGGCGGCGCCGACATGCTCGCGGAGGGCAGCCGGTGAGGTCGACCATCGCACAGATTCGTTCCTACGAACGCAGCGTGCAGTTGCTGATGGTGAATCAGTTCACCATCAACCTCGGCTTCTACATGCTGATGCCGTACCTGGCCGCGCATCTGGCAGGTCCCGTGGGGCTGGCGGGCTGGCTGGTCGGGCTGATCCTCGGCGTACGCAACTTCAGCCAGCAAGGCATGTTCCTGCTCGGCGGAACCTTGGCCGACCGGCTCGGCTACAAGCCCATGATCATAGCCGGGCTGGTGCTACGCACTATCGGCTTCGCGACCCTCGGACTCGTGGAGTCCGTACCCGCCCTGCTGGCCGCCTCGGCGGCGACGGGACTGGCTGGCGCGCTGTTCAACCCGGCCGTACGGGCCTATCTGGCGGCGGACGCGGGCGAGAGGCGGGTCGAGGCGTTCGCGCTGTTCAACATCTTCTATCAGGCCGGGATCCTGCTCGGTCCGCTGGTGGGCATGGTGCTGACCGGAGTAGGTTTCCGCGTCACGTGCCTTGCCGCGGCGGGGATCTTCGCTCTGTTGAGCATCGTTCAGTTCCGGGCCCTGCCCGACCGCCGGGGCGACGACGCCAAGGAGGGCAAGAGCGGTCAGAGAGAGGGCGTGTGGACGCAGTGGCGCGGCATCTTCGCCAACCGGCCGTTCCTGCTGTTCTCCATGGCCATGATCGGCTCGTACGTCATGTCCTTCCAGGTCTACCTTGCGTTGCCGCTTGAAGTACGGCGGCTGGGCGGGGAGGGCACCTTCGGAACGGCTGCGGTGGCGCTGCTCTTCGCGGTGTCCGGGGCGAGCACGATCCTCGGCCAGACGAAGGTGACGGCCTGGTGCAAGGCCCGTATGGAACCGGGCCGCGCACTGACCTGGGGGCTCCTGGCCATGGGGCTTGCGTTTGTTCCCCTGCTGGTGGCCACCGCGGTCCCGGTACCGGACGGCGGCTTGGGGCTGTGGCTGCTTGCGGCCGTGCCGCCGACGCTGTCAGCGCTGCTCCTGGCGATCGGGACGATGATCGCGTACCCCTTCGAGATGGACACCATCGTCCGACTCTCCGGCAACCGCCTTGTCGCCACCCACTACGGCCTGTACAACACCATCTGCGGCATCGGCATCACCCTCGGAAACCTGCTGACGGGCGCCGCGCTCGACGCCGCCCGCGCCGCCGGGATGTCCGCGCTGCCGTGGGTGGCACTGTCGGTACTTGGTCTGGCCTGCGCGGCAGCCCTCTACGGGCTCCACAGCACCGGCCGCCTGGCGCCACCCGTGCGCGAGGCGCAGTCGGAGCCCGCGAACGCATAACACGATGTCCTGTGCCGGAGGGGGCGGACGAGTTGCCCTCCGTCCCCTCCGTTCGGCACCCATGTCGATGGCTGGGCGTGTGCGCCCACGGACACCAGCACCGGCCGGGCGCTCGCCCGCCCGAGCCGCGGCCATCCGGCCCGCACGTCACTTGCTGTGAGGACGTACCCGCGCAATCAGGCGAAAGGCGTCGCGTACGTGGGGCGCGCATGTCGCCTTTACATCGTTCGACCCGCTCGCCGGCTGTGCGTATCTGCTGGAAGATCCCGACCCGCACAGCGCGCTGGACGGGGAAAATCTGGTGGGGCCGATTGAGTGTGCGGGTGCTTCGGCGAGTGGAAAGAGAGGTATGGCGGAGCACAGGTCCCCGTGGGGGAGATGGATGATGCTTGGGAGGCGGACGGAGTGTGCCTCCCGCTCTCGACCGTGGCCCGGACGGCGGTTGAGCCGGTGCGGGCTTGGGTCGGTCCGGCTGGTGACTCCGGGGTGTGGCTTTCTGTGGGCGGCCCTGGCGAGGCTCTTGCTGACCCGATGCTGACTTCGCCGCTTCGCTGGCGACCGGACGATTACTGCCTTGAGGCCTGATCGAGTCCGGCGCCGGCGCGCACGATGATGCTCGAGCTGACGGATGCTTGGGCCAAGGCCTTGGAGGCGACGGTCCGGTCGTGGGCGATGTCGAAGGCGGCGCGCGGGGCCTCCGCGAGCGGGAAGGTGTGCGTCACGATCGCGTTGACGGGCAGCGCCGGGCCGGCAGGTCGATCGTGTCGTCGACCTCGGAGTCGAAAGGGAAGGCGCCCCGAAGCCCCAGTTCGGGGGTGACCGCGATGTTGCCCAGCAGGGGTGTCTCGCCGGGCGGCAGCAGGCCGATGCACATGCCTCCTGAAATCCTCCTCCGCGTGCAGGGAGCACGGCCTCGTCACCATGCATCCACCAGCAATGGGGATGGACCGTTCGTGGGGCTCGGACACCGGGCAGCCACTTCCTTCCAGGTGAACTGACCGCAATAGCCGGTGTGGACACGCCTGCAGTCTTCACGGGCCAAGTCCCAAGTGTGCCGATTGGCCTGGGGCATCACTTCGCCACGTCAGCCCGACCGTCCTACCGGGTCCTCGTCGGCCGTGCCGTGGTTCCCGGCAGCGGCGTCGGTGCCGCTTCGCCTTCCAATACGGCCTCGATATTGCTCGCCGCCAGCTCAACCATCGCCGCGCGTGTGGCCTCCGTCGCCGAACCCACATGCGGCAGCACCACCAGATGTGGCTCGGTGAGGAGCGAATCGCCCGGGTCCGTACGGGGCTCGTCCACCATCACGTCCAGTCCCGCCGAGTGCAGCTTCCCGGCGCGCAGCGCGGCGACCAGTGCCTCCTCGTCGACGATTCCGCCCCGCCCGGTGTTGACGAGCGTCGCCGTCGGTTTCATCAGGGCGAGTTCCGGTGCGCCGATCATGCCGGCGGTCTCGGGCGTCAGGGGCGTGTGCAGGGACACCACGTCACTGGTGCGCAGCAGCTCGTCGAAGGTGACCCAGCGGGACAGGTCGTCGTCCTCCTTGCGGCGCGGATGGTGGTGTTGCACCCGCATGCCGAATCCGGCCGCCCGGCGTGCGAGGGCCTTGGCGATCTGCCCGTAGCCGATCAGCCCGAGCGTCGCGCCCTGTACGTCGAGCCCCAGGAAAGCGTCCATGCTGAAGGCGCCCCACTCGCCACGCCGCAACGCGGCCATGCTGGCGCCGAGGCGCCGCCGCGCCATCAGGATCAGCGCCATCGCCACGTCGGCGGTGGTGTCGGCGAGCACGTCGGGGGTGTGGGTGACCACCACGCCGCGCGCGGCGGCGTCGTCGACGTCCACGCCGTCGTAGCCCATCGACGCGAGCGCCACGACGCGGAGGCCGGGGCCGGCCGCGTCCAGCAGTGCGGCGTCCACCCGGTCGCTGCCGAGGACGAGCAGCCCCTCACAGCCTCGGACCAGTGTGCCCAGTTCGGCGGAGGTGGGGGGCGCCGTTCCTTCCCAGGCGGTGACGTCGTATCGCGAGGCGAGCCGCCCGACGGCGGGGCCTGGCAGGCCGGTGCGGCTCACCGCGACGCGGGGACGGGGTACGGGCGTGCCCGACATGCTGAACTCCCATGGTCGGAGGGGTTGTTGGCGGGTGAGTGGTAGCCCCGGGGTGGGCCGGAGTGGATGGGCCACCTCGCCGGGACCGTGCGGGTGAACCGTCCAGGGAAGGAGCCGCTCGGGCCCGGCGGGCGGACACGACCGCAGCCGGGACAGGCGGTCCGGTTCGTGGCCGGTCCGCGTGCGGGCGTAGTCGGACCGAGTCAGGCCTTCGTCGTATCCGCGAAGTCGAGGAGCACCTTGCAGGACCGCGCTGGGTCGGCTGCCAGTTCGAAGGCTTCGCCGGTGTGCGCCACGGGGAGTACGGAGGTCACCACCGGGTCGACCGGGAGGCGGCCGTCGGCCAGCGCCCGGAGTACCTCGCCGAGCTCGGTGTCGAAGCGGAAGGAGCCGACCAGCCGTAGCTCCCTCGTGATCACCGCGTTCGCGGCGACCGGGGTGTCCCCGGGCGGGAGCAGGCCGAGGCCCACCACCAGGCCGCCGCGGTCCACTCCGTACACGCAGGTGCGCAGCCCGGCGGGGTTGCCCGACGACTCGATGGCGATGTCCGCCGCCAGTCCCTCCATCCCGTCCTCGCCACTCGCGGGGTCGCCGATCCGTACGGTCGAGTCGGCGCCCACCTGCTTGGCGACGGCCAGCGGCGCCTCGTGGACGTCGGTCACGGTGATCTCACCGGCTCCGGCTGCGCGCAGGGCCGCGACCACGAGGCAGCCGATCGGTCCGGCGCCCGTGACCAGGACCCGCTTGCCCCGTACGTCGCCGGCCTGTCGTACCGCGTGCCAGGCGACCGCCGCGGGCTCGGCGACCGCGGCGAGCCGCAGGTCGAGGCCCACGGGCAGGGGCAGAACCCGTTCCGCGGGCACCACCAGGACATCGGCGAAGCCGCCCTGGACGTGGGGGTTGCGGGCGGCGCTGCCCAGATAGCCGGTGTCCAGGCAGGTGTTGCGCCGTCCCGCCGCGCACTGTCGGCACGTGCCGCAGGAGGCCAGGGGATGCACGGCCACCGGGGTTCCGTGCGGCGGTGCCTGCGTGCCGGGGCCCGCCGCGCGTACCAGGCCGACGATCTCGTGGCCGAGGACAAGTGGTTCGCGCAGCCGGAACTCGCCGACCGCGCCGCGCCGCCAGTAGTGCAGGTCGGAGCCGCAGATCCCGCCGTAGCGGATGTCCACCGCCACCTCGCCGGGTCCGGGCACCGGCACAGGCCGCTCCTCCACGCGCAGGTCGCCCGCCCCGTGGGCTACGACCGCTCGCATCGTCGATGAGGAAGACGAGGCAGACGAGGCAGACGAGGAAGACGAGGGCGAGTTTGATGGGTTCGAGCTCGATGAGTTTGGTGAGTTCATGTCCTCGGTCCTTCTCAGATGACCGCGGTCAGGCCGCCGTCGACGGCGATCACCTGACCGTTGACGAAGTCCGACGCGGGGGCGGCGAGCCACACCAGCGTGCCGACGAGATCCTCGACCGAGGCCCAGCGCCCGGCCGGGGTGCGGCCCCGGATCCAGGAGTCGAAGGCAGGGTCGTCGACGAGGGGGCGGGTCAGTTCGGTGACCACATAGCCGGGCGCCAGGCCGTTGACCGTCAGCCCCGACCCGGCCCACTCCGCGCACATGCCCCGGGTCAGCATGGCGAGGCCGCCCTTGGAGGCCGCGTAGGCGGCGATGCCGGGACGGGCGAGCCAGGTCTGGACGGAACAGATGTTGACGATCTTTCCGTGGCCGCGGCCGACCATGCCCGCGGCCACCGTGCGGCCGACCAGGAAGGCGCTGGTGAGGTTGGTGTGCAGGACCCGTTCGAAGTTGTCGGCGGAGACCTGGAGGAGCGGTTCCCGGTGCTGTACACCCGTGTTGTTGACCAGGATGTCCAGCGGGCCGACCCCGTTCTCTATTTCCTGGACCGCCGCCTGTACGGCCGCCTCGTCGGTGACGTCGAAGGGCACGGCGTGCACCTTGGTCCCGGTGCGTTCGGCGAGTTCGGCGCGGGCGCGTTCCAGGGCCCCGGGATCGCGGCCGTTGAGGACGAGTTCGGCGCCCGCCTCGGCCAGTCCCGCAGCCAGGGCGAATCCGATGCCCTTGCTTGATCCGGTGACCAGGGCCAGCCGGCCGGAGAGGTCGAACAGCGAAGGACCCGTGGCTGAAACCGTCATGACCGGCCTCCCGTCGGACCGTTCCCGGTTCCACATCCCATTCCGGTGATGGTTCCGGTGCCGTAGTAGTGCATGAGTGCGGCGTTGTCGGCGTCGCCGTGGCCCGCCGCGGCCAGCCAGCGGTGGAGTTCGGAGACGGCGGTGGTGACCGGCAGCGGCACTCCTTCCGAGCGTGCGTAGTCGCGGGCCGCCTCCAGGTCCTTGACCATGTTGCTGACCCGTCCGGTGGGGGTCAGATCGATCTCGGCGAACTTGACGAAGAACTCCTGGAGCAGTGCCGAGTCGGCCCTGCCCCCGGTGAGCGCCACCTGTACCTGCCGTGGCGGCAGACCGGCCGCCCGCACCAGGGCGGCGGCCTCGGCGAGGGCGGCGAGACCGCAGCCGACCAGCACCTGGTTGACGGATTTGACCAGCTGCCCCGAGCCGGCCGGGCCGAGGTGGGTGAGCTGGGAGGAGAGCTCCCCGAGCACGGGCAGCGCCCGCTCCACCTGGTCGTCCTCGCCGCCGAGCATCAGCGTCAACTCGCCGCGCTCCGCGCCCGGCGCCCCGCCCGACAGGGGGGCGTCGACCCAGCCTGCGCCGAGCTTCGCCGCACGTTCGGCGAAGTCGCGGGTGCGCCCGGGATCGATGCTGGACATGTCGATGACCAGGACGCCCTCGGGGGTGGCGGTGAGCACTCCTTCGGAGCCGAAGACCACCTGCTCGACGATGTCGGCGGTGTTGAGGGAGAGGATCACCACGGAGGACGAGGCAAGCTGCGCCGCCGAGTCCGCCGGGACGGCGCCGTCCCTGGCGAGCTGCGCCACCGCGTCCTGCCGGACGTCGTAGACCCGCACGATGCGTTCACGCCGCAGCAGTCTGCGGGCGATGGCCGACCCCATGACCCCGAGCCCGGCGAGCCCCACCTCTGGATGTCCTGACACTCGAACCAACCCTCCTGAACCAAATGCTGTACGTCGAACAACATACTGGCCGCAGGTGATGGAGAAGTGCAACTGCCCGCCGCCATGCATCCTCGTCTGTTCAACATGTTGGCTTGAGTCTCGCATGCTGTTACGGTCCTGGGCGTCTGCAGATGTACGGCGCGTTACCGCGCACCGTCGAGACGGAAGGGCGGCATCCCATGCAGGGGCGAACGACGACATCCCGGCCTGTCGACGGGGCGAGCGAACGGAAGAACCCGGCTCTGCGCCGTGCGACGGCGGGGCCCTGAGACAGCCGGCCCCGCGCCCTGCCCCCTGCCCGCGGGCGCGGGGCCGGCACCCGTACGACCCCACGGAACAGCACACCGAGTCGAGACCGCCACAAAAACGGAGAAGGAAACAGTGATGAAGGACGAGACCCAGGTGGTGCTCGGGATCGACCTGGGTACCACCGCGACCAAAGTGGTCGCGGTGGACGGTGCCTACCGTGTGGTCTTGACCGTCGAGCGACCCGCACCCCTGCGCACCGGACGGCACGGGGAAGCCGTCCATGATCCGGAGACGGTGCTGGCCGGAGCGATCGAAGCGGTCCGGGAGAGCGCTGAGATCTGCGCCGGGCGCGGTCTCCCGGTCGTCGCCCTGTCCTTCAGCGCCGCGCTGCACACCCTGCTCGCCCTGGACTCCTCCGGCGAACCGCTGACCCCGGCGCTGAGCTGGGCCGACACCCGGGCCGCCGACATCGCCCGACGGCTGCGCGCGACCGGAAGCGCCGACACGCTGCACCGGGCGACCGGAACCCCCGTGCACTCCATGGCCCCGCTCGCCAAACTCGCCTGGTTCACGGCACACGAGCCCGACCTCGTACGGCGCACGGCCACGTGGTGCGGCCTGAAGGACTACGTCCTCTCCCGGTTCACCGGTCGGCTGGTCACCGACCGGTCCTGCGCCTCCGCCACCGGCCTGCTGGACATGCGCACCACCCGATGGCACGGCCCCGCCCTGGACGTCGCCGGGGTGAGCGCCGACCGGCTGCCCGAACTCGTGCCGACGACCGCCGCGTTCACACTGCTCCCCGACGTCGCCGCCGCGCTGGGCCTGCCCGCCGGGCTGCCCGTGGTCGCGGGGGCC
>NZ_LRTR01000785.1 GCF_001550375.1 Streptomyces europaeiscabiei | reverse complement strand
GCGGACAGCGGACCTCGCCCGCCCGGCCGGGAGTCGAGCCCGCGGGCGGCGCGCCGTTTCGCCGGCGGAGACGAAGGCGCGGGCATCAGACGGAAGTTCGCGGGGAACCTCCCACTGGTCGAGCGTTCCCCGGTGACGCCGGCGCCCCGTCGCGGGCTGATGCTCGTCGGGGAGCCGGGCACGTCACCACGGCCGGCTACGGCCACGGACTATTGATCGGCTCGGCCGACCGCGTCACCACGCAGGCCGGAAAAGCCCCCCGGAAAGACACCCCCGCCGCCTCGGCGGACCACGTGAACCAGCCCTCATGACCGGCTGCACGGGTCTCCATGAGTCGCGGGCGCGCGTGGCGGATGTCGTCGCGAGGGGTTGACGGCGCCGTGTGTGACGGTCACCTTCGATAACGCGCACCTTGGGAGCGCTCCCACACTCCGTGTGTCGAAGGGACGGCCATGCAGACGCCTCGCCAGTTATCCCGACGGACGGTGGTCGCGGCCACCGCCGCCGGCCTCGTCGCCACCGTCGTGTCCCCCGCACGGGCCGCCGAGACGCGGGCGGCCCGGTTCCACACGGTCGGCCGGGTCAGGAAGGCTGCCGACGGGACAGTGCGGTACAGCTGGCCCGGGATCTCCTTCGAGGGGCGGTTCCACGGAACCGGCGTCGGGGTGGTCCTCGACGACGCCGACAACGACTACGACGTCCAGGTCGACGGGACGACCGTGGCCACCCTCGTCACCCCGGGCCGGACCGTCTCCTGGATCGACGGCCTCCCCGACGGCGGACACCGCGTGCGGGTCGTGAAGCGCACGGAGAGCCCGTGGGCGGCCGGCCGGTTCGGCGGTTTCGTCGCGGCTCCCGGTGGCGCGATTCTCGCCAGACCCCGGGCGCGGACCAGGCAGATCGAGTTCATCGGCGACTCGTACACCGCCGGATACGGCAATGTCTCCGGCACCCAGGACTGCTCCGGCAACGGCGGGGTCAACCGGAACAGCAACGCGGATCTCACTTTCGGCGCGCTCACCGCCCGGAAGCTGGACGCCGACCACCAGATCAACGCCTTCTCCGGCCGGGGAATGGTCCGCAACTACAACGGCGGCGATCCCGGAACCGACTTCCGCACGTACTACGACCGGGCCCTGCTGAACGTCGAGGGCGATGTCTGGCGGAAGCCGGACAGCTGGCGTCCGCAGGTCGTCGTGGTCGGGCTCGGTATCAACGACTTCTCGACGCCCCTCAACCCCGGGGAGCGCTGGAGCACGACGGCCGAGCTGGTCGCCGCCTACGAGAGCGCCTTTCACGGGTTCCTCGACAAGCTGCGCGCCCGGTACGGGCGCAGGACGTTCCTCGTGGTCGCCGCGGCCCACCTCTGGAACACCACCGCGTTCACGGAGGCCACCCGGCGGATCGTCGAGGAGCGGGGCCGGCGGGGCGACGGCCGGGTCAGTCACTGGTACTACGACGACCCCGGCCTCGATCACCTGGGCTGTGACTGGCATCCCTCGCTCCACGACCACCGGATCATCTCCGGGCTGCTCGACGACCACCTCGCGGGGCTGTCTCTGCGCTGGTAGCGGGGCTGCGGGGGTGGGCCGGGCGGGCTCAGGCCGTCAGGGCCCGCCCCGGCTGCAGCGTGGCGAGCAGGCCGGCGTGGTGCAGCGTGGCGACGGGGGCGAGGAGGTCGGGGTGGCGGAGCAGCGCGGCCGCCCGTCGGTCGAGTTCGCCAGGGGTGAGGAGGCGGCGGAACGCGGCGGGTGAACCGGCCGTGCGGGGGGAGCCGACGAGGGCGGCCAGGGCG
>NZ_LRTR01000784.1 GCF_001550375.1 Streptomyces europaeiscabiei | reverse complement strand
GCTCGGGGATCCACACGGCGCCGTCGCTGGTGGCCCGGCAGACCGCCCCGGCCCGGGTGGCCAGCAGCTCGCCCGGACGGCCACGCAACACGCTCTCCGGATGACCACCGTGCAGATACCATTCACCGCCGAGCAGCACGTCCAGCACACCGGGCTGCGAGTCTGCCGCCCTCAGCTTGCGCAGGACGTCCTGGGTGGAGTCCTCGGCCCAGTCGATCCGCCGGACGCTCTGGTCGAGGTACGGACGTGTGCGCGGGCGTGGGCCGGCGTAGGCGTCGGGCTCGGCGGCGGCAGCGCCGGTCGTGCCTGGCGCGTCCTGTCTGCGCGGTGCGTAGGTGCCCCCGGCGAAGCGCTCCACCGCGAGCATGACGGCCTCGATCGCGGCGTCGGCGATCTCACCCCGGTACAGCTCGCTCTTGGGTACCTGGGGAATCCGGCACGGCACGGAGGCCCACACGTCACCGGCGTCCATCTCCCCGTCGGCCTGCAGGACGGTGACACCCCATTCCTCGACGCCCTCGTGGATCGCCCAGTCCAGGGAGGACGGTCCTCGGTCGCCCACCGGGCCGGGATGGACGACGAAGCAGGTGTACGCCGTCCACACCTCTTCGGGGATCGCCGTCCTCAGCATCGGCGCCACGATGAGCCGCGGTGCGTGCCGCCGCACGGCATCCGACAACGAGCCGCCCGGCAGGGCGAGTTCGACCGCCACGGTGTGGCCGCGGTCGCGCAGTTCGGCGTGGGTGCGCTGGGTGAGACTGTTGAACGCGCTGGCTAGGAGCAGGATGTGCACGGCTGCCTCCGGGCGGGCGAACGGCAGGCAGGGATGACCGCCGACCGCGATCCTCGACCACGGCGTCCCGCCGGCCCCGGCGACAGACGGAGAGGTCATCCGAAAGCGGGCGCCCATCGGCCGTCCGGCCTCACCCGCCCGTGCCCACGACTGCACCGGCGACCCGGCTCACCCCGTGGTCAGCCCCGGCACACGATCAACGTCGTCGCAGGCCGCTGGTGATGCGCTCCCACGGGGAGCGGGTGGCACCGAAGTGGGTCTCGTGGGTCCAGATGTGGGTGCACGACCGGCACTGCAGATGGAGCAGGCTGCCGACGTTCGAGAGCAGGTAGCGCCAATGGTCGGAGCAGGTACGGCCCTGCTCACAGGTGACGCACCCGCGCCGGTCGTCACAGTTCGGGCAGGCCACCCAGGCGCGACGACCGACGTCGGCCTGCGGGTCAAGCGGCAGCATGACCGCCGCCTCCGCCCGGAAGCACACCGGCCGAGACCAGCTCGTCGTACACCCGCTGCTGCTCCGCGCTGAGACCGGAGTACAGCAGTTCGTACGCCGCTTCCTCGCCGCGCAGCGCGGCCATGGGGTCCCAGTCGGCACCGAGGGCGTCCAGGACATGAGCGCGCCGGAGCAGTTCGTGTGAACTCAGGTCGACGACCAGGTCGATCGTCGGGGAGGCGTCAGGACGGTCCGCGGCAGGATCACTCGCTGCGACGGGTTCGTCCGGTTCTCCGGGGAAGGCGCGGCCATGGTGGGACATACGACCGAACGTAGGTAAGCGTTCCGTGCCCCGGCAAGAGCAGGTGGGAGAAGTCACACCAGGTCAGGGTCGTCGGAGATCCCGTAGGGCGGTTCCCCGCGTCGACGGGGTGGAGCTGGCCGAACTCCTCGCACCGCACGGATGCCGCCGCACGGTGTCCTGCGGACGGTCCCGACCTGATCACCACCGACAGGTCCGGGAACGACCCCTCACAAGGTGGCGAAGAGGTCGCCCAGCGGGGCGGGCACCTGGTCGGGGGCGAGGGCTTCGACCAGGAGGCGGCCGTAACGGATCTTGCGGCCCTTCTTCGTGCCGAGGAAGCGCCGCAGCTGCTGGTGCCGGGGTCGGCCGTGCTGGGCGGGCTGCCGTACGAAGGTCTGCCAGGGGCGCAGCTCGTCCGCGGCCTGGATGATCTGCTCGATCCGCGCCGTGCCCAGCGCACGGATGAGCTCGTCCTCCAGATCCGCCGCGCAGACGAAGACGCTGGGGCGCGGTGCCCAGGCCGGGTCGAGACCCCGGTCGAAGAAGGGCTTCTCCCGCTCGTCGCACAGACCGAGCAGGCGCAGGCCGAGACCGGACGGCCCGAGGAGCGCCGCGTAGCGTCCGACGCTCATCGCCCCGCCCATGGACAGCACACACACCCCCTCGCCCGCCAGGTCACGGCCGCGCCCCGCGGCCAGCGCCTCGACGGCCGCGAGGTCGCTCAGCCCTTCCAGCAGGACCGCCGTGTGCACCCCCAGGAGCTTCGCCAGCTCGCTCGCCGCCCGGCCGGAGCCGCCGGCGGCCCAACCTGTGACCTCGTCCCGGAACATGTGCATGTCGGCCATGCCGGGAGTCTGCTACGTCCGCCGCCGGCAGCGCACGCGATATTCGGCTGCCCGACCGCACGGGCACGGCGTCGCGCAACACTGGAGGGCAGAGGGCCGCCCTAGCTCCTCTGACCGGCAAGGACACCGAGCCGCGTCTGGTCGAGCCGGCTCACGGCCCCTGTTACCGGCCGCCCACTACCACTCCGTCACGGATGTCGCTCCGCCGGCCGGAGCCGACACGGCGGCCGCGGCTCTCGACGCGGTGACACCCATCGCCGAACGGGAAGGCGGCTTCACCGCCGGCTCGGCCGCGTCACGGGCCTGCCGGTGTGGGCGCCCGCGGTCAGGGACGCGGACGAGGCTCGCCGCTGCCTCAGCGAACTCGTGCAGGCGGCCACTCACCGGTATGCCACCCACGGCCACGGCGAGCAGATCATGCCGGTCCACGCGGCCACGGCCCTCAACGCGTCCCGCGCACCCTTCCCGCACTTCCGCGAGCCCTGTGGGTACCGAGCCTGCGGGCGGCCCGGGCGGCATCTGCGGCGGTGACCGCGATGTACGCGCCCCACGCCCCGGTCGCGTACACCCCACCAGGCACCTTCGCGCCGGAGGAAGTCTTCGAGCGGGCCCTGGCGCACGGCGACGAACACGTCATCAAGCTGACCGACACGGCCCTCGATGTCAGCAACGAACGAGCCCTGGCGGCGGCTCTGCGCTCCCTCGAGCTGAGCGAACCGCCGTCCTGGTTCCGCGAACCCCGGTGCACGGCCTCACGGGCCACGGCCGTGAGGCCGTGCACGCTCGTCGGCATGCCGACCCACTATGAGATCCCGCGCCGCCTGCGGCTCGTGAACGCCTTCCCGATGTCCTTTCGGCGGCAGGACCGCGACATCGGACCACGGGAGGCGGCGGCGCGGGAACTCATGGCCGGTTGACCGACCGGGATCAGCCGGATCAGCGAACTTCAGTGACCCGGTGCTCCTTCAGGGAGGCGCAGTTGGAGTTCTCCACCGACACGTACACGTTGTCGATGCTGCCGCCCCAGCTCACGCAGTAGCCCTTTCCGTACACGTAGGCAGGCCCCGCGTACGACGAGAAGCTCCCGTCGTCCCCGGCCCACTCGTCGGTGGCGGGGACGTAGATGTACGTGGACATGTACTTGAGCGTGCCCGGGTTGGCGCGGATCGTCGCGACGCAGTTCTTGCCGTTCTTGGAGTTGTACGTCAGGTAGACCGTGCCCAGCGAGCCGACGGGCGCGGAGTTCACGGTCTTGTAGGCACTGCCGCAGACACCCTGCGGAGTGACGTTGGGTGCGGCGGAGGCGGCCGTGCTGAACGCGGTGCCGGCGCCCACCGCCAGTGCCGCTAACGCCCCGACTGTCGCCACACTACGCATGTTTCGCATATTTCCCCCTTGGGTCTTTGAGAGCACTTTGCTCCCACTTGATGTGACCCTCGGGCAGTACGGATGGTTGTCCCGGGTTCCCAAGAAACTTCGGGTGGCCTTCTGCGAACAGCTCGGGAGCCGATCACGCGGGGTTCCTGACGCAGGGGCCACGTGTGCCGGGGCAGGGTTCGCGGGGCCGCCGTGAAGACCGCCGCGATCACGAAGAGGACGGTCCACGGAACCGTGTCGCGCCCCGTGCCGCACGAGGTCACCCAGGGCCCTCGTCTTCACCGCTCGGATACTGCGCCATGCCTGTCGGCTCGCGCCGAGGACCAACACCTTCAGTTCTGGGGCAGAAGGGTTCCGAGTGGCCCGAGGTCGAGATTGAGATCCTCCGGACGCACTCCGTGCTGCTCGCAGAGTTCCGTCATCCGCTGATCGAGCAACATCAACGTGGTCCCGATCTCGTCAGCCTGTTCATCACTGAGATCGCCCTGCTCGACACGGCGAATCGCCTGGCGCTCCATCAACTGCCTGAGGAGTTCGACCACGGTGAGAACCAGGGTGACGAGGTCACGTCCCACCTGGTCGGAGTCCAGGTCGAGTCGGGAGCCGGTCACAGCGGGCCTCCGTCCGCCCAGGGCGCCGGGACACGTTCGTTGACGGACGACAGAAGAGCATGGAGTGACAGTCGTACCAGCGGAACGTCGGCGATGGCGATGACCAGGTCACCGCTGATCACTACGCCAGTCGCCAGGACACGGTCCAACAGGTCGACGAGCGGCACCCCGATGGGACCGTCCAGGGGCCCGGGGCTGTCCCAGAGCGCCACTTCCTGCGTCATGATCTACACCTCGCCGACGAAGGAATAGGGCACCCACGGCCCTGACAGCTCGATCTGCGCCCCGGTCCGTTCCCGCAGCGCCTGTGTCAGTCGGGTGAGCTCGTCGGCGCGGCGGTCCGGCACCAGATAGCTCGCGTTGAGGACCTGAACCCGCTGTTCCCCGGAAGGCTGAGCGGCATGCAGTCGCAGCCTTCGGCTGGCTGTGGCAAGGCTGCCGACTTCGGCATCCACCGCGTCCGCCGTCCGCAGCGCCTCTTCCTGACGGCGCTCGCGACGCTCCTGCGCGCCCCGCTTGCGGTCCAGGTAGGCAAGGCCGGCTCCGGGCGCCGGGCGAGATCGGTCGACCGGCGTGGCACTGCGGATCGAATCGTCCGGCGGGCGGGGCGGCGCGTACACCTTCACGCCCCATTCGGCGTGGTGCGCGATGCGCTTGAGCGCTGCGTGGAACCGGACCGCCTCGTTGGCGAGCGCGTCCCGCGCCCTCTCCGCACCCTGGTAGAGCGTGGCCATCGGCAGGGGAACCGTAGGGCAGCAGGCGGCCACCGCGGAGACGACATCGTGGTGGGCGCGTGCGTATCGCTCCAGTTCTCGCTGGTCGCACAGGCGCGCCTGCCAGGCTTCGTTGGTGAAGTCGCTCGCTCGGACGGTCTGGACGATCGCTGTCAGTGTCTCCAGCGGCAGTGTGCTCACGGGCGCCTCGTCGGTGACACCTGACAGCCCGACGACTGCCGACGGATCCGGGTTCCAGCAGACAGCGAACACGTAGGTGGCGTGGGCGTCCGAACGCTCAGTGCCGCGCTCCGTCATGTGCTCGGTTCTCCTTGGTCCCTTGCTGGGGGTATCGCTGCGGGGTCACCGCTCGGGCAATGCGTCCTTCGTGTTGGATTCGAGCGCCTCCAGACGTTCACGCAGTTCGCGGTTCTCGTCCTGCAGTGCGCTGCGCAAAGCTCGCGAACTAAGTGCCGGATCGGCTTCCCACCAGTCGATTCCGGCTTTCTTCGCGGTATCCACGGAAGCCACGAACAGGCGCAGCCGGATAGTGAGCAGCTCGATGTCGAGGAGGTCGATCTTGATGTCCCCGGCGATCACGATCCCTTTGTCGAGAACGCGTTCGAGGATGTCGGCAAGGTTGGTTGTCTGCGGGCCGGAGACGGGATAGGACCTCTGCTGGAAGTCGACGTCAGGCACGGCGCCGCCTCTGCGCTCGTCGCTGTCTGGAAGTGGACTGGTCCTCGTCCTCCACCCCGTCTTCGTCCTCCTCCTCGGCCTCGTCCTCGTATGCGCCTTCGGCTTCCTCTTCGTCCTCGTCCTCGTCCTCGTACACGTCTTCGTCTTCGTCCTCGTATGCGGAGTCGGCGCCTTCCCCGGCGTCACCTCCGCCTTCACCCTCGGGCTCCTCGCCCTCGGATTCCTCCTGATCAGCCTCTTCTTCTTCCATGGCGTCCTCGTGGGACACGACGACTTCACCGTCACGGATTTCACCGCGCCAGCCTTCGGGCTCCTCATTGGTGAGGGTGACGTACCGCTGGAAGTTCTTGAAGTCCAGTCGCATGCGGCGCCCTTGGGCCCGCCACAGGTTGCCCGTCTTCTCGAAGAACCCGGACGGGTAGTACTCCACGACCAGGACGATTCGAGTCAGGGTCGGTGCCAGTTCATGGAAGCTGACCACGCCGCGGGTCGTGCCCTTGGCTCCTTCGGAGGTCCAGACGATGCGGTCGTCAGGAATCTGTTCCTGAACAGTCGCTTTGAAACTGCGCGAGGAAGGGCCGACTTTGACCTTCCAGTCGCTCCCCACCTCGTCGCTCTTCGAGACGTCGCGAACACCCTTCGCGAAGCTGCTGAATTGGTCGTACTGTGTCCAGAAGTCGTAAGCGTCGCGCAGAGGCACCCCCACATCCAGAACCTCGATGATGTTCATGACCTTGCCGCCGCTGGACTTACGTTTCCCTTTCCCCCCGCCAAAGGCTTCCTTGACCTTTCCCACAACGTTGTCCTTGACACCCTTGGCCTTTTCCGAGACGAAGGCCTTCATCGGGGATTCACCCTGAAGAACGCGGGAGCCGATCGCAGGAAGTGAGCCACCGGAATCGGCGACATCGGAAAGCTTCCCGGTGACGTCGGTCAGTTTGCCACCCGCCTTCTCAGCGAGATTCTCCACCTGCGCGGCGAGGAAGTTGGACAGCTCTTCGCGGAGCCGGTCCACACCCGATTCCTTCTCTCCGGTTCGGTCATTCTCCGTCTTGGTCATGGCTGGCTACCTCCGACGATCGACGCGCTTGGATGCTGCTCGCTTCGATGACGTCGTCTTCCTGGCCGCGGACTTCTTGGCAGGAGCGGACTTCTTCGCCGCCGTCTTCCTGGCGGGAGCCGACTTCTTCGCCGCCGTCTTCCTGGCCGCGGACTTCTTGGCAGGAACGGACTTCTTCGCCGCCGTCTTCTTGGCGGGAGCCGACTTCTTCGCCGCCGTCTTCCTGGCCGGTTCAGCCTTCCGCGGCGCCGCCTTAGCCGTCCGACCCCTCTCCCCACGGGCGGGTGCAGCCTTCTTACGTGCCGCCGGTGCGGGTGTCCGGCGGGACCGAGTCGATCGCGGAGAACTGCGGCGCCGCTGCCGCCCCGCCTCTTCCGCTTCTTCCGCTTCTTCCGGCTCTTCCTCTTCCTCTTCTTCCTCTTCGCCTTCGTCCTCGTATTCGTATTCCGGCTGCTCCTCCTCTTCCTCGGCCTGGTCCTCTTCGTACTCGGCCTCCGGTTCTTCCTCTTCCGGCTCTTCCTCTTCCTCGTATTCCGCGCTTTCCTCGTCCGGCGCGTATTCCTCCTCCTCGTCCTCCTCCTCGTCCGCCTTCTCACCGATCCGGGCCGTGCGGTCGCTGATGGCGTCGGCGAGCGTGCTCATGCCCCGGTCGGCAGCGGCAGCCACTGCCTTGCGGCCCGCTTCGAGGACTTCCCCTCGCAACTGCTCCTGCAGCTCGGCGAACTGCGGAATCTCCCCCAGCCTGCGCATCCCTTCGGCCGCGAGCTGGCGAGGTTCGAGGCCGAAGCGCCGACCCGCCAGATAGGTCGCAATGGACAGGGCCAGCCGACCCTTCTTCGTCCGGCCCAGCACATAGCCGCCCACTACAGCGGCCGCGAGCGTCACCTTTTCCTTGTCGTCCATGAGTGCGTCACCTTCGATCGTTCGGTGCAGGGCAGACCCGCGTGGCATGCAGCCGGTCGAGCAGTCGTTCCTCTTCCCGTTCGAACTCCTCCAGGCCGATGTCGCCGTCTTCGAGTTCCCGGTTCAGCAGAGCCAGCTGGGCACGGAGCACTTCTGGGTCATGCAACTCGCGCTCAGCTGCGTCGTTGAGCTGCTCCGCCACCCACATCACGCCGCGGACCGGGGCGATGGGGAGCGTGAGCAGTCCGGTGATCAGTCCCATGTCAGACTCCGACGGTCCGAACGTGTGCGCCTTCAGCGGAGACAAAGCTGTAGCAGGGCAGCGGGCCCGCGAGACGCAAGTCGACACGTTCGCAGTGCACCCCGGCGAATCGCTCCGCCTGGCTTCGGAATTCGTCGCTGTCGCCGCGGTTGACGAGGAACGACATGTTCAGCACGCATCCCTGAACTTTGGGCCCCGAGGCAACCGCGCGGGCCCTTGGTGTGAGATCGCGCAGAAGTCGCCGACCGGCTTCGGCGGCCCTGCTCTCCAGAGCAGCCGCCACAGCTTCACCCAGTCGGAGGTTGGCTTCGTAACCAGGCCGTCGACGCGCCTCGTCCCGCAGCCGTCGGACTGTCCTGTCCTCCGCGACGAGGCTTCTCAATGCGTTCTGCGCCGGGAACGCCTTGACGTTGACCTCGACCCCGTCGGAGAGGTGTTCCAGTGCGACCATGTGGTCCGCCTCGCCGACTGCCAGCTGACCCCGCACCGTGCCATCGTCCGGTGCGACCATCCCGAACCGCATGGGTAGCACCGGACCCTGGTCCGAAAGGCGCAACAACAGATCCTGGTGGGCCAGAAGATCGCGCCGCCTGGCGCGGAGTTTCGGGGGAGCCGCACTGACGACGGCGGCGACCCGCCCCTGCCGGATTGTCCGCAGCGGGGCAGCCGGGCTGCCCACACCGCCCATGTCCGTCGGCAATGGTCTTCCCGCGTGGATGATCGCGTAGACATACACACCGTCGGCTGTCACGGCTCATGCCTCCACGGGTCGTCGTCGGGTCGTACCGCCACGGGCGGGAGCACGCCGCTTCCTCGGCCTTTCCTTCTGCGCTTCCTCGTCCTCATCAGGTTCGTCGGAGTCGTCGTCACGGCCCCCGACCGCCCTGCGCACGGTGTCACCCACGTTTTCCGCGGCCTTTCGGACCTTGCGTCTCCCGATGGATTTGGCAGCACTTCCGCTGAGCAGCTCGGGAATGGTGGTGCTGCCGGAGTCACGTTCCAGGTCCAGGCGGTTGCATGCCTCGGCGAACCTCAGGTACGTGTCCACACTCGCCACGACAATGCGCGCGTCTATCTTGAGGATCTCGATGCCGACCAGGGAGACCCGGACGAACACGTCGATCACCATGCCCCGATCAAGGATGAGTTCCAGCACGTCGTACAACGTGCCGGCGCGCGGTGGGCAGGCCACTACCTCGTCGGAGTAGGTGGTCGCAGGCATGGGGCGTCCTTCCGCTTGTCAGGCAAACCTGGGGTCACTCATCGGCGGACCCTCGCCGATAGCGGCGGACCCTGCAGTACTCCAAGAGTTCGCCGTCCTGATCGAGCTGCACCTCGTACGAGGCGAGAAGGCTCGTCGTGTCCGGAATCCGGGGCAGCTCAAGGACATCCACGACGACGCACCAACCGTCGTCGACACGTCTCACGGCCGATACGCCCTCCGTGGGGTGGCCGATCAGCCCCTCCAGGCTCCGGCTGGCAGCACGCGCGGCGTGTTCCGCTCCCCGCACGGGTGCTGTGCGGCGGGCGGCCTTCGTCGGGGTCTTCCCGGCGCGCGACTGACGTTCTTCTGCCATGAACACAAGTCTGGTCGGTATCGGACACCGCGCACCTTGAGCGGGGCAGACGGGCGCACGTGCGGGGCCGCGTGCCGTCGCCTGCGATCGACCCCTCGGCGAGATCTTGGAAGACCGCGCCCGAGCCCCGCGGGTCTTCCATACGGAATGAGCACGTCGTGCAGCAAGGGTCCGGGGAAGCGCTGACGCTGGATACCGCTGGTGGCGCGCTCGACGGTGACGGTGGCCTCGTGCTGGGGCCCGGCCGGCGGATCGGGCACCGTCAGGCGGGACAGGCAGGCGGGACAGGCAGGCCAGACCACCGGCGAGAGCGAGTTCCGCCATCGCGACGGCGGCCGTACCGGCGGCTGCGAGGAAACAGCCCCCGGATGACCACCTCGCGGGTGACCGGACGCCCACACGCGCGGCCCACTCAAACGCATATGCTATCCATAGAGATGTCAGATCCGGCTCATGCAAAGCGAAAGGCACCACCACCCTCGCATTTGCGGCACGAGCATCAGCACAGTTCCCAGCTACCGGATCCGGGATGCCGAGACCGTGGATGGTCCGCGAGGGCCGAGGTGATTGTGTCCGCCAGGACCAGAGGGAGTGGACCCGTCAGGACAAGAGGGAGTGGACCCGTGATGACCCGTACCGAGCGCCGGACCCGTCGGCCGATGCAGGTGGCCGCCCTGGGAGCCACCGCACTGCTGGCCCTGAGCGCCTGCTCGTCGTCCGGCGACCCCTCGTCGGCCAAGTCGGGCTCCTCCGCGTCCGCCGCGTCGGACAAGCTGTCCGGCACCGTGACGGTGTTCGCCGCCGCGTCGCTGAAGGAGAGCTTCACGACGCTGGGCAAGCAGTTCGAGGAGAAGCACCCCGGCACGAAGGTCACCTTCAGCTTCGGCGGCAGTGACTCGCTCGCCGCGAGCATCACCGGCGGTGCTCCCGCGGACGTGTTCGCCTCGGCCAGCCCCAAGACGATGGCGATCGTGACGGACGCGGGGGCCGCGTCGGGGACGCCCGCCACCTTCGTCCGCAACCAGTTGGAGATCGCGACCCTGCCGGGCAACCCCGACAAGATCGCCTCCCTCAAGGACCTCACCAGGTCCGGCCTGAAGGTCGTACTGTGCGACAAAGAGGTGCCTTGTGGTGCCGCCGCCCAGAAGGCCCTGGACGCGAGCAGGTTGACGCTCACTCCCGTCTCCTACGAGCAGGACGTCAAGGCCGCCCTGACGAAGGTCGAACTGAAGGAGGCCGACGCCGCCGTCGTCTACAAGACCGATGTGCACGCGGCGGGTGACAAGGTGCAGGGCGTGGAGTTCCCCGAGTCAGCCGACGCCATCAACGACTACCCGATCGTCCGGCTCAAGGACGCCCAGAACGCCGAGGCCGGCAAGGCGTTCATCGCGCTGGTGCAGTCCGCCGAAGGCCAGCAGATCCTCACCCAGGCCGGGTTCCTCAAGCCGTGACCCTCCCGACCGACAGGTCCGACGCAGCGACCGACACCCTCCGGGGCGGGTCGCGGCGTCGACGTGTCCGCACGAAAGACGGCGGCCGAGGCGTTCCCCTGCCGCTGCTGGTGCCCGCGCTGATCGGCCTGGCGTTCCTGATCGTGCCGCTGGTCGCGCTGCTCGTGCGGGCCCCGTGGCGCAGCCTGCCCGACCTGCTCACCAGCGCCGAGGTGTGGCAGGCGCTCCAGCTGTCCCTGGTCTGCGCCACCGCTGCCACGGCGGTGAGCCTGGTCATCGGCGTGCCGCTGGCCTGGCTGCTGGCCCGCGTCGAGTTCCCCGGACGCGGCCTGGTCCGGGCCCTGGTCACCCTGCCGCTCGTCCTTCCGCCGGTGGTCGGCGGCGTGGCCCTGCTGATGGCTCTCGGCCGCAACGGCATCGTCGGGAGGTCGCTGGACTCCTGGTTCGGGATCACGCTGCCGTTCACCACGGCGGGGGTGGTGGTCGCGGAGGCGTTCGTCGCGATGCCTTTCCTGGTCATCAGCGTCGAGGGCACCCTGAGGGCCGCCGACCCACGTTTCGAGGAGGCGGCCGCCACCCTGGGCGCCTCCCGGTTCACCGCCTTCCGCCGGGTCACGCTCCCGCTGATCGCGCCGGGTATCGCGGCCGGCGCCGTCCTGGCCTGGGCACGGGCACTGGGCGAGTTCGGCGCGACGATCACCTTCGCGGGCAACTTCCCCGGCCGTACCCAGACCATGCCGCTGGCCGTGTATCTGGCCCTGCAGAGCGACCCGGAGGCCGCCATCGCCCTCAGCCTGGTCCTGCTCGCCGTGTCCGTCGCGGTGCTGGCGGGCCTGCGCGACCGTTGGATGACGGCACGATGACCGAGCCCAGTCACGCCGCCGAAGCCGCTCACGACGTCCGTGCCGTCGCCTCCGAGGAGGGCCTCGACGCCCGCCTCGTCGTCGAGCGCGGCGCCTTCCGTCTCGACGTGGCGCTGAGCGTCGCGCCCGGCGAGGTCGTCGCCCTGCTCGGCCCGAACGGCGCGGGGAAGACCACCGCCCTGCGCGCGCTGGCTGGTCTGACCCCACTCACCGCTGGCCGGCTGCGGCTGGACGGCACGGCGTTGGAGCGTACGCCGCCGGAGGCACGCCCGGTCGGCGTCGTCTTCCAGGACTACCTGCTCTTCCCCCACCTGACGGCCCTGGACAACGTGGCCTTCGGACCGCGCTGTCACGGCGCCACCAAGGCGGAGGCCCGCGCCCAGGCCGCCGAGTGGCTCGACCGCCTGGGGCTCGCGGACCGCGCCGGCGCCAAGCCGCGCAAGCTGTCCGGCGGCCAGGCCCAGCGTGTCGCTCTGGCCCGCGCCCTGGCCACCCGCCCCCGCCTGCTGCTCCTGGACGAGCCACTGGCGGCGCTGGACGCCCGTACCCGTCTGGAGGTCCGCGCCCAACTCCGGCGGCATCTGGCCGAGTTCGAGGCCGTCGCCGTCCTGGTCACACACGACCCGCTGGACGCCATGGTGCTGGCCGACCGGCTGGTCGTCGTGGAGGACGGCCGGGTCGTCCAGGAAGGCGCCCCGTCCGACATCGCCCGCCATCCCCGTACGGACTACATCGCCCAACTGGTCGGCCTGAACCTCTACCGGGGGGAGGCCGACGGCCACACCGTCCGCCTCGACGCAGGCCCCTCCATCACCACGACCGAGGTTTTCACCGGCCCGGTCTACGTGGCGTTCCCGCCGAGCGCGGTCACCCTGCACCGTGACCGTCCGACCGGCGTCAGCGCCCGCAACCTCTGGCGCTGCGAGGTCGCGGGCCTGGAGACCCACGGCGACCAGATTCGCGCCGACCTCGGCGGAGAGCTTCCGCTCGCCGCGGACCTGACCACGGTCGCCGCCGCCGAACTCGGCCTCCACCCGGGCGCGGAGGTCTGGGCGGCTGTGAAGGCGACGCAGACCCACGCCTACCCCGTCTGAAAACGCGCAGGCCGGGACCGGGCCGGGCCATGTCCGCGGCCTGCGAGCGACGACCGCCTCACTCATCGCAGGTCTGAGCGGCAGCGGAACATTCACGCCCGACCCGACTGGCGTGACCCACACAGAAAGAAGACCGAGGACATGAGCAAGCAATACATGAGCAAGCAATAACGGCACATCAACCCTTCCCTGTGAGGCGTTCCCATGAGCCTGAGCATCCGCAACCAGATCCCCGGCACCGTCGTCTCCGTCACTTCCGGCGCGGCCATGACGACGGTCAAGGTCCGCCTCGACGGTGGCCAGGACCTCACCTCGGCGATCACCCTGGACGCCGTCAGGGGACTCGGCCTCGCCGAGGGCTCCGCCGTGCGTGCCCTGGTCAAATCCACGGAGGTCTCCCTCGCCACCGGTTCCGTGGAGGGCCTGTCCATCCGCAACCGGTTGCCCGGCAGGGTGAGTGACATCGCCACCGGCGCCGCGATGGCCTCGGGCAAGGTCACCGTCGAGGGAGGTGAACTGACCGCCGCCATCACCAAGGACGCCGTCAGCGACCTCGGCCTGACCGTCGGGTCACCCGTCACCGCGCTGATCAAGTCGACCGAGGTCTCCCTCGCCACCGTGTGACTCGGTTCCGGGGCCCGCCGTCGCCGCCCCGTGGCCAGTCGGCGTTCCGGGGGTGGTGTGGCGGGCGGGGTCTGTGCCGGGCGGGCAGGCGTTCGGTCGACTCCGGGACCGCCCCGCACGGCGGTTTCGGCAGTGGCCGGCCAGGGGCGAGCCCGTGGCAGGCGCTCCGGAGGCGTCCGGGCGCGTGCGGCGGCGGGCGAGGTTACCTTCAGCGGTATGGACGGTGATCTTGGACGCTGGCGCCGGTGCGTGCTCGGCGGGGCGGTGTTCGCCGTATGCATGGCCGGCACGACCCTGCCGACCCCCCTCTACGGCCTCTACCAGGAGAAGTTCGGATTCAACGAGCTGACGGTCACCGTCGTCTACGCCGTCTACGCCTTCGGAGTCATCGGGGTGCTGCTGCTGGCGGGCAACGCCTCGGACTCCGTGGGCCGGCGTCCGGTGCTGTTGTGGGGCCTGGGATTCTCGGCCGCGAGTGCCGTCTGCTTCCTGTGCGCCACGGCGCTGGGCTGGCTGTATGCGGGGCGGCTGCTGTCGGGTCTGTCCGCCGGCCTGTTCACCGGGGCGGCGACGGCATACGTGATGGAGCTGGCACCGCTCGGCGGCGCCTCGCGGGCCACGTTCGTGGCGACCGCCGCGAACATGGGCGGGCTCGGCTGCGGTCCACTGCTCGCCGGGGTGCTCGCGCAGTACGCCGACTGGCCGCTGTATCTGCCGTTCGCCGTCCACCTCGCTCTGGTCGCCTGCTCGGCCGCCGCCCTGTGGCGGCTTCCGGAGACCGTGCGGGAGCGTCGGCCGCTGAGCACCGTACGGCCGCAACGGCCCAGCCTGCCCCCACAGGTGCGGGTGGTCTTCGGGCCGGCGGCTGCCGCCTCCTTCGTGGGGTTCGCCCTGTTCGGGGTGTTCACGTCGGTCAGCCCTGCCTTCCTCGCCCAGTCCCTGAACGTCCACAATCACGCGGTGAGCGGGCTGGTCGTCGCCCTTGCCTTCTTCTCCTCGACCGCCGGGCAGCTGGCCGTCGGCCGGGTCGGCACGAGCCGGTCGCTGCCGCTGGGCTGCGCCGGGCTCCTGGCCGGGCTGGCGCTGCTGGCCGGCGCACTGCGATGGGAACTTTTGGCGCTGGTGGTGCTGAGTGCGGTCGTCGGCGGGGCCGGGCAGGGGCTGGCGTTTCGCGGAGCACTGTCCGCCGTGGCCGCGGCCTCCGAGGCGGACCGGCGCGCGGCCGTGATCTCGGCACTGTTCGTGGTGGCCTACACGGGTATCTCGGTACCGGTCATCGGTGTGGGGCTGCTGGCGGAACCGCTCGGCCTGGAAGGCGCCGGGCTGGTGTTCATCGCTTGCATGGCTCTCCTGGTGTCGATCGCAGGCGTCTACCTGCTGCGGCGGCCGGTACCGGCGACGGAGGCCGACCGGGTGCCTTGACTGCGCGCCCGAGGAGAGTGGGCGCGATCAGGGGTAGGCGCGTGGGCCGGGTCGACGATCTGCGGGGCCCCCACGGCTACGAGCCGGGGCAACCCGGGTCAGGCGGTGCGGGTGCTGCGGCGCCGACCGCCGTACTCGGTGTCGGTGACGTGCTCCGGCCGGTCGACGTCCGCGGTCTCCCGGAGGGCGATGTCGCCGACGACTCCCGTGCCATGGGCGGGCTCGTTGTCCAGCAGCTGCGCGGTCAGCGAGGGCATGGTCAACGGGCCTCCGATGCCGCCGATGACCATCAGCGCTGCGCCCACCCATGTCGAAGCCGTCGTCGGCGAAACTGCGAGGACGGCCCTTCCGCCACCCTCGCCGGCAGCCCGCACGTGATTTCAGGAGAGTTGCCTGGCCGGCCGCTGCGGGGACCTGCCTTGAGCACCGTGCAAGCGGAGTACAAGGAATCGTCCCGATCTACTCAGCGCCGCTTCGGGCCCCCGTGGGAGCTTCCCAACGGCTCCAGGCAGGGATGTCTTCCCGGGCCTCGTGCCACGCCGCGGGAAGTCCACCGGCACCGGTTCGGGACGCGACGACACCTCCCGCGATCGCGCAGGTGGTGTCGCGGTCACCCCACCCGGCAACGGTCTGCCACAGCGCCTCCTCCAGGTCGTTGAGATGTCCCGCGGCGGACCACAGAGCGAACGGGACCGTGTCCGGAGCCGATATCAGCGTCCCCGAGCCCAGTACGGACGCCGCGTGGCGAACCGACGTACGGTCGGAGAAGTTCGCGGCCACTAGCAGTCGGGAGCGGACGTCGCTGTCCGGTACGTGGTCGGCGACCTCCCGCAGGAATTCCGTGCGTGGCGGGGCGTCCGCACTCTCGTCGGCGGCTGCCAGCGCCGCGGCGACCGCTACGGCCACGGCGCCGGCGACGGCCTCGGGATGAGCGTGCGTGGTCAGCGCGGACAGCCGGGCCTGCTCGCCGGCAGCCGCCAGATCGTTTCGGAACCATGCTCCGAGAGGGGCGACCCGCATCGCGGCGCCGTTTCCGTGGGAGCCCTGTCCGCCGAACTGAGCGGTGGTGATGGCCTGCCAGTGCCCGCCCTCGCGAACGCTGCGCAGTACACCGTGCATCGACGGCCCGTATTTGCGCCCCGGGTCCCGGTCGTACTCGGCGGCGAACTCATCCGCCAAGCCGTCCGGGCGGATCTCTCCGTGGGTCGTCAGGTGCGCGAACAGGACGAAGGCCATGGCGGAATCGTCCGTCCACAGCCACGGTTGCGGACGCGGCTCCCTGGCAGCCCACTGCTCCTCGGCGTTCTCGTCGGAGCGCGTGAACCAGCTGTCACCGAAGGCATCGCCCATCACAAGGCCGTCCAGGCTGGCGTGGGCGTGCTGCGGACCGGTCATCGGAAGACTCCTCTGCGTGATGGCATGGCCAGCGCATTCTCGTTGCACACCAGCGACGCACGCGACTTGCTTTGCCGACTGGCACTGTGAGTCGGCTAGCGGGGCGGCCTGACCTCGCGGCGCTGGACGGCCGCAGCGCCTCCGAGGTCGTCGAGGAGGTCGGCGAGCAGGATGCGGGCGGCGTCGAGGGCCGTGGTTCCGAAGCGGTGCCGGAGGCGTTCCTTCCAGTGCCGCCCGGGCATGGCGGGCGGCGGCGACGGCTTCATGGCCGCGACGGCTGAGAGTGACGCGGCGGATGCGGGCATCTTGAGGGTCCGGGAGGCGTTCGGTGTAGCCGAGGCGCTCGAGTTCGGCGACTGCCTTCGAGGCGCCCTGCTGGGTCATGCCGAGCTTCTCGGCGAGGTCGCCGATTGTGGGCCGGGCATGGAGGAGGTGCTGGAAGACGTAACCGTGGGACACACGTAGGTCGGGGACGGCGGAGGTGGCGGCGAAGCCCGCGAAGAGGGCGAGGGTGCCGGTGGTGGAAGTCACATGGTCCGGCACGCCGGCCGTGGCCCTCGGCGACCTGGCCGCAGGGCCGGTGGTGCGCGCCCACATCGCGGCGTTCCTCGAATTCCGCGACGGAAAGATCATCGCTCAGCGCAACTACGACTGTTACGAGCGCCTCCGCCCTGCGACCCCGAGTGAAACCGACCGACAAGGCGAGGGCGGGAAGAGTTCGCCCTGAGCACGGGATCTCTCAGCACGGTCGCAACCAGCCCAAGCATCGGCCTCCTTCACCCAGACACGCAGGCCGCGCGTCTGCGCGCGGCGTGGTTGGAGTTGGTGACAATGAGCTGCAGCAACGGTCCGCAGCGGGCCTCGATCAGGTGGCCCAGGACGCACAAGTAGGGGTACTGCCCGGCGCACGAACTGCTGCAGCTTCCGCCCCTCCCGGTCGGCCAACCTGCGTACATGGACAGGCTCAGCCACCATGCCCCCGGCAGTCGGAACGGACGTCACCGCACATCCAACCGCCGGAACCACCACCCCGGCCAACTTTCCCGGTCAGTGCGCCGGCGGTCCGGTGCGCGCGTTCGACCATGGCCTCACGTATGACCTGGCCGGGCAGGGCAGGGCAGACCCTGTGCACCATCGCACGGCATTACTTGGCACCGGATGGCGTCACTTGGCGCCACACTGTGCCATCCAGCGCCATTCCACACTCGAAGATGGGAGTCAGCACGCACGGCACCACGCCGGACCATCTGGGCACGGGCATGTTTTAGCAGCTCAGAGTAGCCTCGAAGAGGATCGCCCCGGAAACATGGCTCTGCGACTTGCGCATGGAGCCATTGTGGCGCCATGATGGCGTCATGGACCTCACGCCGTATGTCGACACCCTCCGCCGCGAACTCGCGGTGGCCGCCGAAGCCGGCGGCGAAGAAGCCCGCAAGCTGGCAGAGCGGCTCACCGCCCCCCTGGAGTCGGCGACCCGGCTGACCATGCTCAACGTGCTCTCCGCCGCCATGGACGAGATCACCCGCGAACTCGCCCCCGGCTCGGTCGACGTACGGCTGCGCGGACTCGACCCCGACTTCGTGGTGACGCCGCCGCCCACCTACGGCGGCGCCCCGGCAGAGCCGACCGCCCCCGCCGAACCGCTCACCACCCCGTACCCGGCCGACGTCGACGAGGGCGGCACCGCCCGGGTCAACCTGCGTCTGCCGACCCAGCTCAAGGCCCGCGCCGAGGAGGCCGCGAACCGCGAGGGCCTGTCGGTCAACGCATGGCTGGTGCGCACCGTGTCCGCGGCGGTCGACGGCGGCACCCGGACACGTACGACGGAGAAGACTCAGACCGTCGGGCAGAGCTTCACGGGCTGGGTGCGCTAGCCGCGCCCTCCGCCCGCACCACTTCACCCACACCACGTCCCACCAGCGGGGACGCCCCAAGGACTCATGAGGACGGGACAGCCATGCCTTCTTTCGACACTCCCGAACCGATCTCGGCCACGGCGCACGTGGAGGCCGGATCCATCCAGTTCACCGCGGGCGACCGCCTCGACACCGTCGTCGAGGTCCGGCCCCGCGACCCGAAGAAGGACCTGGACGTGCGGACGGCCGGCCAGACCGAGGTCACGTACGTGAGCGGCGTACTGACCGTCAGGACGCCGAAGCCCAATCTGCTCGGTCTCGGCATCGGCCGCACCGGCACTGTCGACGTGACGGTCGAGCTGCCCACGGGCTCGCGCGTCGACATGACCGGCGCCTGGGCCCAGGTACTGGGCGAGGGCCGACTCGGCGAGGTCCGCGTGAAGACCTCGTCCGGCGACGTCCGCCTCGACACGACCGGCCCTCTGCACCTGACCGCGTCGCACGGCTCGATCACCGTGGACCGGGTCGTGGGCAGGGCCGAGATCACCACCAGCTCCGGCAGCATGCGCGTCGGCCTCGTCGACGGTCCCGCCGTCCTGAAGAACTCGCACGGCACCACGACCGTCGGTGCCGCGACCGGCGAACTGCGGGTGCGCGGCGCCAACGGCGACATCGACATCGCACGCGCCGAGGGCTCGGTCACCGCCGCCACCGCCCACGGCACCCTGCGCGTAGGCGAAGTGGCCCGCGGCACGGTCCAGTTGGAGACCTCCTACGGCGCCATCGAGGTCGGCGTCCGCGAGGGCACGGCCGCCTGGCTCGACGTCAGCTCAAGCTCCGGCCAGGTGCGCAACACCCTCACCGCGTCCGAGGCCCCGGACAGGACCGGGGAAACCGTCGAGGTCCGCGCCCGCACCCGGTACGGAAACATCGACATCCGTCGCGCCAAGGCCTGACCTCCCGGACGCACCGGACGCACCGGACGCACCCCACTCACTCCCCCAGTCGCTTCAGCCTTCGAACGGGAGGGCACCATGCCTTCATCTGTCATGCCCACATCAAGAATGGGTGACGGCTCTCAGTCGCCTGCCGCAATCTCCGCCATCGGTCTGCGCAAGTCCTACGGTGACAAGACCGTCCTCGACGGCATCGATCTGCGCATCCCGGCCGGGTCCGTGTTCGCGCTGCTCGGGCCGAACGGTGCCGGCAAGACCACCGCCGTGAAGATCCTCTCCACTCTCATCTCCCCCGACCCCGGCTCCGGCGAGATCCGCGTCGGCGGCCACGACCTCGCCGTCGACCCGCAGGCGGTGCGGGCCGCGATCGGTGTCACCGGGCAGTTCTCCGCCGTCGACGGCCTGATCACCGGCGAGGAGAACATGCTCCTCATGGCGGACCTGCACCACCTGTCCAAGCCCGAGGGACGACGCGTCACGGCCGAACTCCTGGAGCGTTTCGACCTGGTGGAGGCCGCGAGGAAGCCCGCCTCCACCTACTCCGGCGGCATGAAGCGCCGCCTCGACATCGCCATGACCCTCGTCGGCGACCCGCGGATCATCTTCCTCGACGAACCCACCACCGGCCTCGACCCCCGCTCCCGCCACAACATGTGGCAGATCATCCGCGAACTCGTCACCGGCGGCGTCACCGTCCTCCTCACCACCCAGTACCTGGAGGAGGCCGACGAACTCGCCGACCGCATCGCGGTGCTGCACGACGGAAGGATCGCCGCCGAAGGCACCGCCGAGGAACTCAAGCGCCTCGTCCCCGGCGGCCACGTCCGGCTCCGCTTCACCGACCCGGCCGCCTACCGGTCCGCCGCCTCCGCGCTGGGAGAGGTGACCCGGGACGACGAGGCCCTCGCCCTGCAGCTCCCCAGCGGCGGCACCCAGCACGAACTGCGCTCCGTACTGGACCAGTTGGACTCCGCCGGGATCGAGGCCGACGAACTCACCGTGCACACCCCCGACCTCGACGACGTGTTCTTCGCCCTGACCAGCCCCGACCAGCCCAAGGAGACCGTCCGATGAGCGCCTTCTCCCTCGCCGTGCGCGACTCGTCCACGATGCTGCGCCGCAACCTCCTGCACGCGCGCCGCTATCCGTCCCTCACCCTGAACCTGCTCCTGACCCCGATCATGTTGCTGCTGCTCTTCGTCTACATCTTCGGAGACGTGATGAGCGCGGGCATCGGCGGCAGTGACCGCTCCGACTACATCGCCTACATCGTCCCGGGCATCCTGATGATGACCATCGGCGGCACCGTCGTCGGGACCGCCGTGTCCGTCTCCACCGACATGAACGAGGGCATCATCGCCCGCTTCCGCACCATGGCGATCCATCGCGGGTCCGTCCTCATCGGGCACGTCGTCGGCAGCGTGCTGCAGTGCGTCGCCAGCGTGGTCCTCGTGGGCGCGGTCGGCGTGGCCATCGGTTTCCGCTCCACCGATGCCACGGTCCTGGAGTGGCTGGCGGCCTTCGGGCTGCTCGCGCTCTTCTCCCTGGCGCTCACCTGGATCGCGGTCGGCATGGGCCTGTCCAGCCCGAACGCCGAGGCGGCCGCCAACAGCGCGCAGCCGCTGATCCTCCTCCCGCTCATCTCCAGCGCGTTCATCCCGGCCGACACGATGCCGGGCTGGTTCCAGCCGATCGCCGAGTACCAGCCCTTCACCCCGGCCATCGAGACCCTGCGCGGTCTGCTGCTCGGCACCGAGATCGGCCACAACGGCTGGCTCGCCCTCGCCTGGTGCCTGGGCCTCGCGGTGCTCGGCTACTTCTGGTCGGCCTCGAAGTTCGACAGCGACCCGAAGTAACCGCCATGACACCGCGGGCCACCTCCCGCAACCCGTCCCACCACAGGGCGGCGTACCCGACACGGCGTCGGCGTGCGCCGCCCCGTTCGTCCGCAGTTCGTCCGCGGGGCAGGTGTGGACACCGAGTCCCAAGCCCCGAGCACGGCGGACGCGCCCCGCCCCGCCCCCGCTCCAACGCTCGGAAGTCCTCTCCCGGTGTCTTCAGCCCGGTGTCTTCAGCTCGGTGTCTTCAGCTCGGTGTCTTCAGCTCGGCGTCGTCAGCTCGGCGTCGTCAGCCCGGCGCCGTCAGCCCGGCGCCGTCAGCTCGGCGTCGTCAGCTCAGCGCCTTCGCGATCGCCGAGATCGCCTCGGGTCCCACCCGGCAGCACCCGCCGATCAGCCGGGCCCCTGCCGCCCGCCACCCCTCCACCTGCGCGGCGGTGAACGTCGACTGCCCCGTCCAGGCCCGCGCGGACGCGTCCCAGGTCTCGCCGCTGTTCGGGTAGACGACGACCGGCTTGCCGGTGACCCGGACGGCCGTCTCGATCGCGCCGTCCACGTCGTCGGGCGAGCAGCAGTTCACGCCCACGGCGACGACCTCCTCGGCGTCGGCGGCGAGCGCGAAGGCCTCCTCCAGCGGCTGCCCGGCGCGGGTGCGGTCGCCGGCGACGGTGTACGACAGCCAGGCGGGCACGTCCAGACCGCGGACGGCCCGCAGCAGCGCCTCGGCCTCGTCGGTGTCCGGGATCGTCTCCAGGGCCAGGACGTCCGGGTGGGTGGCGGCCAGCGCCTCGATGCGGGGCCGGTGGAACCCCTCCAACTCGGCCACGCCCAGCCCGTACCGGCCCCGGTACTCGGAGCCGTCGGCGAGCATCGCTCCGTACGGGCCGACCGAGGCGGCCACCAGCAGTGGGCGCGAGTCGCCCCCCGCCTTGGCCTCCACCGCCGCGTCCACGGCCAACTCGACACTCAGGGACATGAGTTCGGCGGCCCGCTCCCGCCGGATGCCGCGCTTGGCGAAGCCCTCGAAGGTGGCCTGGTAGCTGGCGGTGATCGCCACGTTCGCGCCCGCCTCGAAGTAGGCGAGATGGGCCTCGGTGATCGCCTCCGGGTGCTCCACGAGCAGCCGCGCCGACCACAGCTCGTCACTGAGGTCGTGCCCGGCGGACGCCAGCTGGTTGGACATACCGCCGTCGAGGACGAGTACCTCGGCGGCGAGGGCCGCGGCGAAGGGGCCGACGGGAGGACCGGGGATGTGGGGGAAGCTGCCGGGTGCGTTGCTGGTCATGCCGACGACGGTAGTCGAGCCGCGGAGGCGGGAACACTCGATTGTGTCCAGTCCATGAACAGATTGACCACCATGTGGAACGCGGCGGTACGATCACGCCCTCCCCGTCCCCGCCCCGCCCATCCCCCGGGAACCGCCATGACCACCACCAGTACCCCCGAGGCCACCGAACCCGAACCCGAACCGGCGACGGCCGCGGCCACGGATTCCGGGACCACTCCGGCACCCGAGTCCGGCACGAGCGCGGCGGCTCCTGGCCGCAAGTTCGGCCTCGCAGCGGCCACCGCCCTCGTCATGGGCAACATCATCGGCGGCGGTATCTTCACCCTCCCCGCCGCCGTCGCCCCTTACGGCACGGTCAGCCTGCTCGCCTTCGTCGTCCTGTCCGTGGCCGCCGTCCTGCTGGCGCTGCTCTTCGGGAAGCTGGCCAGGCGCAGCCCGGTCACCGGTGGCCTCTACGTCTACCCGCGCGACGCCTTCGGCCCCTTCGCGGGCTTCCTGTCGGCATGGTCGTACTGGACGATGTGCTGGGTCAGCATCGCCGCGCTGGCCGTCGGCGTCGTCGGCTACGTCGACGTGCTGATACCCCTGGGCGACAGCAAGGCCGTCCCGGCGCTGGTGGCCCTGGCCGCCCTGTGGCTGCCGGCCGCCGCGAACTTCGCGGGCACCCGCTATGTGGGCGCCGTGCAGATCGTCTCCACCGTGCTGAAGTTCGTGCCGCTGCTGCTGGTCGCCACCATCGGCCTGTTCTTCATCGACACCGACAACTACGGCCCCTTCAACGCCTCCGGCGAGAGCGCCCCCGGCGCGCTGGCCGCCGCTGCCGCCCTCCTCCTCTACAGCTTCCTGGGCGTCGAGTCGGCCGCCGTCAGCGCCGGCGAGGTCCGTGACCCGGAGCGCAACGTGGGCCGCGCCAGCGTCCTCGGCACGCTCGCCTCCGCGGTGGTCTACATCCTCGGCACGGTCGCCGTGTTCGGCCTGGTCCCGCACAAGGAACTCGTCGAGTCGGGGGCGCCCTTCGCCGACGCGGTCAACTCGATCGCGGGCGGCACCTGGGGCGGCACGGTGATCGCGCTGGTCGCCGTCGCCTCGATCGTCGGCTGCCTCAACGGCTGGGTCCTGCTCAGCGCCCAGATGCCGTACGCCGCCGCCCGCGACGGCCTCTTCCCGAAGCCCTTCGCCCGAGTCGGCAAGGGCGGCGTCCCGGGCTTCGGTGTCCTCGCCACCGCCGTCCTCGGCACGCTCCTCATCGTCGTCAACTACGCGGACGACCCGGACACCGCCTTCCGTGTCCTGGTACTCATCACCACGTTCACCGGCTGCGTCCCGTACCTGCTCTCCGCGGCCGCCCAGCTGTACTGGCTGGCCCGAGGCACCCGCGAGCGCGTCCGTCCCGCCGGACTGGTCCGCGACCTGATCGTCGCCGCCCTCTCCTTCGCCTTCTCCTTCTGGCTGATCGCCGGCGCCGGCTACGCGGCCGTCTACCAGGGCGCCCTGTTCCTCTTCGCGGGCATCCCGGTGTACGTGTGGCTGCGCGGCCGGCAGGAGGGGCCGGGGGAGGGCGGTACCGAGGCCGAGGCCGAGGCCGCGACCAAGGCCGACGTCACCGCGTAGGCACGACCGGAGTCACACCGGACGGGCGGGCGGCCGCTGACCCCCGTACAGCGACCGCCCGCCCAGTCCCGTGCCGCAGGACGGATGACTCAGCCCGTGGCGGCGTGGCGCCCGCCTCGGCCCCTGCTGTTCCTGCGGCGCCTGGTCACCGGTACCAGCAGTCCGGAGAGCCCGCCGAGGGCGAGGGCGTACGGCCACCAGCCGAGACCTCCGTCGGCGGAGGCGCTCGCGTTCTGCGTACGGGTGACCTGGGTGCCGGAGCCGGCGCCCGCGGCGGCCTTGACGGCCGGTGACGGGCTCGCCTTCGCCTCCGTCAGCACGACGTCGTTGCCGTCGCCGCCCTTGTAGCTGATCCGGTACGTGTTGTCGGCGAGCTTCACCTTGGCGCCCTCGCGCAGTCCGGTGAACGTCCCGGTGTTCCCGCCCTTGCCCCGGTGGTCGATCACGGTGATCCTCTCGCCGGGCCCGCCGACGGCGGCCGGCGCCGCGAAGTCCAGCCCACCGGCCAGCCGCACCGCCCCGTTCACCTTCAACGGCCGCTCGCGCAGCACCAGGTCACCCTTCTCGGCCTGGGTGTAGCCGCCGGTCACCGTCAGACCGGCCACGACCACGCCCGCGTTGGTCACCGACCCCTGCACCGTGCCCCTGCCGGACAGTGACCTGGTCACCTTCAGCCCGGCCGTGCCCACGTCGAGCTTCGCCCCGGCGGTGGTGAGCCGAACGGCCCGGCTGTGCGCGAGCGTCGCCCCCGAGCGGAGCGCCAGCGTGCCCTTGGCGACGGTCGTCGCCCCGGTGTACGTCACCGCGCCGCCCGTCAGTGTCGTGGTGGCCGTGCCCGACTGGACGAGCGAGCCGTTGCCGCCGACTCGCGGCAGGGTCACGGGCTTCGAGGTGTTCCGGATGATCAGCGAACCGTTGTTGACCACCTTGCACAGGTCGCCCTTGGTGTACAGGCCGCCGTCGCCGCCGGACCTGCCGCTGCCCAGCCGCAGCACGGCGCCCTTCTCGACGGTCGTCGAGCCGTTGTAGTACTGGACGGCGGCGAAGGTGACGTCGTTGCCCTTCGTCCCCTTGACGACGATGTCCCCGGCGCCGGGAGCGGCCAGTGTGTCGTGGAAGCGGCCGCCGCCGATGGGGGCGCCCAGGGTGACCGGCCCGTTGTAGTCGAACGTGAGCAGTGAACGGGAGCGCGCGGCAAGGAGGTTGATGTAGACGGTCTCCGCCGTGCCCGGCATGAAGATCTTGTTCGTGGTGCCGTCGCCCCACTGGACGTTCGCGCCCTTGATGTTGGTGCCGCGCTTGTTGACGTTCTTCCGCGCGGGCGTCCAGTTCAGGGCGGGGTCGCTCAGCGAGGGGTTCCTGTCTCCGCCCCGGTCCGACCAGCTGTACTGGCCGGAGAGGATCACCTTGCCGCCGGGGCGCGACTGGACGTTGATGTCGCTGCCGTACTCGCGCTGGTAGAAGTCCATGCCCTGGGTGACGGTCCGGCCCAGCGGGGTGTCCACGGTCCAGGTGCCCTGGTTGAGGACCTTGCGCGCGTTCGGCAGGGAGGTCGCGAACTCCGGGCGGCCGGCGTTCACCTGCGTGCCGTTGTCGATCACACCGGTGAACGGATGGGTGCCCGACAGGTCCCAGGTGGCCCACAGGAACCTCGGCTGGCTGACCAGTCCGGAGCCGCTGATGGTCCCCAGGTTGTACTGGACGTCCTTCAGGGCGAGCCGCAGGGTCCCGTCCACCCGGATGTTGTTCTGGTTGAGCCGGAACGCCGGGGTGCCGTACGGGTAGTGACCGATCACCCCGGTCGAACCGCTGTCGCCGTACTGGAGGGTCGCGCCCTTCGCGACGGTCACGGCCGGCGGGTCCGGGTTCGTGGTGGTGACGTAGGGGTGGTTCCCGCCGAGTGTCCGCACGCTCTGCCGCTGCCGGGACTTCGGCAGGGTGAAGTCGCTGTCCCGGGTGAGGACCAGAGTCCCGGTGCCGCGCACGGTGAGCGTGCCGGTGCCGCTGAACACGCCGTCGTACGTGGTCGTCCCGGACGGCACGGTCACCACCGTGTCCCCGGCGAGCGTCACGTTCCGCCCGGCCAGTACGTCGGAGGTCGCGTCGCGGGGGCCGGCGGCGGTCGCGGTCGGGGCGCCGAGCATCAGGGCGGTGACCGCCAGGGCTCCGGCGGCCGCCGCTGTCTTGTGGGGTTGGCTGCGCACGACATCGGAGACGGTCCGGGGCCCGCCCCGATAACAGAAACTTCGCGAAGTCCGGGTTCTCCCCATCGGTTCGTTCCTGTGAGCTTGTGTTCGTCTCGCCCGACCCGTTGACCTCGGCGTAACACGCCCTTACCTTTTCGCCGTTCGGAATGACTGATCTTGTGCGAAATGTCGAACGAATCTGTTTTCTTTTGTGTCCCCTGCGTTCCCTCCGATGTCCCCCCACGTGCAGCAAGCTGCAGAGAGGCAGACCGCATGAGCCGCGAGCACGAACCCGCCGAACCGCCCAACCGAAGGCTGCTCCTGAAGGGCGCCCTGGCCGCCGGCGCCCTCACTGCCCTGCCCGCCGGCGTCGCCCACGCGTCCGGTGGCCGGGCCGCGTACGCCAACCCCCTCGTCCGCAACCGCGCCGACCCGCACATCAACCGGCACACCGACGGCTTCTACTACTTCACGGCGACCGCGCCCGAGTACGACCGGATCATCCTGCGCAGATCCCGCACCCTGCGCGGACTGTCGACGGCCGCCGAGTCCGTCATCTGGCGCAAGCACGAGACGGGCGCGATGGGCGCGCACATCTGGGCGCCGGAGATCCACCGCATCGACGGCAAGTGGTACATCTACTTCGCCTCCGCGCCCGCCGAGGACATCTGGGCGATCCGCATCTGGGTCCTGGAGAACTCCCACCCCAACCCCTTCAAGGGCACCTGGGTCGAGCGCGGGCAGCTGAAGACGGCCTGGGAGACCTTCTCCCTGGACGCCACCACCTTCACCCACCGGGGTTCGCGCTACCTCGCGTGGGCGCAGCACGAGCCCGGGATGAACAACAACACCGCGGTCTGGCTGTCGAGGATGGCCGACCCGCTGACCCTGACGGGACCTCAGGTGCGGCTCACCACACCCGAGTTGGACTGGGAGGTCATCGGCTTCAAGGTCAACGAGGGGCCGTCGGTCATCAAACGCGGCGGCCGGCTCTTCATGACGTACTCGGCGAGCGCGACCGACTTCAACTACTGCATGGGCCTGCTGACCATCGACGCGGACGCCGACCTCATGGACCCGGCCAACTGGTCGAAGTCCCCGACACCGGTCTTCACCAGCAACGACACCACCAAGCAGTACGGGCCGGGCCACAACAGCTTCACGGTCGCCGAGGACGGATGCACCGACGTCCTCGTCTACCACGCCCGCCAGTACAAGGACATCGTCGGCGACCCGCTCAACGACCCCAACCGCCACACCCGTGTCCAGCGCCTCGGCTGGAAGCCCGACGGCACCCCCGACTTCGGAGTCCCCGTAGCCGACACATCCACCACGAGCACCGAGTAAGGAGAGCTGAGATGAGACGTGCGTACGCGATGCTCCTCGCGCTCTGTCTGGCGCTGGCCGGCGCCCTCGTCACCGCCGGCCCCGCCCAGGCGGCGGCGCAGACCGTCACCAACGGCACCCAGTTCACCGACAGCGGCGGCAACGCCCTGCACGCCCACGGCGGCGGGGTCATCAAGGTCGGCTCGTACTACTACTGGTTCGGCGAGAACCGGAACTCCGACAACACCTTCAGGTACGTGTCGGCCTACCGCTCCACGGACCTGAAGAACTGGGAGTTCCGCAACAACGTCCTGACCCAGGCCACCGCCCCCGAGCTTGCGACCGCCAACATCGAGCGGCCCAAGGTCATGTACAACGCCTCCACCGGCAAGTTCGTGATGTGGATGCACAAGGAGAACGGCACCGACTACAGCGAGGCCCGCGCGGCCGTCGCCGTCTCCGACACCGTCGACGGCAACTACACCTGGCAGGGCAGTTTCCGCCCGCTGGGCACCCACATGTCCCGTGACATCACCGTCTTCGTGGACACCGACGGCACCGGCTACATGATCTCGGCGGCCCGCGAGAACTACGACCTCCAGATCTACCGGCTCACCGCCGACTACACCGGCGTCGCCGCCCTCGTCGCCGACCCCTGGCACGGCGGCCACCGCGAGGCACCGGCCCTGTTCAAGCGGGGCGGCGTCTACTTCATGCTGACCTCGGGCGCCACCGGCTGGAACCCCAACCAGCAGCAGTACGCCACCGCCACCAGCATCACGGGCCCCTGGACGGCCATGGCCAACGTCGGCGACTCCACGACCTTCGGCTCGCAGACCGCGTACGTCCTCCCCGTGCAGGGCACCTCGACCACCTCGTACCTCTACATGGGCGACCGCTGGGGCAACTCCTTCAACGGCACGGTCAACGACTCCCGCTATGTCTGGCTGCCGCTGGCCTTCCCGACCTCCACCACGATGTCCATGTCCTGGTCGCCCGAGGTCACCGTCGACACGGCCACCGGCACGGTCAGCGGCACCAGCGCCACCTACAACACGCTGATCGCCCGCCACTCCGCCAAGTGCGCCGATGTCACGAGTCAGTCGCTGTGGGCGGGCGCCCAGATCAAGCAGTACCCCTGCAACAGCGGCAACAACCAGAAGTACTGGTTCAAGTCCGTCGGCAGCGGCTACTACCAGCTGATGGCCCGTCACAGCTCCCTGTGCGTCCAGGAGAACGCCGCCACGGTCACCCAGGAGAAGTGCAACTCCTCGTCCACCGCCCAGCAGTGGTCGCTCACCACCTCGGGCAGCTACGTCAAGGTCGTCTCCCGTGCGACCGGCGAGTGCCTGGACGTCAACGGCGCGTCCACCGCCGACTCGGCCGCCGTCATCACGTACACGTGCGGAAGCGGGACGAATCAGCAGTGGACGCGCGGGACATGAGGGGACGTCAGCCCAGCAGGTCGATCGCGTCGATCGACGTCCCCGCACTGAGGTAGGAGGCCGCCCCCGACCCGCTCACCACGTTGATCCTCAGCACGTTGTACCGACTCGTGTCCGTCAGCCAGGCGGACGCCGGGACGCTGTAGGTGAACGTGTGGTTGTTGCCCCGGTAGGACCCGTTCGTCAGCGACCGGGTGTTCGGCTGGGTGGGCGGGGAGGGGATGGCCGAGGTCCAGGTGTCGTTGACGACGACCTGCGGCCGGCCGTTGGCGTAGGCCGTCGTCACACCGATGCGCAGGGTGTGGGCGGCGGCGGCCTGCGCGGCGGTCAGCCGGAAGTACACAAGGAGACCACTGTTCACGTCCTTCCAGAGGTAGCAGGGGAAGCCCGAGGTCTCGGTGCCGCTGCCGATGACCACATTGCCGGTCCAGGCGGCGGCCCGGACGTCCGAGGGATGCGCGTACGTCATCAGGTCGGCGTTCTTGAAACCGCTCGGCGTGCCGTTCCAGTCGTTGATCCGCCAGATCGTGCCCGCGTTGGACGGGTCGTTCGAGGACGGGACGGCGATCGAGTTCAGCGTCGTCGTACCACCCGCGGTGACCGTCACCGAGGTCGTGTACACCGCCAGCTCACCCTTGAAGACCGTGAGCGTGTACGTCCCCGGCAACACCCCCGCGACGGAGAAGTAGCCGTCCGAGGCCCGCGCCGAACCCCAGTACTGCGCCGCCGCGTTGGCGAGCCCCACCGTGTACGCGTACGCCGTGTTCCGGCCGGTGATGCCGACGCCCGCCACCCGGCCCCGGCCGCTCGCGGACACGTACCCGGACAGGCCGAGCGAGTCCGCCCACGACGTGGTCAGCGTGCCCGGGAACAGCGACGAGGAGGGCGCCCCGCCGTCGGTGAAGGCGATGACGTACGGACCCTGGAGGCCGAACCGCTGCTCCTCGGTCTGGTTCTGGCCGTAGTACAGGATCTCGTAGAGGCCGCCGCCGTCCGCGCTCTGGTGGCGCAGCAGGGAGCGGTAGAAGGGACCGCCGGACGCCTTCTCGTGGTTGCTGCGGACGACGTACAGGCCGACACCGCCGGTGGTCCAGCCGACGTAGTCGTAGTCCATGACCCGGAGCTTCGAGTAGTGCTTCGAGCGGGTCTGGCCGTCGGACTTCGCGAAGACGTCCGAGGCCTCGATGGTGGTGGGTGCGTAGGTGTAGGAGTCGGGCTGGTCGTTGAGGAAGAGGCCCGCCCGCACGCGCACGATGTAGCGGGTCGCCGAGACCGAGGTGTCGGCCTTGTTGGTCCACAGGTAGATGTTGTTCTCGCCGCTGCGGGCCGCGTAGTAGTGCTTCAGTGTGCCGTAGGTGACGGAGACGAGGATCGTCGAACCGGACTGCCTGATGGTGACCGTGGAACTGCCGAGGCCGGACTCGATGTGCGAGTTCATGCCGCCGTAGCCCTGGTACTCCGTGCCCCGGTAGACGAGCGAGGACAGGTCGCCGTTGCTCTTGCGGACCTTGAAGACGAGGTTCGCGCCGGTGTCGATCACGAAGTTGGTGCCGTCGTCGGTGTAGCCGAAGGCCGCGGCGCGGGCGGTGCCGGCCAGCGGCCCGGCGAGAGCGGCGGCCGCGGCCGTGGCG
>NZ_LRTR01000783.1 GCF_001550375.1 Streptomyces europaeiscabiei | reverse complement strand
GCCGAGTCGACCAGCCCCGCCGACGCGGGTGCGGGTGTCGCGAGCACGACGGAGGCGACGCCCCGCCCGGCCGCCGACCGGACCAGCTCCAGCGCCGGGCCGACCACGGGACGCAGCGCGGCGTCCACCTCGGCCCGTGTCCCGGTCGTCGTTCCGTCGGTGGCCACGGCCGCGGTGAATAGCACCGTCCGGGGGGCGTCGTCGAACAGGGCCCGCACCGCACCGGCGGGGTCCACCGGGTCCCAGCGCACCAGCTGCGCCGTGCCCGCGGACGTCGGCAGCCGGTCGGCGGCGTTCTTGGCGAACGGGCCCGTCAGCAGCGGTCCGTGTGTCCCCGGTCCGGCCCCGTGCCCGGTCCGGGCCAGGAACGCCTCGGCCGGGCCCTGTGTGTCGCTCCCGGCGAACAGCGCGGTCCGCCCGGGGGAAGACATGTCCGGGGAACTCACCGGGACACGGGCCGCGCGCGGGGCCCGGACCTCCCCGCCACGGAGCATCAGCCGTGGTTCGCCGCAGGTCACGGCGGACTCCACGCGCTGCCAGGAAGGTTCCACGGCGTCCGTCTCGACCAGCACGAAACGGCCCGGCGCCCGGTCCTGCGCGGCTTTGACCAGACCCCAGACGGCTGCCGCGCCCACGTCCGGCGAACTGTCGTCGCCGGTGGCGACCGCGCCCCGGGTGACGACGACCAGCAGGCTTCGCGCGAGCCGGGGATCGGTGAGGTGCCGTACCCATTGCAGGGCCTCGAAGACCGCCGCGCGCACCGCGTCGGCCGGGTCCGTGTCCCGCGGTCTCGGGGGACCGGCGGAGACGACCAGCACGTCCGGGACGGGAGCGCCCTCCTCGACCGCCCGTAGCAGCGACGGCAGGTCGGGCGGGGCCTCGCAGTGACGCCCCGCCGACAACAGGCCCGCACGGACACCGAGCGGATCGGGGCCGACGACCGCCCACCGGTCGGAGCGGTCCGCCCGCCGCGGCGGGTCGCACAGGACCCAGGACTCCTCGAACAGGCCGTCCTGCCGGGCCGCCGAAGCGGCCCGCACGGCACGCTTCTCCCATGGCACGCATGTCACCGACCGAGCGGTCAGTACCGGATCCCCGGTACCGTCGGCCGCGGTCACGTCCCAGGTGCCGTCCGCCGACTGTCGCAGACCCACTCGCAGCACGGACGCGCCCACGGCGTACAGCGACACATCGCGCCAGCGCACCGCCACCACGTCCGCGGCATCCTCCGGCATGTCCTCCCGCGTGCCCTCCGCCGTCTGCCGCACGGCGCAGGCCAGTGCCGCGTCCAGCAGCGCCGGGTGCGGGGCGAACCGGTCCTGTGCCGTCGCCCGGTCCGGCAGCGCCACCTCGACGAAGACCTCGTCGCCGCGCCGCCACACCCCGCGCGGCGTCC
>NZ_LRTR01000782.1 GCF_001550375.1 Streptomyces europaeiscabiei | reverse complement strand
ATGCGGCGGGGTGGGCGGCCGTCGCCGCGGTCGCGGCGACGGCCGTGGCCGAGCCGCCCTTCTTGCGCTGCTCCTTGGCCGTCTTCTTCTGCTCGTACGCGGCCTTGCGGGCCGCCCGTTCCCGCTCGCGCTTCTCCTTCTTCGACTCGCTCGCCGGACGCGTCTCGCGCGGCGGCAGCGCCGGTACGGCGGCCTGCCCGGCCTGGGGCGTGTTGCGTACCCAAGCGGCGGCGACCTGCGCTCGGGCCGCGTCGGAGGGGAGCTGCTGCGGCTGGGGGTGGGAGGGCTGCGGGGCAGCGGGCTGGGCCTGGTGCGGGACAGGGGGCTGGTGCCCGTGGCCCTGCGCCTGCCACGCCTGCTGTTGCGGCTGCTGGGGAGGACCGAAGGACCCGGGCTGGCCGGAAGGCTGGCCTCCGCCGACCGCGCCAGCAGGGCTGTTGTGGTCTGTCATCGAGTCGGTTACTCCAGCGAGTCGGTTCCCCGTCCGCCTCGGCGGGCACGACCGCACCGCACGACGGGCCCTGGCCCAGCCAGGTGCGCAGGCAGTGTGACAAAGACCTGTCACCGGACCGCTGTCGATTTCCTCACCGGGAGACGGGAATTCCCGCGTGGGCGGAGTCCGGGAAAGTGTTCGGGAAAAGGGTCAGGGACATGCCGGGAACCCGCTTGGCCGTCCCGGACCGCACTGGGCCCACAATGCGCTGGGCGCGTGTGCCGTACGCATGACGTTCCCGGCACCCCTGGACCCGACGGACCGGCGAAGGACGACAGTTGACCGATCACAACGGGCACCCGCAGCCGCCGCAGCCGGACCCCAGCACCTGGGGCGCTCCCCAGCAGGACCCGCCGGCCCAGCAGGCACCTGTTCCCGATTCCGGCGCCGTACCCTTTCCCGCTTCCGCCGCCGTACCCGTGCCCCAGGTCTTCCAAGCCGACCGTGCCTGGGTCGACGGTTATGAGCCCGGCAACCCCTGGCAGGCACGGCTGTGCGTCGAGACGCCGTACGGCACCTTCGCCTATCCCCTCACCCCCCACACGATTCCCGAACTCCTCGAACACATGGTTCTGGTGGCTCAGGAACAGCAGGGCCTGCCGGTCGGTTTCGACGCCGACTCAGAGGCCGCGCCCGGAATGGTCCCGGTGAACGTCGAGGACACCGAGGAGGACGAGCAGGAGCGCGGTCTCCATGGCGGCCGCGCCGCGCGGCTGACCGGCTGGGCCCTCGTCCATGACCTGTGGGAGCGCGAGGATCCGACGGCGCGGATCGTGATGGGCGCGATCGTCGTGGTGCTGTTGCTGCTCGGTATCGTCCTGTCCTGATCGCCCGGCCGCCGTCCCTCCGGGCCCACCTCGCTCGGGCCACGCGGCCCTCGGTCCCGCCCGTGGCACCGACCCGTCCGTCACCCCCGGCCCCCAGAGCAGCAACCCGCAGGAGTGGAACGATGACCGGTACCGAAGGCGACGCCAATGAGCCGGAGTTCTACTTCGCGGACGTCTACGTCTTCGTCTCCGACTATCTCGCCCAGATGGTGCGCCGCCGTGTCAACGGCTCGTCGGCGACCTGGTGCCCCAAGTGGTGGGAGCACCCGGAGGCCGGCGCGCGGCTCTCCGCCCTGTGGCTGGCCTGGGAACATCTGCGCCAGGACCCGGCCCTCGGCATGTCGACGTGGTGGCTGCACCACGCCGACCCGCATCTACGGGTGCTGATGGACCCCGACTCCGGCCCGTTCGCGGCCTGTTCGCCCAAGGACGGGCACACCGCCTATCCCTTCGACCCGCTGCCGGTGGATCCGCGGCAGGAGTGACGGCCTTCGGCCCCACCCTCACGCCCGCTCCCGTTTCCCGGCTCTTTCCTCGCCGGGAAAGTCGAGTCTCCCCTGCCCCCACCTCCCCCTACCGTGTCCCGGTCAGCGCCCGACCGCCGTACTGGCTCAGCACAAGGGAGACGCGGGAACCGTGGAGTTGCCTGCCGAGAACAAGCGCACGGCATTGCTGGCCCTGGCGGTGCTCGGCGCTCTGCTGGCTGTCGCGCTGACGGTTTTCACCGTTTTCGGCGGGGGCGGCGACGACCTGGACGAGAGCAGCGGGAACCCAGCCCCGGCCGTCACCTCCGGTGGGAAAACAGGAACCGGCGGGACGGACGCGGACTCCGGTACGGACGAGCCGGGCGCCGCCGCCGCGTCCCCCATCGTCGCGCTCACCGAAGTGGCCGAGGCACACACGGTCATGGCGAAGTACATGGCCGGTATCAACACCTACGACCACACCAGCAACACGGTCGACTGGGTCCCTCCGCTGCTCGCGCTCACCACCCGCGAAACGCAGATGAAGCAGGTGACCGTTCTTCCGTCCGGCAAGGCGTGGGCAAGTTGTCAGGCGGAAGAGTGCTCCTCCAAAGGGAAGGCCGTCGTCGTGCGCGACGCGGTGATCTCCGACGACCTGGTGCGCGGCAGCGGCCGTACGATCTCCAGCCTGGTCAAGGCGACAGCCACACGCACCGAGGGCTCGCAGACCACGACGGAGTCGAACGAGTGGCTGGTCACCGTCAGGGAGGACGGCGGTAAGTGGGTGGTCTCCGGGTTCGACATCTTCGGCCTCGGTGACGTCGGCGTCTCCGAAGACGCGGGAGAGTGAGCGTCTTATGGTGGCACCCGCCGTACTGGCAGCCGCAGCGAAGGCCGCCAAGGTCGCCAAGACCGCCAAAGCGGCAGGCAGGCTGGCCGCCGGCCCTGGCGGTGGAGGAAAGGGCGGCGGGGGCAAGAAGAACAACGGCCGCAAGATCTGGCTGATCGTCGGTGGTGGCGGAGGGCTCCTCGCGGGGACCTTGATCTTCTTGGTCGTCGTCATGATGGTGAGTCTGGTCGGGGGAGTTGGCGGCGGCGCCACCACCGCCGCCTGCGGCGACTACGCCGACAACGCCGAAGCCGGGAACACCGGCGACGCCGCGGCCACCAACCCGGTCATGCCGGCCGGCAAGATGTACATGCCGAGCGAGACCGCGCGCAACGAGATACCGCCGAAGATGATCCTCGCCTCGATGCGTGCCGCCGCCCGTTACGACGGCCTCGACTGGACGATGATCGCCGGTCAGATGTACCAGGAGACCAAGTACGGGCAGGACCCCTCGGCCGCGCCCGGCGGTGCCAACTCCCTCGGCTACATGGGCCTCCTGCAGTTCGGGAAGCCGGCCTGGACGGACTACGGGGACGACGGCAACGACGACGGCAAAGAGGACCTGTACAACATCGACGACGCGGCCTACGCCGCGGCCAACTTCCTGCACTCGAAGAAGGCGGAGACCCAGCCCTTCAAGGCGCTGCAGATCTACTCCGGTTCGACCGCCTCCAACACCATCTACCCGCGCGTGGTCCTCACCCAGGCGGCCCGCTACCGGGGCGCGCTCACCGGTGACAAGGACCTCATCAAGCGCTGGTACGTCCATCTCAAGGAGACCATCGAGAAGAACCCCGGCTTTCCCACCCTGGGCAAGCAGTCGGACATCCCGGAGCCGGTCGACAACGACGCCCAGCCCGGCAAGGCTCTCAGCATCGCCGCGGCCTCGGCCCGTTCGTGGTCGACCCCGCCGCTGGAGGGCGAGAGCGAGGAAGTCGTCTCCGCCATGGCTCCGGTCGCGTTCACGGTCCCGAGCGGCACGGACATGACGCCGGTCTCCTTCCCCGGCGCCAAGCCGCCCACCACCACCGGCAAGGACTGGCAGTGGCCCATGAAGCGGGGCACCTACCAGGTGGGCACGCCGTACCACAAGAGCGGCGGTATGTGGAGCCTCGGCTACCACACCGGCCTCGATCTGGTGGCCTCCAGCGGTACACCGATCTACGCCCCGGCGGACGGCAAGGTCGTGGCCGCCGGTCCCGGTGGGTCGTACGGGAACATGACGAAGCTGCAGCACTCGGGCGGCGTCATCACGCTCTACGCCCACCAGACCTCGTTCAACGTGTCCGTCGGCGACTCCGTCAAGCGCGGCCAGCAGATAGGAACGGTCGGCGCGACCGGCAACGTCACCGGCGCCCATCTCCACTGGGAAGTCCTCGTCCCCGGCGTCGACAACCCGTTCGTCGGCGGCCAGGACCAGGGCCCCGGCATGGTCGACCCCGCGGAGTGGATGGCGGGCCGGGTCACCGCCAACCCCGACTACGGCACGGTTCCCGGCTCCGACTCCGACGACAAGTCCCGTGACGCCGAGTACGCCGACTGCGCGAAGGGCGGCAGCGGCACCGCCGTCGCCCCCGACGGCGCCGGCGCCTCCGGTGTCCTGCCCGACTCCGACGACCCGGTGATCCGCGCGGTGCTCGGCTGGGCGCAGCGCGGCGTCGGCGTCCCGTACGTGTACGGCGCGCCGCGGCTCCAGGGCCAGAACCCCCGTAGCTTCGACTGCTCCAGCTTCACGCAGTGGGCGTACTACATGGCCAGCGACGGGAAGATCGACATCGGCGGGAACACCCATGTGCAGGAGCCCCGCCTGGAGAAGTACGAGGTGCAGCTCTCCGAGGCCCAGCCCGGTGACCTGATCTTCTTCCGGCCCGAGGGCGACGGACTGTCCGGGCACGTGGGCATCGTCTGGGACCCCAAGAGCAAGAAGATCATCCACGCCCCGCGTCCGGGCAAGAACGTCTCCTTCAGCACCTGGGACGTCCAGGACAAGATCACGGGCGTCTACCGCGTACCGATCCCCGCGGGCACGAACGCGGTCGAGGGTGACGGCAAAGCCGAGGCGTAGGGCCCGGGGGGAAGGCCCATGGACTGCGCCGCCCCCGGGACCGCCTCAGGAATCTCCTCCGGACCCGTCCACCCAGGACCTCCCCATCACCGTACGGAACAAGGAAGTTGATGAAGATACGCACTGGTCTCGTCGTCGGAACCGTCCTGTCCCTGGGACTCGTGGCCGGCTGCGGTGGCGGGGACGGCGACGGCGAGAGCGGCACGAAGGCCACCGGTCGCCCCAAGGCGTCCGCGTCGGCCTCCGAGGCCGGGCAGCCCGTCTACAAGGGTGAGCCGATCCCGGGGCTGGCGGCGAAGCCTGCCTGGAGCCTGGCCCGGAAGGACGGCAAGGCCTACGAGTGCGGTGGCGACACCGCCTTCGACCGTGCCGACCATCTCTATGGAACGGACCCTGACAGGATCTGCCAGGTGGGGGACGCCTTCCTCCTGGTCCAGGACCTGACCGCGCCGGAGGACGAGTCCGGGGCGGAGACGCGGACGGCGCACTTCGTCGCCCACCTCCACGACGCGGCGACCGGCAAGGAGCGCAAGACCTTCACCGTGAAGTGCGACTACGACCCGGCCGACGGTGACGGTCCGTCCCTCAGCACGCATGTCCAGGTCGGACAGTGGAAGGACGGCTCCCCGGCCTTTCTCGTCCGCACGTGTGAGAACACGGAGGCGAGCGGCCTGAAGGCGGCCGCCGTCAAGACCGTCTACACCATGTACGACCCCAGCGGCGCCGAGCTGGGCAGTTCGACGCTCACCGGTGAGGACAACGTCGATCTCCCGGTCATCCGGGGACATGTGAAGACCGACGACAGGGTCACCTTCGCCCCGATCGGCGGCGGCAGGGACTTCGTGCTCGACAAGTACCTGGCCGAGAAGGACATCTACGGGAGCGGCCAGGGCTACGTCGACAACGACCACGGGATCTACACCCCCCTGCGGCTGATCGACCGGACCACGGGCAAGCGCGTCTGGAGCACGGGGGACGAGGTCGACCAGCCCGACGAACTGCGCGACATGGACGGGGAGTACGAGGACGGGGACAGGTATCTCTTCCCCCTTCGGGGTGACCAGGCGACGCTCATCTGGTCTCCGCGGACCAAGGGCGACGAGCTGATCACCACGGTCGACCTGCCGACCGGACGCACCCTGGCCGTCGGGCCGGCCGTCACGGTCAGCCTGGCCGCGACCGACATGGCCAAGATCGTCGTGTCCCCCGACGGCAAGACGGCCGTCGCCAACTTCGGTGAGGGCGCGCTGGCCTGGAACACGCAGACCGGCGCCGAGCTGTGGCGGCAGGAGTCGGACGACAAGGACATCGAACCGCTGATGATCACCCCCGGTGGTGTCCTGTACGCGACGCTCGACGACGGCGAGACCGCGGCCCTGGCCGCGGGGACCAAGGAACTGCTCGGCATGGTCCCCGAGGGGGCCGAGGTGCCCGCGGAGTTCACGAGCAACGGCTACACGCTCCTCGACACCTCCGAGGGCCTCTTCGCCTTCGAGGCCGAGAAGGCCTGACCGCCCGCTCCCCACAGGACAGCCACAACGCCACCCCCCACCCCACCCCCAGAAAGGACGGACCCGCGGGTGACCGCAGAACAGCAGAAGAAGCCCCGCGCCGAGGACGACTGGACGATCGAGATCGTCATCGTGGTCGCGATCGTGCTCCTGGGTGTCGTCGGGGCGTGGCTCGCGGCGCGGATCGGTGCCCCCTTCGCGGACGCGCCGGCCCCGGCGTCGAACCCGCTGACGTTCCTCGTCGCCATGGTCAAGGGCGACTACAGCTGGCCGGGATCCCCGGCCAGCGCCGTGGCCGCCGGTGAGGCCGTGCTGCTCGGCATCCTGGGGACCGCCGCGTACCGGGTGGTCCAGCGGTTCAGGAAGAAGCCCGACGTGGACGGGGCGGCACGGCACCTCGCGAAGGGTGAGGAGCTGGGCAAGCTGACGATGAAGGGCGCGGCGGCCACGGCCGAGCGGCTGGGCGTGAAGGCCCGCACCCCGGGTGTCTTCATCGGACGGTCCGTCAAGGGCAGGCAGCCGCTGTTCGGTTCGTACGAGGACATGCACGTCGACATCTGGGGCCCGCGGACCGGCAAGACGACCCGGCGGGCGGTCCCCGCGATCCTCGACGGGCCCGGCGCCGTCCTCGTCACCTCCAACAAGCGGGACATCGTGGACTCCACCCGCGGCCCCCGCTCCGCGCGCGGCCCCGTGTGGGTCTTCGACCCGCAGCAGGTCGCCGCCGAGACGCCCAGCTGGTGGTGGAACCCGCTGTCGTACGTCACCGACGTGGCCAAGGCCCGCAAGATGGCCGACCACTTCGCCAGCGGGTCGCGGGACGCGAACGCCTCCACCGACGCCTTCTTCGACCCGGCCGGCCAGGACCTGCTCGCCAACCTGCTGCTCGCCGCCGCCTGCGCCAAGCTGCCGATCACCCAGCTCTACACCTGGCTGTCCAACCCCAAGGACGACACCCCGGAGCGGATCCTGCGCGGCGCCGGGCACGTCATGGCCGCCGACGGCCTCAGCGGTGTGATCAGCGCCCCCGACAAGCAGCGCAGCGGTATCTACGGTGTCGCCCAGCAGATGGCGTCCTGCCTGGTCAACCCGGAGGTCAACCGCTGGGTCACCCCGCCCGCCGACCCGAACGCGCCCGAGTTCGACCCGCACGCGTTCGTCCGCACCGCCGGCACCCTGTACTCCCTGTCCCGCGAGGGCCGGGACTCCGCCGGGCCGCTCGTCACCGCGCTCACCGTCGCCGTCGTCGAGGCGGCCGAGGAGTACGCCACCACCCAGCGCGGCGGCCGCCTCGCGCTGCCCCTCGTCGGCGTCCTCGACGAGGCCGCCAACGTCTGCCGCTGGCGCTCCCTGCCCGACCTGTACTCCCACTACGGCTCGCGCGGCATCATCCTCATGACCATCCTCCAGTCCTGGGCGCAGGGCATCGAGGTGTGGGGCGAGCGCGGCATGGAGAAGCTGTGGTCGGCCGCGAACATCCGGGTCTACGGCGGCGGCGTCTCCGACACCCGCTTCCTGGGCGACCTCAGCGAGCTGGCGGGCGAGTACGACCAGCGCGAGTACCAGGCGAGCCGTGAGTCGGAGTTCGGCGGCTGGAGCGGCAACCGCACGGTCAGCGAGTCCGTCAGCCGCCAACGCGTCCTCGGCGTCTCCGACCTCGGCGCCATGCCCCCGGGCCGCGCCCTCGTCCTCGCCTCGGGCACCAAGCCGGTCCTGGTCGAGACCATCCCGTGGTGGGAGGGCCCGTACGTCCAGGAGGTCCAGGCGTCCCTGAAGAAGTACGACCCCGGGGCGCGCTGACCGGGGGAGTCGGCGCCAGGGCCGGGAGCAGGAAGCAGAGGAACGAGAAGCGCGAAGCGCGAAGGAGATCACCGGATGGGCGAGGTCGTGGGCATCCTGACGGGCGGCGCGGTGGCACTGGCCGTCCCGTCCCGGCCCGATCTCATCAGGGATCCGGTCATCACCCGCCTCCAGCAGGCTCGTACGGTGTTGGGGCTGCTGGCCACCGTCTGGCTGGTGATGGCCTACCCACTGCGGAAGGGGCGTGAGGAGTTCGTCCTGGACAAGCTGGGGAACCTGGCGCTGGGGTGCGCCATCCTGCTGGGCGCCGGGGCCGTCGGGATCACCCTCTTCATCCTCGCGGCGCGCTCCCCGCTGGGCGGCGTGTACGTACGCCGTCTCGGCGGCCCGCTGCGCGCGATCGGCGTCATCGTCCTCGGGGTCGGCGTGTGCTGGCTCATGGTTCTGGCGTTGCGCGGCGAGATCGTCTCCGACGAGGACATCGGTAAGTTCGATCTCACATTCGGGCTCTTCGGCGAGACGGCCGGTATCGCGATCACCGGCCTGGTCATGCTGGCGCTACTGGTCGTGGGAGCCATCGCCTGCGTCGTCGTCCTGCTCGTCGCCGTCGTCACCACGCTGCTGGTCACGTTCATGGGTCTGAACTCCTGCTTCCGCACCGCCGACGTCCACGAACTGCTTCCCGCCCTCCTCTCTCCCCTGCTGGTCTGGTCCCTCTTCGCCCTCAGCTTCTCCGACACTCCCGATGTGGCGGCCCCACCCGCAGTGATCTACTCCTTCCTCCTCGCCGGCCCGCTGACGGTGACGGCCCTGTCCCTGTGGGAGATACGGCGTCTGCGCGTCCGGCACGGAATGACCCTGCGAACGGCCCTGGGGCGCTGAACCGTCCGGTGCGGGATGACGTCTCATCAGGGGAAACGCGTACGCAGCTGTCGGGGAGGCACGCATGGCCATGGTCGGACTGTTCTGGATCGCCGAGGACGGTGGGGTGTACGTCGGGGCGCAGCCGGAGGGGTACGGGGACGGGGTGCGGCTGACGCGGGACTGGGTGGAGGGGCTCGGGACCGGCCAGAGCGCGGTGTGGGGCTGGTCGGAGATCCGGTCGATGGCCGTGCGGTACGTGCGGATCCGGTCCGGCGCCCGGCTGCTCGCCACCACGGCCGTCGACCTCGTCGCCAGCGCCGTCGCGGGCGGCGGTGACGCCGCGGCCGCGTTCGAGGTGCACCTCGAGACCGTCGACAGAACCGTCGAACTGAACACACTGTCGGCCGCGGCCCTCGGCGGCTACGTCCAGTCCGAGTACGACCTCTCCGTCGCCCTGCTGGATCGCATCGTGGCCGGTACGGCGGACGTCGACACCCTCGCGAGCTGGGGCCGCGCCCACGCCACGGAGGGCACCCCACGGCGTGAGCAGCGGGAGGCCCTGCTGCGGAAGTGGGCGACCGGGGGCTGAACCGACGGTGAACCGCGGCGGGTGCCCTGGCGACTGCGTTCTGCGGGTTCCCGGGAACCCGGCTCCCCCGGTCCGCCGTCCCCCACAATGACCACTGGACACCGGGACACCGGAGGGACACATGACGGCACGGGACACACCGCAGGGCGCTCCACGGGACACCGCACGCGGCAACGGCATCTCGGTGACCCACGATCTGGAGCCGCACGACTGGTCGAACGAGGAGACCGCGGCGTACGAGGCGGCGATCGAGGCCGTCAACGGGGCGGTCGGCGCCTACAGCGCGCGGATCGCGGCGGAGGAGGCCAAGGACGCCCCCGACCCCGCGGTCATCGAGGCCGCGCGCGCCGCGCAGGGGCGGCTGGCGAAGGAGCGTGAACGGCTGCGCTCGGCCGACCGTGACCAGATCGCCGAGGCCCGCTCACGCTACGCCCGGCTCGCCCGCGAGGTCCTGGCGAGCCTCACGTGACCGACCCGGCCGACCGCAGGCGCATGACCGATCCGGCCGAGTACCAGCGCGTGACAGATCCGGCCGAGCACCCGCACATGGCCGCCCCGGCCGAGCGCGTGCCCGATCCGCCCGCGCGAGTGATCGATCCCGCCGAGGTGGAGCGGCACCGGCTGTCCGACGCCGAGAACCGGCGGATCTTCCGTGAGCGGATCGTCCCCGACCTGCTGGCGGGGCGCACCGGGCAGGAGACGCCGACCGTGGTGTTCCTGGTCGGCCAGCCCGGCGCGGGCAAGAGCAGGGTCACCGAGATGGTGGCCGGCGTACTCGACCGGCACGGTGGCTTCGCGGACGTCGACAGCGACCTCTACAAGCCCTACCACCCCGCGTACGCCCGGCTGATGGCCCAGGACGACACCCTGATGGCCGCCTACACCCGCGCCGACGGTCGGGCCTGGATGGCCTTGGCCGAGGCGTACGTCCGTGACCACGGGCTGCACGCGATCATCCAGGAGACCTCGCAGAACGCGCGGGCCGTGGAGGAGAAGATGCGGGCCTACCGGGACTCCGGCGCGCGCGTCGAGGCCCTGTTCATGGGGGTACCGCAGGCGATGAGCAACCAGGGCATCGTCAACCGGTACTACGAGCAGCTCGCGGACCGCGGCCAGGGGCGGCTGACCGTGCAGTCCAACGCCGACGAGTCCTACGCCGGCATCCTCGAACTCGCCGACCGTGTCGACCGGGGCACCCTCGCCGACCTCGCGAGCGTCTACCGCCGCGGTGAGAGCAAGCCCCGCTACAGCAACTCCCTCGACGGCACCGGCAACTGGACCGGCCCGCCGGAGCTGCGCCAGGCCCTCGCCGCGGAGCGCGTACGCCCCTGGACGGCGGCCGAGAGCGACTCCTTCGTCACCACCCAGCTGCGCCTGCGCGAGACGGCCCGGGCGCTGGGCCCCGAGTGGCCGGGCCGGCTCACCCGCATCGAGGACCAGGCCCGCCCCCTGCTGACCCCGACCGCAGCGGCACAGCTGACCCCGCCACCACCCCCGGCCGCAGCTTCACAGCAGGCCACCACGGGAACCCAGGCCGCGCCGTCGGCAAACCCGGCTGTTCCACCAGCGGCCCCGACAGCCCCCTCGGCTGCTCCGGCCACTCCGCCGACAGTCCCCGCGTCGCCGTCGCCGACAGTCCCCGCGTCGCCGTCGCCGACAGTCCCCGACGGCCCGTTCGGTCAGCGCGGCCATGCCCGCACGGGTGATCCGTTCCTTGCAGCGCGCCGACAGCATCCCGT
>NZ_LRTR01000781.1 GCF_001550375.1 Streptomyces europaeiscabiei | reverse complement strand
CGCCCCGCCGCAGCGCCCCGGGGCGGTATCGACTCGTACTCCGCCGCGGGCGCGCGAGCGGCGGCCCCCACGCACCCGCGGACCGGAACGGGCCGACCCGGCGGAGCGCTACGGCTTCGGCAGAGTGCACCCGGCGGCGCTCAGGTCGAGCTGGTTGCCGCTCGTGAAGCAGGCCGGGATCTGGTAGGTCTGCTGGCCGTAGTTAATGCCTTCGCGGACGGTGACGTCGCCCCTCTGGTCCACCTCGCAGGGGTTGTCCAACGTGCAGGACGCGCCGTTCTCGTTGCCGGTGTTGTGGACGGCGACGACCTCACCGGTGGACCGGTCGACCACCGGCGAGCCGGAGGTACCGCCGGCGGTCTGGCAGGCGGAGGTGTAGCGGACCGAGTCCTTCCAGGTCCACTTGCGCTCCTTGAGGCGGTGCACGAACCCGTCGATGTTGCAGTCGAACAGCTTCTTCCAGAGACCGGACGCCACGGTGACGGCCGAGCCGCAGCCGGGGCGGTCCACCACGAAGTCGTCCCGAGTACGCGCGGTGACATGCGCCGTGCCACCCTCGACAAACACCCGCTCCACCAGCACCGTTTTCAGGTGCGGAAGCGCTATATCCAGAAGCTCGTCACACTTGGGTGACGATGCCAGATAACTGACGCGCCGTCACGCTCCGCGAAAATCTTGCCTGACCTTGAAAGCGACCACATGGTGCTCTGGGGGTGGGCCACACCTGCTCTGCGGATCTCCCCACCCTTCGTGTGACCTTGGCAGAACTCTCCGTGTGATCTTGATCGGCGTGTCGCACTGGTCTGAGTGTGCCGTGGAGAGCCTGCGTGAGCTACGAGTTCGTCCTGTTCGGATGCCCGGATGCCCGGATGCTCACGCTGGAGGAAGACGTGCACGCTCACTCACTACGTCGTCAGGATTGGACGATCTCGGCGATCGCGCGGCATCTGGGCCGTGACCGCGAGACCGTCCGCACCTATCTGAATGGTGAGCAGGTCCCGGGACAGCGTCGGCAGAGCTCGGCGCCAACCCGGCGTTCATCGACACCCTCGCCGACGAACTCGTCCCTGCCGCGACCGCACACCTCCCCGCCCGCCCGGAGCCCCGGCGCACCATCCTGTGCGGGCAGAGCCCGGGCGGCCTCACCACACTCGCCGCCGCCCGGACGCCTTCGGTACGGTGTTCGCCCACTGGGCCTCCACCTGGTGGCGCCCCGGGATGACCACCCGGCCCCGGGCGGTCGCCGCCGGAGCGACACCTGGCTGTACGAACAGGCCGCCGGGGCCCCGGTCGGCGGCGTCACCATCCGTATGGATGTCGGCTCCAACGCGGGCACGATGGTCGACCATCTGCGCGCGCTGCACACCCTGATGACCGGCTGGGGGTTCCCCGCCTCGCTGAACGTCTACACAGGCTGCCATGACCAGTGCTGCTGGGCCGCCGCCCTGATGGACGGCCTCACGGAGGTGACCGGCCGACTGGTGTGACCGGAGCGGTCAGCCCAGGCTGCGGGCGAACGAGCGGGCCGCCCAGGCCACGGCGCCGGAGGTCAGGACGGTGAGGATGACCAGCGCCTGCCAGACGCTCGCGTCGCCCGGGTGGCCGTTGAACAGCGCGCGGGAGGCATCGACCGCCCACAGGAACGGATTCAGCCGGGCGACGGCGTGCAGCCAATCCGGTGCCAGGGCCATCGGCAGCAGGATTCCCGACAGGAGAAGCAACGGCATCACCAGGGTGTTCAACAGCGGGGTGAGAGCGTCTTCACTGCGCAGTTTGAGGGCCAGCGCGTAGGACGCCGCCGAGAGCATCACCGCTATCAGGGCCAGGAGCGCGTAGGTGAGCAGGAAATCCGCCAGGCGGATCCGCAGTCCGAGCGGCAGGGCCAGCAGCGTGATCATCGCCGACTGTACGAGCAGCGTGAGCACCTCCCGGGCGGAGCGGCCCAGAAGCAGGGACAACGGGCTCACGGGGGTCACCCGCATCCGTTCGAGCACGCCCGCGCGCAGGTCGGCTATCAGACCGAAGCCCGCGAACAGCGTGCCCAGCATCGCCATGTTGACCAGCAGACCGGGCACGAACGTCTGGTAGGAGTCGCCGCCCCGGAGCACGGGCCCCAGCAGCGGGCCGAACAGGAAGAGGAAGCAAAGGGGTTGTAGCAGTCCGACGATGAGCCAGACCGGGTTGCGCAGCACGAGCAACATCTGGCGGGAGAACACCAGCCAGGTGTCGCTGATCAGTTTCACCAGTCCACTCCAGGGTCAGGCGGTCGGGACGTCGCGCAGCGTCCGGCCGGTCTTGGTGAGGAAGACGTCGTCGAGGCTGGGGCGGTGCAGCTCGATCCTGTCGGGCGAGATGCCCGAGGCGTCGAGCACGCGGAGGATCCGCGGGAGTGCGGTCGCGCCGGCATCGACGTACAGCCGGAGCGTCTCGGCGTGCGTCTCCACCTTCCGTACGTACGGCTCGCGTTCCAGCAGCTCTGCCGCCGCGGGGGCCGCTTCGGTGAATCCGACGGTCACGATGTCCCCCGTGATCTCCCGCTTGAGTTCGGACGGGGTCCCCTCGGCGACGATCTCGCCGTGGTCCATGATGGCGATCCGGTCGCAGAGCGTGTCGGCCTCGTCCAGGTAGTGCGTGGTGAGGAAGACGGTCATGCCCTCGTCACGCAGCCGGCCCACCTCGTCCCACATGCGGGTGCGGCTCTGCGGGTCCAGGCCGGTGGTGGGCTCGTCGAAGAAGACGAGGCGCGGTTCGTGGATCACGCTGAGCGCGACGTCCAGTCGCCTGCGCTGGCCGCCCGAGTAGGTCTTGCAGAGGCGATCGGCGAAGCCTTCGAGGTCGAAAGCCCGGATCGCCCGCTCTGCCCGCTCGCGGGCCTCGGTCCTGCCGACCCCGTACAGCCGGGCCTGGTAGACGAGTTCCTCGCGTGCCGACACGTCGTTCCAGGTGGATCCGCCCTGCGCGACATAGCCGATACGTGCGCGCACCTCGCCGGGGGCGCGCCGCAGGTCGGCTCCGGCGATACGGGCCTCGCCGCCGTCGGGCTCCACCAGGGTGGTGAGCATGCGCAGCGTGGTGGTCTTACCCGCGCCGTTGGGCCCGAGGAAGCCGAAGATCTCGCCCTCCCGGACCGTGAGATCCACGTTGCGGACCGCCTCCACGGTGTTCTTCCGGCTGCGGAACGACTTGCGCAGCCCTTTCGTCTCGATCATCACGTTCGGTTTCGGCCTCAATGGGTGTGTGTGGTGTCCGGTGCCGAGCCCTCCGGTGGTAGGGGGCTCGGCACCGCTGTGCGAGGAGCTGGTGCGGTTCTGCCGCGTGCGGGGAGCTACGCGTCGGCGTCGCGGCCGGTGTGCTCCAGCCAGGCGCTGATGGCAGCTGCCGCGTCGGCGGCGTGTTCGTCGACCGGCGAGCCATGCCCACCGGGAAGACTCCGGAAGGTCACTTCCGCGGGCCACTCCGAGGCGAAGGGACTGTCCTCCGGGTGCAGGCAGAGCGTCGGGACGGCTGGATCGCCGGGTGGCGCCTGGTCCAGCATCCGGTGGTACGCGGCCAGGGCGGTGAGGTGCTCCGTGGTGATCGAGCCGCGCACCGCCGGATCGGTGACAGCCTGCTCGAAGTCCGTGAAGAAGGACTCGGGCACCGATGCCATATGGCGTGGGCTGTCCAGCAGGATCAGGCCGGAGACCGGGTGCCCGTGCTTCTCCAGGGCCTCGGCGAGGACCGCGGCGAGTGTGCCTCCGGTGCAGTGTCCCAGCAGCAGGTAGGGCCGCCGCGGGTCGGGTTTGGGCAGTGCGCGCACCAGGGCTTCGAGGACTGTGGGTAGGTCGGCCGGCAACGGGTCCGCCGCATAGCCCGGCAAGCCGACGGTCAACAAGGTGTGGCCGGTGTCGAGTTGACGCACCAACCGCTCGTAGGGCGAGGTACCCGGCGCCGTGGGTATCGGGGGCAGCAGGAGCATCGTGGGCGCTTCCGCTTCCGCTCCGGCTCCTGTTCCCGCTTCTGCTTCGGCTTCCGTGCCCGCTCCGGCGTTCAGCCGTTCCCATCGTACGGAGTCCAGCTCGGCGGCTCCGAGGGCGAGGCGACGCCGGTCGGCGGCCCCGTGCAGCACGCGTAGCGTCTGCCTGCGGTCGCTGGCGCGGACGCTCGCCGCCACCTCGTCCAGGAAGGCGTCGTCCCGGACCACCGGTGCGGCGCCGGTGACGAGTGTGTCCAGGTACCGTGCCAGCGCGGCGGGAGTGGGGTGGTCCATGGGCGCGGTGGCGGCCACGCGCAGACCGGTGGCGTTCCCCAGCCGGGTGCGCAGTTCGACCGTCGCGAGGGAGTCGAACCCGGCGTTGCGCAGGGTCTGCTCGGCGCTGACGTTCTCGAAGGAGGCATGGCCGAGGACAGCGGCGGCGTGGGTGCGGACGAGTCGGGTGAGCGTGGCGATCCGGTCGGTGGCCGGGCGGTCGCGCAGCGCTTCCGTAGCGAGTTCACGCGAGGGCGCGGCGTCGGCGGCGGCCGTGGCGGTGGGCCGTCGCCGGTGGGCGAAGGCGTCGGAGAACACCTCGGGCAGTCGGTGCTCGCCCGCGGTGGCCTGCGCGGTGACGGCGAGGTAGGGAAGGTCCAGGTCCAGGGCGGCGTCGAAGCCGGCCAGCGCCTGGCGGGTGGTGGTCGGCGCCAGTCCGAGCCGGGCGAGCCGGGCGCGCTGCTCCCGGCTCAGCTCGGCGGTCAGCCCGCTGGTCTCCTCCCACAGGCCCCATGCGATGGAGATGCCGGGCAGGCCCTGGTGGCGTCGGTGGTGTGCGAACGCGTCCAGGAAGGCGTTGGCCGCGGCGTAGTTGGCCTGGCCGGGGTTGCCGATCGTACCGGCGAGGCTGGAGTAGACGACGAACGCGTCCAGTTCCAGGTCGCGGGTGAGTTCGTGCAGGTTGAGGACGGCGTCGGTCTTGGCCCGGAGGACCTCGTCGAGGTGGCGCGGGGTCAGGTCCGTCAGCAGCGCGTCCGCGAGCGCCCCCGCTGTATGTACGACGGCACCGAGCGGGCGGTCCTGGGGGATCGCCCGGATCACCTCCCGCAGCGCGTCCAGGTCGGCGGCGTCGCACGCGGCGATGGTGACCTCGGCCCCCTGCGCCTCCAGGTCGCGGCGGAGCTCCTCGGCGCCGGGGGCGGCGGCGCCGCT
>NZ_LRTR01000780.1 GCF_001550375.1 Streptomyces europaeiscabiei | reverse complement strand
CGGGGCGCCACGCACGCCTGGCTCAGGGGGCGCCGGCGCGCCGAGGCGGGCGGCAGCGGAATGCTGGTCGGCCTCGCCGACGCCACCCGTCCGCCCGGTGGCGGCTCCGAGGCTCCGTACAGTTCCCCGGACCGCACCGAACTCACCGAACGGCTGGCCACCCTGACCGCCCGGGAGCTGGAGATAGCCGAACTGGTGGCGCAGGGGCTCACCAGCCAGGCCGTCGCGGACCGGCTCTACGTCAGCCGGCGTACCGTGGAGACCCATGTCTCCCGCATCTTCCGCAAGACCGGGGTCTCCTCTCGTACCGCCCTGGCCACGCTGATGGCCCGCCGCCGCGCCGGGAGCCGTTTCGGGGACGCCCGCGCGGAGCAGGACTGAGCGTGGCCCAGAGGCCCTCGGCGGTGATCGGTGAGCCACTGCGAACCGACCGCCCACCACGGTCTCTCGGTCGGGAAGCTGCCTACCTGACGTCGACGAAGTCGCCGGTCGCCGTCGCGGACCCGGTGGTGGTGGTGCCGGCGAAGACGAAGCGGTAGTAGCCGTCGGAGCCGGCCCTGGTGGTGGTGCTCAGGGTGCCGGTGCTGCTGGTCTTGACCGTCTTGAGGGTGGTGTAGGTGCTGCTGCCCCTCTTGCGGAACTGCAACTGCACCGGCTGGGTCGCGTATCCCGCGTTCTTGCCCGTGGTCCAGTTGGCGCGACTCAGCTTGCCGGTGACCGTGATGGTCCTGCCCTCCCTCACGGGCTCCGGGGAGGCGTTGGTGGTCAGCTTGGCGGCACGCTTGATCTTGGTCCTGGCGACGTCGTCGTCGTAACTGGCGTTCGCGTAGAGGTCGTAGGCGCCCAGGAAGACTTTCCAGGTCCCCGCGGTGCCGTTGCCGTCCTTGAAGGTGACCGCGGGGTCGATGGTGAAGACCGTCTTGCAGCTGTAGCTGTAGCCACCCTGGACCGGCGTCTCCGTGCAGGTGGGGTAGGCGTCCGACTCCATGGCGCCGGTGATGGTGTCCGTGTTCGAACTGTCGGTGCCCTGCCACAGGAAGGCCTGGGTGATGGCTACGCCCTCCTCGTCGAAGGCGGTGAACGTGACGGGAACGGCCTTCTTGCCCGTCACGCCGAGAACGATGTCCTTGCCCTTGTTGACGACCCCGTTCTTGAAGGTGGTGCCGCCGATCGCGTCCTGCGGCTGGACCCTCTCCGAGGCGAAGGCTCTGAGATCCGTCGCCGCCCCGGAGTGCTCCGCTGCCTGGGCAGTACCCGGAAGAACGAGCGTCGAGAGGACGACGGCACTGGAAAGGACGGTGGCCGCAGCGTGTGTACGCATGTGATTCCCCCATGATGAGGTCGGGCGGCCCTGCCGGACTGTCCTTGTGGCAAGGCCTGTTGATTTGGTGAACAGAACGGCCATGGCGAGGGCCGCGACGACACGCACGACGGAATGTCTCGGCCCGGGTATGCGCTTCGATACGTGCCTCAGCGGTCGAACCAGTTCCTGGCTTCCGCGGAACTGAAGCCCCGCAGCACGGCGAGCGCGAAGGCGATGCCCGGGAGAACCGAGACGCCGCCCCCCTGAAGCAGGCCCAGCACACCACTCAGCAGGCTCAGCGCCTCGATGACGATGACCGTGACACGTATCCCGTTCGACCGCTTGCCCGCGAAAAAGCCGCACAGCAGGAGCGCTCCCGCGATCAGCAGCGACAACACCGCCGCGAACCGGAGCAGCCCGGACCCCTCGTCCTGACCGTGGTCCGCCGCATCGTTCACGACGGCCAGCAACAGGGCGCCGGCCGCCAGGTTCAGCACGGCCTGGACCCATACCCCCACCACCGCCAACCTGACACTCTTCGGCATCTGCGCTTTCACGCCCGGTGTCGTCATGAACGCAAGGAAACGGCACAGTCGTCAGGGGCACATCAGTAGGAGTACGTATTCCATGTACGTATGTGCCATCGCCGCCTGTCCGCAGCGACCTCCTCCGTCGTCGCTTCGGCGCGCGGAAACACACTGCCTGGTCTCGGTGCCGAGGAGTCGCTTCCATGCCGTACGACCGTTGGCGCACGTCGCGCCCGAAGCCCGGACGAGGCCCGCGGGCACGAGACGCGTGGCACCGTGCAGCACCCGGTGGCTGTCGCGGAAGCCGCCCGCATCCACGGCCGCGTGTGCGCTGCCGTCGTCAGCGCGGGTGATCTCTACGGTGCACGAGATGAAGCGCCCTGGACGCGGCGCCGCCGATCTCCTGCCATCGCCGAGGAACCCGGGACAGCCCCGCTGAACCGGGCCGTCGGCCGAACATGGCAGAGCTGGTCTTCCCCGACGCGCACACCCGGGACCTCTATACCGATTGGCCTGCCAAGGCCAGGGCCGTGGTCGGCAACCTGCGCCTTACCGCCGGCCGGTATCCGGAGGATCCCTTGCCGGCCGGACTCGTCGGTGAACTGACCATGCACAGCACGGAGTTCGCGGCCATGTGGGCCGATCACCGGATCCTGGCCGAGGACGCCCGAAGCGCACGTAAATGACGCCGCGTCCCGCCTCCATCTGCCGGGCTTTCCCATACTCCGACACATCCCCCTGGCTGTGGCATGCCCCCATGCCGGAAAACAGAGAAGGAACCCACGTTCAAGCGAAGCAGCCTTGTCGCAACAACCGCCGCGACGGCCGCAGCGGGCGTCGCAGCGGCCCTCCCGGCCGACGCCACCCCGGCGACACCACCCGACCACTGGCACTACTCGGCATCATCCAACGACTTTGCCGGGGCCCTGGGTGTCCATCGCACTACTCAACGTAGTGGATGTCGTCTCCCGGGGATCCGGGCGGCGGCGGCTGCGACGGTTGCCAGGTCTTCGCTCGAGAAACCGGCGCGACTCAGCACCGCCAGGGATTTGTTCGTTGCCAGCGTGCACAACGCCAGCTCTGCCGCCTCCTGATCATCGGCCCCCGCCGCCAGCAACGCCTGCTCCAGCATCGCCCGCAAACCGTCGATCATGGCGCGGACCATCGACCGGCCCTCCGCGTCGAGGGCCGGGAGCTGCGTTGCCGACACCGTGAGCAGGCAGCCATCCGGGACCGTCGGGTCGGCGATGCGGTTCAGGGTGACCTGTAGGTAGGCGGCCACAACGGCGCTCGGGCTCGGGTGGGGGCCGGACAGTGCCTGGCCGTACAGCGGGTGGTAGGTCTGCGCGTACCGTTGGAGGCTTTTCCGGAAGAGGGTGCTCTTGTCGCCGAAGGTGCCGTAGAGCGAGCTCCGGCCCAGGCCCGTGCCCTCGGCCAGGCGGTCGATCGAGGCCTCCGAATAGCCCCAGCGCCAGAAGACGTACATCGCGCGTCGTAGCGCCTCGTCCACGTCGAATTGCTTGCGGCCCGCCATGGTTCGTCAGCCTACACATCTTGCACCGATCGTTTCAAGATGGGTAGGGTCGTCTGCATGACAAGTTGCACCGATCGTTCCATGATGGGTACGGCCGAGGGCACGACAAGCTTGAGTTCACTGCGGCTGCCCGATGGGTTCACCGACGTCTTCACCAGCCGACTCTTGGAGCTGAACGGGCTGCGCCTGCACGCGGTCACCGGCGGGGACGGCCCGCCGCTGCTGCTGGTCGGCGGGTGGCCACAGACCTGGTACGCCTGGCGGGAGGTGATGCCCGCGCTCGCCCGCGAGCACACCGTCGTCGCCGTCGACTCGCCCGGGGCCGGGCTCTCCGACAAGCCCGACGACGGGTACGACGCCGGCACGCTGGCCGCCGATCTGGTCGCTCTGATGGCCGCGCTCGGGCACGACCGGTTCGACGTGGTCGGCCACGACATCGGCATGTGGACCGGATACGCCCTCGCTGCCGATCACCCCGAGCGGGTGGGCCGGCTCGCCGTCGTCGACGCCATCATCCCCGGTCTCACGCCGACCCCGTCGGTCTTCAGCCCGGCCGCGGTCAACCAGCGACTCTGGCACTTCGGCTTCAACCGGCTCACCGACCTCAACGAGGGGCTGGTCCGGGGGCGGGAGCGGCTCTTCTTCGGCCACCAGTTCGCCAAGAAGGCAGCCACTCCGGACGCGATCCCCGCGTACGCCGTCGACGTCTACGTCGATGCGATCGTCGCGGATCCTCGCGGGCTGCGGGCGAGCTTCGCGTACTACCGGGCGCTGGACGAGACGATCGCGCAGAACGAGCAGCGCAAGAAGACCCGGCTGACGCTGCCGGTGCTCGCCATCGGCGGCGCGCGGTACAGCGGCGCGCTGGTCGCCGAGACGATGCGGCCGGCGGCCGACGATGTCACCGGCGTGGTCCTCGACGATTGCGGCCACTACGTGGCCGAGGAGCAGCCGGCGCGGTTCACCGAGATCCTGGAGGACTTCCTCGGCGGGAAACCGGGAGCAGGCGTGCCGCACGGCTGACACATGCGTGGCGGAGTTTCGCCATGCCTGTCTCGCGCCCCGCTCATACACGTCGCGGCGCCTCCCGCGCGCCAGGAATCGACGGCGATGCGTGCGCCGTCGGTGGTGCGCGAGGAAGGATGCCGATGTCCACAGAGAGCTGCCGCAGGGTCCCGGCCGCGATGATCGCGGCCTTGCCCTGCGCCGGCATCGCCCTGGCCGGGTCACCCCCGGCCAGGGCGACGGCCGCCACCCCACCATCAAAAGTCGACAAAGCGATGCGACTGGTCAGAGGGCGATCACCGTCGACGGCAAGGCGTTACGCGGATATCGCACCGTCGACACATGGACCACACCGAGCTGGAACTCCCCTTCCCGATTCGTGAAAGCCGAGATCGTCTGTGGCATCGCCCTCGCCCTGGCCGCCGCCGTGGCGGCTCAGGTTCGAAAGAGGCCCCTGCCCAGCAGAGCAGAGCCAAAGTGGAGGACGAAGACCGGTACGGGGCCGTCCCTCCGACCACCTGTGGCGGGAGGACGACCCCGGGCCCTTTCCGGTGGCCGCCGGGTCAGTACAGCTTGTTGACGGCCGTGGTCGTGGTCTTCTTGAAGGCGGTTACGGGCGCGTTCACGAAGTCGCCCATCTGTCCCCACTGGACGACGGTGACGGTCCTGCCGTCCCGTCCGACCGACAGCAGGGCGACGTCGTTGGCACCCCAGGACGTCTCGGTGTTGAGGCCGCGGACGTGGGCGCCCTCCTCGACCGGCAGCGTGCCGTAGTCCCGGCCCTCGGCGTCGACGTCCGGGTCGTTCTCCTCGAGGCGGTCGGCGCAGGTGCGGATCAGGTCGTCGTAGTGCTTCGCCAGGGCCTTGGCCTGGCCGGCTGTGCCCGTCACGACGGTCAACTGCACGGCGCTGGTGTCCAGGTCGGTCCGGAACTCCCGGTGCCGGTAGTCGTAGTCGAGCACGCCCTCCGTGCTCACGCAGAGGCCGAGCGCCTCCGGGAACCCCTCGGTGACCGGCCCGGCGGTCCAGGACGACGTCGGGTGCGGCGGCAGCTGGGACGCCGACAGGAACGTGGGCGCGGCGGCCTTCGTCGCGGCGCCCGCGGCCGGTGCCGTGAGGACCGTGCCCGCCGCGAGGGCGGCGACGGCGAGTGCGGTGAGAGCGCTCGTTCGGATGCGCATGGACATGGGTGTTCCCCCGTGTGGATGAGTGCGTGGACATGGATGCCGCGGCAAGTCCGGCTGGTCGGCCCGGGCCTGGCCGGTGCGGCACCAAGAGCATCAGCGGTCACAGCGGTCGGGCGCAACAGCCGACGGCCGATCGAGCACGGTGGAACCATCCCACCCCGTCTGACGTGCAGATACGTGGGTGCCTGGGATACCGGTCCGGGCCGGGTGGGGCCGTACGAGGACGGGGAACCCGTGTCGGTACAGGACGACGGCATCCACGAGGTGGGCGGAGCGGGCGGCACCGCTACTGGCACCGCAAGCGCGAACAATGGCGCATGCTCGCCGAACGCGCGCCCGACAGCGCGACCGCCGACTACCTCCACGAGGTCTTCGACCCACCGCCCGCGCGATCACCGGCCTGGAACGGGCGCTGGAAGCCGTCGGTCTCCTGGACCAGGCCCAGGCGCTCGACCTCCGCCGCCCCCAGGACCACTTCGGCCGCGTCCGGTCCACCGCTTTCCGAACAACGGACCTCACCGAGCCACCGGAGATCGAAGACGGTGATGCCGTATGACATCCGCTGCCGCCGCCCCAACGGCCGCGACCGCCGCTCGCCGCCGCCAGACCCGCGGCGAACTGAGCCGGCTCGAGGAGGCCATCACTCGGCTTCGCCGCGAACGCAGACGGCTCAATGTCCGAGTCATCGCCGAGCGAGCGGGAGTGTCCGCCACCTTCTGCTACGAGAACACGGACGCACGAGCCCTGGTCCAAGCAGCCGTCGCCGACGTCCGACAACGGCGTGATCAAGGAGCCCAGCAGGAACACGAATGCGTCGAAGCCTCCTGGCGCGAGCACGCACTCAGCGCCGAGGAGACCCCCGCCCGCAGGAGACCGTCTTCACCCAGCTCAAGCGGATCGGCGAACTGATGGGCCGGCTCCGAGACGTCGAACCGAGGGCCCCGCGGACTCCGCCCCGGCCCTCCGCACCGAGAACGCGTCACTCGATCGCCGCCTGGACCAGATGACGCGAGAGCACCGCTCACTCCAGGAGCGACTCGAAGGCGCCACTCCACCCTGCGGTTCACCGAGAAGCGCCTCGTCGACCTCGAAGCCCAACTTCTCGAACAGGGTCCCGAGGAGGATCGGACCGGATTCGGGCAGTAGCGGGCTGAGGGCTGCGTCCGGTGCAGGCGTCCGTGCGTTCGCCTCACGGTGGTTCTGCCGCAAGGGACCCCGGCGGTGCCGTACTTCCCGTGAAGCCGTGGCGAGCTGTTGGTGCTGGTGCTCTCGCGCTTGGCAGTCAGGATGGCTGGACCTGGTCGAAGAGGGCGAGGGCTTCGGCGGGGTCCGGGCTCACGAGGCGTTCCAGACCGGCCGTCGTGATCTTCGCCCACCTGCCGGCCCGTGCCCACATCTGTTCCTCGAAGGCGTGGACGGCCTCGTCCAGAGCTCCAGGGCCGGTGGCGATGGACTCGGCGAGTTCGGCGCCTTCCAGCATCGCGAGGTTCGCGCCCGCCCCCAATGGGGGCATCAGATGGGCGGCGTCGCCCAATAGCGTCACCCCGGGGACGTGGGTCCACGTGTGGGACACGGGCAGGACGTAGAGGGGGCGGTGGACGAAAGCGGTCCCGTGGCGGAGGAGGTCGAGGACGGGAGCGGCCCAGCCGTCGAACAGAGCCAGCAGGCTCGATCGCACGGCCTCGGCCTCGGCCAGGTCCTGGTTCGTGTGCCAGTCCAGTGGTGCGCGGAACTGGGCGTACACCTTGACGTGGCCGCCGCTGTTGCGCTGGGCGACGAGAGCTCGGTTCACGCCGTACGCAGCCATGGAACCGTCGCCGATCAACCGGGCGAGGTCAGGGCGGCGGGTGTCGACGTCGTCCAGGAAGGTCTCGACCGAGGTGACGCCGGTGTAGTGCGGCGTCACGGGCGAGACTGCCGGGCGGATCCGGGACCATGCGCCGTCCGCGCCGACCACGAGGTCGAACGTCTCCTGTCGCCCGTCCGCGAAATGGACCAGTACGCCATCCCGGGTCCCCGGCACCACCTGCGTCACGCCCCGACCCCACTGGACGTCGAGAGGGCCGAGCAGCAGGTCACGGAGTTGCCCGCGGTCGATCTCGGGATTGGCCCGGTCATCTGGCCCGGGTCGCCAGTCGCGCAGGACGGTCCCGTCCGTGTCCAGGATGCGCATGGCCTGTCCCTCCGGACGCGAGAGCGCCTGGAACTCCGCCAGCAGCCCTGCTTTGTCCAGTGCGAGCTGCCCCAGCCCTTCGTGCAGGTCCAGCGTGCCGCCCGGAGGGCGGGCATCGGGGGCGGGATCGCGTTCGAGGACGGCGACGGGGTAGCCATGGCGGTGCAGGACACGGGCGAAGGTAAGGCCGGCAGGGCCGCTCCCGACCACAGCGATACGATGTCTCATGTCGATACACTGTATTTCCCCCTTGTGATGCAGCGCAACAGAACGGTGTGACCATGACTGTGTGGGACCGGCCGGAGCCGCCGGCTCAACCTGTGCCGCTCGACCGGGAGCGGATCGTCGCCGCCGCCATCGCGCTGGCCGACGAGGGCGGGCTGGAGGCAGTGTCCTTGCGAAAGATCGCCGCCCGACTGAACGCCGGCCCGATGCGGCTGTACGGATACATCTCCACCAAGCAGGAGCTGTTCGACCTCATGGTGGACGAGGTCCAGGCCGAGATTCTCCCCGAGGAGCAGTCCGGTGACTGGCGGGAGGCGCTGCGCATCCTCGCCCACCGCACCAGGCAGGCCGCTCTCCGTCATGAATGGCTGGCCGACCTGCTCGGCGGCCGCCCGACCCTGGGCCCGAACGGCCTCGCCGTAACCGACGCCACGCTGGCCGCCCTCGACGGCCTCGCCGACATCGACACCGTCATGCGCGCCGTGGAGACTGTCAGCGCCTACTACACCGGCGCGATCAGGCGCGAGATCGCGAACCTGCGGGCCGAGCGCGCCACGGGCCTGTCCAAGCGCGACTGGCAGCGCGCCTCCGGCCCTCATGTGACGAGAATGTTGGCCACCGGCCGCTTCCCGGCGCTGGCCAAGGCCGTGTACGACGGAACGGACGTGGACGCCGAGGCATCCTTCGCGACCGGCCTGGACTGGGTCCTGGACGCCGTGGCCGCCAAACTCGCCCGGCCACCGGCGTGACGCCCAGCTCTTGCCGAATGTGAGCGAGGTCGGGGTCGCGCGAATCCACCGTTGGTGAGCGACCCGTCGACGCGCAAAGCCGCTGCTTCGCTATGCGGCTCAAAACCGTCACGGACATCTACGCGCCACCGCAACACATCGCCTCAGTTCAGAGTCCACCCGCGCACATCGAGAGTCGGCAAAGGTGACTTCTCTCCCAGGACTGCGACGGCTGCCTCGCCCGCCGCCCACCCGCGACGGCCAGCCCCGCATCGGCGCACCTATCCGGCAGGTCATCACCGCACGCTCGCACGGCCTGCCCCTGTACCTCGATCTGTCCGTCGCCCCGTCCCTGGAACTGCGCCGTCCCTGGAACTGCGCCGTCCCTGGAACTGCGCCGTCCCTGGAACTGCGCCGCTCCGGGCACGCCCCGCGGCCCAGCGACTTCGACCACGACTCCCCCGCCCTGGTCTCCCGCACCCTGACCCGACCTCGCTCCCGACGAACGCCACGTCCTGCGCACTTCCATCGACTGGGTGTCCGACACCCGAGCCGGCCTGGCAAGGTTCAGATGCGGAGAAGCGGTCGCCGCGTCGCAGGCTCGGTGGCCCGTGGCCATCACCCGCCTGCGGGGTCCCATCCGCGCCGCCTCGACGTTGCGAGCATCGGCGGGCGACATCCCCACCCCCTCCCTGTGACCCATGTCACGTGTAGTTCCTGTCAGGAATCGGGGCGCTGTCCCGCTCAAGTCGCCGACAGGAAGCTAGTGCCGCATCAGGCAGCGTTCGCCCTGTTCACGACCTCGCGGAGGCGTTCGTCGGCGGCATGCTTGTTCCGCCAGATGATGTAGCGGCGGATCATGCTGCCCTGCTCTTTGTGGCTGGCATGGTCGGTGCCGTCGAGTGCGAAGTAGCGCAGGGCGGTGAACTGGGCCTCGATCCGGTTGAGCCAGGAGCTGTTGGTCGGTGTGTGGGCGATCTCCACGTTGTTCGCCGCCGCCCACGTCGCGACCCGCTGGCGCCGCTTTGTCGTCAAGTGCGGTGAGTAGTTGTCGCAGACGATCGCAATGCGCACGTCGATCGGGTGCAGGGAGCGCAGGTAGCGGCAGAACTCCAGGAACTTCGACCTGTTCTTGGTCTTCTTGATGTGGCCGTAGAGCTGGTCCCTGGCGAGGTCGTAGGCGGCGAACAGGTGCCGGACCCCGTGCGGGCGGGTGTAGGTCGCCCGACGACGAGGCCGGGGTTCGCGATCGGGATCCTTGTGCCGGCCGCCACGTTCGGCCCACTGCCGACCGGGGCGGGGCTGCAGATTGAGCGGCCCGAACTCGTCCATGCAGAAGACGACTTCAGGCTCGCCGTCCTCGGCTATGACCTCGCCGTCGGCGATCGCGTAGAGATGCTCGACCCGGGCCTTCTTGGCCGCGTGGTCCGGGTCGCGTGAGGTCTTCCACCCGCGAGCCGTCGGTCGAACCGTTGTCGACGACGATCGAGCGCCAGCCTGCCAGGATCCGGGTCAGGACCCACGGCAGGGCCCCGGCCTCGTCGAGGCAGGGCAGCACCACGTCGCCCCGGGCAGGGGTGGCGGGGGATGTGACGATCTTACGGATCGCTGACGTCCAAAGCCGCCTCCCCGCAGCCGACCGGACACCGGTGCGAGACTCACCAACGTGAAACGTGTACTCGTCGTGGACGACGATCCCACCGTCTCCGAGGTCGTCGCCGGTTATCTGAACCGGGCGGGCTTCGCCGTCGACGTGGCCGCCGACGGCCCCGAGGTCGTCGCCCAGCTCTTCACCCGCTCCCACCAGGACACCCGCCTCGACCGGCTCACCCCCCGCGAG
>NZ_LRTR01000779.1 GCF_001550375.1 Streptomyces europaeiscabiei | reverse complement strand
GATCGATCTCGCCGTGACGGAGGACGAGAAGTTCGTCTACGTCCAGAACGCGGTCTCCGGCACCGTCGACGGCTTCCGTGTAGAGGCGAACGGCTCCCTCACCAAGGTCACGACAGCCGAGGGCCTGCCCGCCTTCGCCGAGTCCGGCATGGAGGGCATCGCCGCGGTCTGACAGGCAGGACCACCGCTGCGCCACGTCCACGAGGCGTGGGTGTCGCCCTGAGTATCCGCACCCATGCGCGCACAGGGGCAGGGCATGCGAAGAAAGCCGATCACAGGCGTGGCCGGCCTGGCCTTGTCTTTCGCTGCACCTGATCACATCAGGTGATCTTTCAACTGCCGCAATGCACGACGAGCGGGTCCGTGCACACCAAGGCGCGAGGTGTCACGGACCCTCCCCCAGCTCGCTTCGCGCGGGAGCCGGGCCGCAGGGGCGGTCAGACGGTGGTCTTCACCGACTCTTGGTCTCATTGGAGAACGCGGCCCGTATGAAGCCGATGATCAGCGCGCCGATTACACCGTCGGCGACACCCTCGGGGTTGAAGGCGCCCTCGATGATCGTGCCGATCGCGGCCGGGACAGCGGTGACGTGCACCAGGATGACGATCAGGCACGCCGCGATGTAGACGCCTGCCATGGCGGGGACGAGCATGCTGGTGACGTTGGCGATGGAGTGGATGCCACGATGCCGACGATCGCGGCGATGAGGATGCCGAAGAGCAGCGCGCCGACGGAGGAGCCCATCAGGCCGTCCTCGCCGCCGGTGACGGACACCAGCTGCGCGTAGGACTGGTTGACCTGGAAGAGGTTGCCGCCGAAGAAGCCGCAGAAGAGGATCATGAAGGGGGCGAGGGCCGCGAGGACCTTGCCGAGCTTTTTGCCGTTCGCGCCGAAGCAGTCGGCGAGGCCCTTGGGCAGGTAGTGCATCGGGCCACCGGAGACCGTGCCGTCGGCGTGCACCTCGCGGTCCGCCGGAGGCGCCGGTCTCTGCGGTGCGCCGAAAGTCTTCGTGGGTGGTTGATTTAGGACTTTGCCCTGTGCAAAGATTGCGGCGTGGAGGCGTCGTACGTGCTTCCTGGAGCGCCGGGAAGTCTGGTCGGCAACTGTCGCCGAGCTGTCCCGGAAAGCCGATGCCACCGCCTCAGAGCACCCCACAAGATGATGAGGCAGCCGCTGCCGCGCTGGTGGGCGGTGATGAGTCGACCCTGCTGCAAGAGCCCCAGGAGGCGGCTTCGTCGTCGAGGCTGTCCGTCCGTCGGGAGTTCGGAGGACGTCTCCCGCCGAGACTGGAGTTGCACCTTGGGGGAGAGCTCGATGCTGACACCGCGCCTGGACTCCGTGAGGATCTGGCCGTACTCGCTGCCCGCTCCACCGAAGGCTTGTTGGTACTGAACCTGTCGGGTATCACGTTTTGCGACTCCGCAGGGCTCTACACCTTGCTGGGGATTCGCCAGACCCTGCCTCTGGCTGATATCGACGTGCTGTTCACCGGAGCCAGCGCGGTGCTCCGGGCCGCTGCGGACCGGGCCGGTCTGACCGCCCACCTTGATTTGGGGGACGGTCCCTGAGCGTGGACCCTGGGGTAGACCCCCGCTGCTGAGCCGGCATGGTCACTGACACCGGCAGAATTCCGCGCATGCGCAGGTTCTGAAGGGCGGAGACGGCTCTGCCGTCAGCCACGATGTTGGAGATTCCTCAGAGCGCTCGGCGGAGGAGACGTCCTGGCACTTGCCTTTCGGGCCATGCCTGGGTTCGGCTGGATCGTTCGTTCTCACATGTGGCGTCATCAGTGACGCCGGGCTGGTGGGCGCGGCCCGGCCACACCATCGGCGGCGTGGTCGTCACGCTCGGCCTGCGCACCTACGCCGGCTCGTCTCGGCCATGCCGCACACGGGCGGAGAGCACCGCTACGCGCTGCGGGTGTTCGGTGGCAGGGGCGTACCGGCCGTCGCGGGACGTATGCCGATCTAGTTCACGGCCGTGATGGCGATCGCCGCGATCTCATCGACACGAGAGCCGACGATCATGGTCCAGCGACCGTGCGGCAAGGGCCGGAGCGTGATCGGCAGACCGCAGACCGCAGACCGCAGACCGCAGGCCCGGTCCGGCTGTCCGCCGGGCCGGGCCCTTCTACTGAGTCGCCCTGCCTCGGTTCGTCCGACGTCGTCCCAGACTGTTGTCGCCGTGGTCAGGCATGTTTGGTGAACGTGCCCGTGGCTCGGTACGCGCCGGCGTCACGCCGTGGCCTTTCCCCCCTTCGTCGTCCGCGATCTGCGCAGCGTGTGCACAGTGAGGACAGCCGAGCCCACGATGACGACGACCGTCCCCGCGAGGGCGGCCATGGCCGTGGTGCGGCCGAGCCCCAGGAGCGTGTCGTCCGCGGTGCTCAAGTCCACGGCCGGCGCCGACAGGCTCAAGTGCTGGCAGGCGGATGGGGCGGTGACGGTCCGGGCGCCGTCCGCGACCTCGAACTGGAACGCGCTGCTCTGGGTGTCGCCGTCGGCTGAGATGACGGTGTAGGTGAGCGTGTTGACGCCTGTGGGCAGGGAGGTGACCGCGGCGCAGACGACGGAGCCGTCTGCCACGACGGGCTCACCCACCGGTACGTCGGTGCCGTAGGGACCGATCAGGCCGATCTTCGGTGTGCTGCCGGACTTCAGCGGGCCGAAGGTCAGCGAGACGACCTCGGCACCGGGCCCGACCGTGGCCCCGGGACCCGGTGCCGCCTCCGTCAGAGAGGTGTGGGCGTACGCGTTGGTGCTGCCGAGAAACAGCAGCGCACACAGGCAGCCCAGCAGGGCGACATGCGGCCTCAGAAGGCGAAGTCGGCGCATGCGATCCGGTTGTCCTGTGCCTTGGCGGGGTGGACGACGATCGCGACCGCGCCCTTGTTCGTCTTACGGGTGTTGTTCACCGTGGTCATTCCCATGCCCGACTTGTCGGCGGTGAACATCAGGTGCACTTCGTTCGGCGGGGTGGTGGGACCGCCCTTGTCGAACTGGAAGTGTTCCCCGCCGTTCTCGGTCGAGCACTGCTGGGCGTGCAGGTGCGCCATGTAGGTGTCGCCCGGCTCCAGGCCGGTGAGGGACACGGTCACCGTGGTGCCCTGCGGCCCCTGGGCCAGCCAGGCGCTGCCTTTGGCGTTGTCCATGCCCGGCGGGCGGGTGTCGAGCAACTTGAAGGTGCCCTTCACCACGTCGGCGTCGGGGATCTTGTCGGCGGGTGTGGCGGACGGATCTCCCATTGCCATGTCAGCCATGTCGTCCATCCCTGTCATGTCTTCGGAAGGGGACACGGACGCCGTCGCGCCGGCGGACGTGTCCGACGTCTTCTCGGAGGAGTCGCCGCCGCAGCCGGACAGCAGGGCGGCCGTCGCTGTGACAGTCACGCAGGCGATGGCGAGACGGGTGTGCGGGCGGTGCGACGCGGTCGTGGACCTGACCTGGTCGGCTGTGTGGTGGTCCTGGTGGTACATGGAGAGCACTCCCGATCCTGTTGCGGGAGGCCGTGCCGGACGGCGGCACGAGACGCGTACTGCGGGCATCGTGTCGCGGGCGTCGGGTGCGGCCCGGAGGGTGAGGACGAGGGCAGCGCACGTGTGGGCGCGCCGACCGTCCGCCTGTCATCCGCCGCAGCCGTCACCGGAAGTCGGGCCGGTTCAGGTCCCTGTGGTGAGCCGTGGGGCGGGAGACGGGCGGCTGAATGTCACTCGGCCCGGCGGCGGTCCTCTGCGGACGACGGCGTGTCTCAGCGCGGCGGGAGCCGGCCGCCGGTTCTCCCCGCCATCGACGGTGACCCCACGCAACGGGACTTCACGCAGGATCGTCGCGTGGAAGAGCACGTGGCAGACCCGGCGCAGCGGTGCGAACACGGCGGCTGCCAGAGCCCTGGCGATCCGGTGGGCCGCCGCCTCGCCCCGCCACAGCCACACGCCACACGCGACGGCGGCCAGCAGATGTGCCAGCAGCATCCCGCCGGAGCCCCCATGCGTAACCGCAGACCACAACGATTCGCCGGACGGTGTGCCCATCGCCCCGGAAAGCGTCCCGGAGGGGTGCATGACCATGTCGGGGTGAGAGGTCGCCGCCCCGTGATGCGCGTGGGAAACGCCCATCGCGCCCGGTGCGTCGACTGTCGCTTTCGTCGTGGGCATCAGCCTGGGAGACAGGCTGAACAGCAGGTGCAGTAGCCCCTGCGCGGTGACCGTGGCCCCAACGACCGCGGCGGCACCGTGTTCCCTGGCGGTCAACCACCATGCGCCGGAGGCGGTTCCGGCGAACGCGACGCCCACCGCCCACCACGGCAGGCCGTCATCGGACATCAGAGCATGGCCCAGCGCTGTCGCCGCGACGCACACCGCCGCGAACACGGTGGCCCGCACCGGACGCAGGGCGTCGACGGCACTCTCGGAGCCGTCTGTCACACGCCATCCCTGATTTGCTCCACCACCACGGTGGTGCGTCCGGGACATCGAGCAACTCCTTGGTGGCGAGGGGCTTCCTGTTCCATACGGATGATCGACCGAGAGCTTGGTGGCGAGGGGCTTCCTGTTCCATACGGATGATCGACCGAGAGCGTTCAAGCGTGTGCGTCAGCCCCCGGCCATCGGCTTCTGTGGGGCCTACGTCCTCAGAGCAGTGGTCCCGGCCCGGCCTCATGGGGTGACCTTGACGGTCTTCGAGACAGTGACCTGGTCGATGTCGGAGACGCGGACGGTGGCCCGCATCGTCCAGGTCCCGGCGAGCGGGAGGTCGAGGGTGTCGCTGCCCCAGTAGCCGCTCTGGTCGACGAGTTCGGCGTCGAGTGGGCCGACGCGCCGCGCGGACTGCGTGAAGGTGAGGCGGAGTTCGGGGATGGCGATGAGGCCGCCGTCGGCACCGAAGACCACAGCCTCCACCACGTTCCGGCCGACCCGGCCCGGTTCCAGGGTGATCTGCACCCTGCCGCGCCCCGTGGGAGTGCCCGTGTCAAACGGGACCACGGTCAGGTTCACGTCGGGCTGCCCGGACACCGTGGAGGCGGTAGCCGTCGCGGTGGCGGCCCGTCCCGGCTGGCTGCCCGTCAGCACGGTCGTGACCGCGAGCACCACGACACCGATCACCACCTCCGCGAGCACGGACCTGCGCAGACCGCGCCGTTGATCCTCAGGGCCACTGCCGACTGCGTCAGGTACGGCACGGGAGTCGACCTTCGTCATTCGGTCGGGCGGCGGGTGGCCCTGGTCTCCGCCGCCCACGGTGACCAACTCAGGCTTCTCCCGGGGCACGCGCAGCAGCCGCTCGGTCCAGTTCCGGGAGTACGAGGCCGCCGTCAGCATGAGGATCACGGCCCCGGTCTTCAGGGCGAGCGTCCTGCCGTAGGGAGTGGTGAACGCCTCCCAGGAACCGAGCCCGCGCCAGGACTGGTAGACACCGGTGGCCGCCAGTACGCCCACGGCAGCGAGGGCGAGCCGGGAGAAGCGCCCCACGGCGGCGGGCCGGAGCGGGTCGTCGGCCGGCGCCCGGTACAGCGTGATGAGCAGCGCGGTCAGCCCGCCGAGCCATACGGACATGGCGAGCAAGTGCAGTACGGCGGACACCATCGCCACCGGCACCTGGATGCCCGTGGAGGCGTGCTCGGCCACCGCCCAGGTCGCGGCCAGAGCGAAGGCGAGGGCGACGCCCGCCGCGAGCGTTCGTCGGTCGGCCCGCCACTCGGGCCGGCCGTGCCTCAGGACCAGGGCCACCAACAGGAGCAGGGCCAGACGAACCAGGAGCGCGATGCCTGGTCGGCTGCCCACCGTGCTGCTCAGCAGCTGCGGGTCGAACACACCGGTCGGCCCGTCCCCGCTCGCGTACGGCCCGCGCACCAGCAACAGCGCGGTCGTCGACAGCGTCAGCGCCCACCACCCCGCCAGGAAGGGCCCGCGCACCACCCGTGCGGCCGTGCCTCCGGGCCGGCAGACCAGGACGAACGCGGCGATGCCGATCAGCAGGGCTAGGCCCCCGTAGGCGACGTAGCGGCCGATGCCGTACAGAACGTCGACGGCTGGGTCCACGGCTGGCTCGGCGGTGGTCTCGGCGCGGGTCTGCGAGGGCGCGCCGACGGAGAAGGTGAACGCACCGGAGATGGCGTGACTGTCCTCGGACAGCACCCGCCAGGAGACGGTGTATGTGCCCTGCTTCAGGCCGTCCGTCAGGGGCACGCGAGCGGTGTCCGCCCTGCCGCCCGCACGTTCGGGGTCGCCCGCGGTCACCGGCCGGCTGTCGGGGTCGAGGACGCGCACCGAGTCCTCGGTGAGCGCGACGGACTCATTGAAGGAGACCGTTACCTGCTTCGGCGCTGTCTTTAGCGCCGTGCCCTCGCGCGGGTCGCTGCCGGTCAGCACCGCGTGCGCGGTGGCGGGTGCCGCGCCGCTGAGCAGGGCACCGGCAAGCACGGCGATCACCACCAGCAACGTCCTGCCCATGCGTCCGTTCTGTTCCGCCTGTCGTCGTTCCACGTGATGTCTCCGGGTCGGCGCTTGGATCTCGGGTGTGGCCGGATGTGTGCCGGATGCCTCTGGGGGCGTCCAGTGCCGTGCCGACCGCGGGGCGGGGAGCCCCCGGCCGGTGTACGGGACGGTCACTCCGTACCGGAGGACGCCCGGCGCCTGGCCAGCCACCATGTGCCGCCGCCCAGCACGAGCAGTACGGCGACCACGGAACCGGTGAGCAGCCCGGTGGACGAGGCGTCGTCCTGTGTGACGGCGGCCGTTTCGGTGGGCGGGGTGTCGGCTGCCGTCTCGCCGGATGTGCCGGGCGTGAGTGAGGCTCCGGCCGGGGCACTGGTGGACGGGCTGGGGGCGGGGGAGGCCGTTCCCGAGGCTGCGGGCTGCAACTTCAGGACGGGGGCGGGCTGTTCGGGCTCAGTGCCGCCGGTGGGCAGTTCGATCCAGCGGGAGACCTCGCCGTCGTCGTAGGTTTCGACGGTTTTGAACACGAGCTGCCCGGCATCCGGAAGCCGCCGCACCTCGATGCTGTGTTCGGCGTCGACCCCGGTGCCGAGGGCGGGCCCCGCGACGGTGTAGCCGTCGTCGGTGCTCTTCAGCTTCCAGCCCTGGGGCGCATCGGCGAGCGTGACGTCACCAGGGGCGATGTCGTCCGGCAGGACGACTCGCACTCGGGTGAAGCCCGCGGTGGCGGACTCGGCCTCGGAGGTGAAGGCGAGGGTGACGTTCTCGGCCAGGGCCCGAGCGGTGTCGGACTGGACCTCCGCGTGTGCGGAGGCGGGGGTGCACAGCGCGAGGGCTGCAGTCAGCGCGGCGGTACCGGTCACGGCGCAGCGGTGTGCCGTACGGGTGGGGTGGTGCGGGGACACGGGAAACTCCTTGCGGGCGGGACCGGGCAGGCCGAAGCCTCGGCCCGGGGGAGGGACGAACAGGGACACCTGTGTGTCCCGGTGGTCCTCTGCGCACCAGCTGGTGTTCCAGGGGCTGTGTCCGGAGTGGCTCGGAAGGAGCGAAGCACCCGATCGGTTCGAGGGCGGGAAGGGGGCGCGGCCCGACGCGGGACAGCCCGGCCGACAGCCAGGCGACGACGGCACACGCGGCACCGCGCACGGCTCTCGCGATCGGTACGGCGGTCGCGAGAGCGTCGTCGGCCCGGTGCAACAGCCAGGCCACCGTCAACGCGGCGAGTACATGAACGGCCGTCATCGTGCCGGACGCCTGATGCCAGTCGGGTCCGCTCACCGGGGCGGCCGGAGCCTGCGGGCCGGCGGTGTGTGAGAGGTGGCTGCTCCCGGCGCCTGCCGGACCGTCCGCCAAGGCCAGCGCCACGTGCAGCAGCCCTTGGACACCGAGCGTGCAGCCGAGCGTCGCCATGGGCGCGAAACGTCGTTGAGCGGCCGGCCAGACCGTCGCGAACTGCGCGAGGGCGAGCAGTGTCACCAGGCGCCATGGGGGGACCCCGTCGGCCACCGCGTGGTGGCCCGACAGCGCGAGCACACTTCCGGCCACGGCGAACACCGCGGCTCTCACGCAGGTTCCCGCCCGGTCCGTCCGCTGAGGGAAACGGTGCCCGCCGGGCGGCGACGCATCGTCGCTCACCACGCTCGTGCCTCCTTCTCCGCCGATCGGCATGGGCCGTCGGTTGCCCATACGGGCTTGGCCGTCACGGCGTTCACACGTCACGACAACCCTGACGGCCAACCGCGAGGCTCCGCTGACGGACTTCGGGGAACTTGGCGTTCCCATCGTGCGCGGCCGGGGTCTCGACATGTCGCCGGCGCTCAGCCGGACGGCAGAGCCGTTACGGCGGGGGCGCTGGGCCACCCGGTGGGAGCCTGCTCCGACTGCTGGGAGATGGTGTCGTCCTGTCCGTCGTACGGGCTGCCGGAGCTCATCAGCCGGGAGAAGAGGCCGAGGACGAGGGTGATCGCGGCGACTGTGCAGAGCACACGGCCGACGCGGCGGCACCTGGCCCGACGGTCCTGTTCCCGCCAGTGGGGGCCGGGCCACGCGTCGGTCGGCTGCCACAGTTCACCCACTGCCTCGGCTTCGTACTGGGAGACCGGTTCGTCCCGAGAAGGGTGTAGATCCGCTTCGGGGCGCGGCCCCTCCCGAGGAGAGGACGGAAGTTCCGCCCACGGTCCGGCGCCACGTTCCCTGGCGGAAGGTTCCCTGGGCGCGGTTTCCCGTATGGCGTGTTCGCTGTCGGTCAGGAATCTGTGCCACACGTCGTCGGGGGCGGGCGGCGTGCGGCGTTCGTCGTCCGGCGCCTCGTCTCCGTCCGTCGTGGGAGCGGCCACTGTTCCACCTCCTGTTCCCCAGCTCTGACCGACGGCAGCGACGCGTGCCGACTTCCTGTCCGGACCTGGACCGGGCCGTCCGTTTCCGAGCGACCCGGCTGCTGTCGCGGAGGGGCCGTGATGAGTGCGACCTGCTGGCAGGGCATCCGGCGGCCGACGCGCCGATGCGCACCTCGGTAATTCTGGCGCCGTCACTCCTGGGCGCTCAGTGGTCGGCAGCCGGACGGGCCCTGCCCGATCATTGCACAGTGCAACACGGGAGTGCCAGCGGTGCGCCTGCCGGCACCGAGATCTCGGTGGCGACGCGGTGGGCCGCGATGGTCGTCACGGGGAGGTCAGGGTCATTACGAGGACCTGTCGCGGCGGCGGACCCTTCAGGCGCAGGCACCTGGTCGGCAACTCTGCCTCCGCCCGGCACCGTTCGGGTGGCGGAGAGGGCTGAGGAACGACGTTTGGCCGTGCGGCCCTCGCCGACTGGGGCTACCGGCCCGGTTGTGATGACGACACCCAGCTGCCCATGGTGGTCTGTGTGCGATGCCGGTTTGGCCGACCGCCGATCCCCAGGCCGAGTTGTGCTTTGAGCGCCTTTCGCTGGGTGTGACTGCCGACGAGAACTGTCGACGGTGTGGTGTGGCAGGTCTTCCCCGCGTGCGTGAGGTGGGTCTCTGCCGTCAGGAAGAGTGTCCCAGCCACTCCTCCGGCGGACGATCCGAACCGCAACGGCTGCTTCGCTTCACGATGCCCCGCGCTTCGGATCCAGTATCAGCGTGTCCACCACTGCGGGCGAGGCCTCTGGCCAGGTCGGCGATGGCGTCGTCCTCCAGCCCGTGGGGCCTGGCGCGCAGTCCTGCGCGCGGAGTGCTCAGATCGTGCGAGATCCAGGCGGCGAAATGCGGCGGGTCGTATCCAGCGAGCGTTCCCGCGCCTTGGATACGGGCAGTGCCCAGTCCCGTGAATCCTTACGAGAGCCTGACGAGGCACCCCGAGTTCTTTCACCGCGCTCGTCCCATCCGTAACTCTGGTTGCGAAGTCACAGCAAAGCGGCGGCACTTGAGGATGTCGAGGGAGCCATCAGTGGTCACGCGCAACACCCGGCCGGTGTCCACGAGCCCTGTCGAGGCATTCCCCTGCCGGGTTCGCCCGGGGCGCCCCCACACCGGCCGCAGCCGGGAGCGCGCTCGTGACTTCGTCTGCGGCAACCCCGTGGTGCCCGGCTGTCGTTCAAAACGGTGCGGCTGAGCCTGGCCGCGAACGCCAAAGGCATCGAATGCGCGGCTGCGGTGAGCGGAAGCGCACTGAAGCGGCGCTTGATCCAGAGAGCTCAGAGGATTCCCATGCGACGAAACACGCGTAAGCGATCGAAGACGACCCGCCGGGCCATCGCCGCCGTGGCGGCGACTGCCCTGGGGGCAGGGGGGCTGGTAGCGGCGAATGTGTATGCCTCGGCCGGTGAGAGCAGGGGTGGAAATAGCACCAAGAGCTCGCTCCGGGATCAAACGAACCAAGCCATGGCGGCGGGAGCCGCCGCCACCATCGACTGCCCCGATGTCGGTACCCGGCTGCAGCAGGTGCCTGACCAGGCCAGGGCCGAGGTCGACAGGCAACTCGCGCTGCTGGACCAGCAAGTCGCGGATGCCTACCAGCGGTTGCAGAACTCGACCCAAGCCATACGGCAGGACGGCAACTTCGCCGACAACGCGATCATGGGCCCGCTCAAGGACAAGCGGACCGCGACCATCGACCGCATCGCGATCGCCATCGGCCGTACAGCCGACCGCCCGCAGGGCCTGGAGTCCCTCGCGGCCTGCACGCTCCTCGCCACCGAAAGCCAAGCCGGCACCGGCAATGGCGCGGGCGGCGGCAATCAGAACGGCCAGGGACAGGCCCCAGGGAACGGGCAGGAGAAGCCCGGCAACAGCGGACCGGCCGGCAACGGTCCGGTCGCCGCCGACTTCGTGGACATCACCACCGTCCAGCCCAACGTCAACAGCCCCCGGCAGCAACAGAACGCGTCGCTCGGCAAGTTCACCACCGATTGTGGAGTGAACGCGAACAAGCTGTACAACTCCGACAACATCATCGTCGCGCCCGGTGTGGACAACGGGGCGCATCACACGCACGACTATGTCGGCAACCAGGCGAACGACGCCTTCGCCGACAACGAGGACTTCGCGGCGGGCGAGACCACCTGCCAGAACCAGGGTGACAAGTCGTCGTACTACTGGCCGGTTCTCCGCCTGCAGGACGGTACCAAGGAGTTCGACGCGGACCAGCCGGGCGGAGGCGCGGAGGGCAATACCGGCAAGATCCTCACGGCCTCGCAGGTGACCCTGGAGTACGTGGGCAGTGCGACCGGCAAGGTCGTGGCGATGCCCAAGTTCCTGCGGATCATCACCGGAGACGCCAAAGCGTTCACCAACGGAACAGCCAATGCCAACGCCGCTTGGAGTTGCACGGGCTTCGAGGACCGGCAGCTGACGGACAAGTACCCGATCTGTCCCGAGGGCAGCAGTCTGGTTCGGACGTCCAAGTTCCAGAGCTGCTGGGACGGTCAGAACATCGACAGCGCCAATCACCGTGATCACGTCGCGTTCGCCGACCCGGACACCGGTGCCTGCCCGAACGGCTTCCGGGCCGTTCCGCAGCTGGTGCAGCGCCTGGTGTACGACGTGAATGCGCCCAGCCTGAACGACAACGGCCGGGCGAGCGCCTTCTACGCGGTGGACGGCTTCCCGGAGCAGACGCACAAGCCGATCACCGATCACGGGGACTTCGTCAATGTCTTCGACGAGCAGCTGATGAACACCATGGTCGAGTGCATCAACACCGGCCGGGAATGCCGGTGACCGTGATGCGTTGAACCACCGCGCGGGCCTGTCTGCGGCGACCACATACCGCGGGCCGGCCCGCGTGATCGAGGTCGTCGGCGTCGGCAGCGACGCGACTACCTCGTGACTGGCTCGATGCGGGGCGCTATCAGGGGCGGTGTTCGCGCCTGTCCGCGGGCCCGCTTCCTGCCGCCTGTTCGACCTTGCTGCCAGGGATACGCCCCTGTCGAAATACGTCCGTGTTCCGTAAGGGGCTCCGGCGTTCCGCAGTGGCCTGGCAACGGGTGGGATGAGGTGCATGGAACAGCGCTTCTTTCCGCCGGTCTTCCGGGGCAGGCTGCACGATGCCCGGACGGCGACCTCGATCGGCCGGTGGCTGGGTCTGGCGTTCGCGGTCTGCTTCGTCACCGGGCTGATCAGTCACGTGATGCAGCGTCCACCGGAGTGGCTGGCCGACGGCCTTCCCAGCCGTCCGGTGTGGGGCTATCGGCTTACGCAGGGGCTGCATGTCGCGTCCGGCATCGCGGCGATTCCGCTGCTGCTGGCCAAGCTGTGGACGGTGTATCCGCGCCTGTTCGCCTGGCCGCCGGTGCGTTCGGTACGGCACGCGCTGGAGCGATTCTCGGTGGCTGTCCTCGTGGCGGCTGCCCTCTTCGAGGTGGCCACCGGCCTGCTGAACACCGCCCAGTGGTATCCGTGGCCGTTCTCCTTCGTGCCGGTGCACTACGCCGTGGCCTGGCTGCTGGCCGGGGCGCTGGTGCTGCACATCGCGGTCAAGGCGCCCGAGATCCGGGCGCACTGGAGCCGGCGCTCGCCAGGCACACTGGCCCTGCCGGAGGAGGACGGGGCCGACCGGCGTTCGCTGTTGACCGCGGTCGCCGCGGCGGTGGGCGCGGTCACCGTGACCACGGTGGGTCAGTCCTTCACCCCGCTGAAGGATCTCGCTCTGCTCTCACCCCGCCACCCGGACCATGGTCCGCAGGGTCTTCCGGTCAACCGGACCGCCGCGGCGGCCGGGGTCGGTCTGATTCCAGCCGAGCGTTACCGCCTGACGGTCGTCGGACCGCGGCCGTACACGCTGACGCTGGATGAGCTGCATGCCCTGCCACAGCACGAGGCGGAGCTGCCGATCGCCTGCGTGGAGGGATGGAGCAAGTCGGCACGCTGGACGGGCGTGCGGGTCATGGACCTGCTGGAGCGGGCGGGCGCCCCGCCGCACGCGCGGGTGCGGGTGGTGTCGTTGCAGACCCGGGGCGGCTACCGGGTCTCCGAGATGGGGCACGAGCACGCCCTCGACCCGCTGACCCTGCTCGCGCTGCGCCTGAACGGTCAGGAGCTTTCCCCCGACCATGGTTACCCGGTGCGCCTGATCGCCCCGAACCGGCCCGGGGTGCTGCAGACGAAGTGGGTCGGCCGGCTGGAGGTTCTGTCATGAGGGTGAGCGTGCTGCGGATGATGACCGGTGCGGCCGGTGTGGCGCTGATGGGTGTCGGGGCGTCCCTGCTCTTGGACGTGCGTGACTTGACGGGTGCGCTGGTCTGGCTGGGCGGGGCCGTGGTGCTGCACGACGTGGTGATCGCGCCGCTGGTGCTGCTCGTCGGGCTGGTGGCTGTGCGCGCCGGCGGGCGCGGGCCGGTGCGCGGGGTGCTGCTGGTCGCGGGCGCCCTGACGGCGGTGGCGCTGCCGGTGCTGCTGCGCCCGGGGAAGCCGGCCAACTCCTCGGTGCTGCCACTGGATTACCCGCGCAACTGGCTGCTGGCGCTGGTGGCCGTGGCGACGGTGACGGCCCTCCTGATGGCCGTGCGAGGGACCCGCGGCATCCGGCGGCGGCCACCTTCGTAAGTCCGACGCGGGCTGACGTTCAGCCCTGGGACGCCCCCGCAAGGCGAAGGACCGGCCCCGGCGGACGAGCCGGGGCCGGTCCTTCGCCTTGCGGGCCGCTCAGACGGCCGCGGGAAGGTGGACCTCGAAGCGGCAGCCGCCCGGTACGTTGCTCACCGCCGCGCGTCCTCTGTGGGCCTCGACGATGCCGCGCACGATCGCCAGGCCGAGTCCGGCCCCGGCGGGCGGGGTGCGAGCGTGGGTACCGCGCCAGCCGGTGTCGAAGACACGGGGCAGGTCCTCGGGCAGGATGCCGCCGCAGCCGTCCGTCACGGAGACGACGACGCTGTCGGCCTCCCGGCGGGCGGACACGGCGACCGTGCCGTCGGCGGGAGTCCGGCGGATGGCGTTGACCAACAGGTTGGCCAGGACGCGGGACATCTCGCGGCCGTCGACCTCGATCGGAACGGGCTCGACCCCGTCGCCCACCAGCCAGACGCCGTGCTCCCTGGCGAGGGCGTCGACGCCCGCGATGGCGTCACCGACCAGGTCGTAGACCGACATGCGGGCGGTGTTCAGGGCGAGGACGCCGGCCTGGATGCGGGAGAGTTCGAACAGATCGCCGACCATGTCGCTCATCCGCTCGACCTCCGTGCGGATCCGGGCGTGGTAGACGCGTGGGTCGGCGATCATGCCGTCCTCCAGCGCCTCGGTCATCGCCTGCAGTCCGGCGAGTGGGGTACGCAGGTCATGGGAGATCCAGGCGACCAGTTCGCGGCGGGAGGCGTCCAGGGCCTGCTCCCGCTCCCGGGACGCTGCGAGCTTCGCACTCGTGGCGGCCAACTCGCGGCTGAGCGCGGCGAGTTCGGCCGTGGGTGCGGCGGCGGGCGGAGTGAAGCTGCCGTCGTCGCCGAGGGCGCGTGTGGCCCTGGTCAGGGCCCGGCTGCCCTTGACGACGCTGCGGCCGAGGAGGAGGGCGACGGCGAGTGAGACGACGGCCGCCATGGAGCACACCATCGTCACGACCCAGAGGTCGTGGTCGGACAGGAACATCGCCCAGGCCACCAGCATCGTTCCGGCGAGCATCGCCGCGACCGTGACGGCGGCGACCACGGCCAGCGACAGCGTGACCGAGCGGTGGCGCAGCAACCGCAGGGCGGCGGCACCGAGCAGTCCGGCGGCGGCTGCGCCGATCGCCGCGTACAACGCGATCAAGAGGGTGTCAGGCAGCATCGCCGCCTCCGTTCGTACCGGGGACGTCGAAGCGGTAGCCCACTCCCCACACGGTGGTGATCAGTCGGGGGCGCGCCGGATCGTCCTCGATCTTCCCGCGCAGCCGCCGCACGTGGACGGTCACGGTCGACAGGTCTCCGAACTCCCAGCCCCACACCTGGCGCATCAGTTCCTCCCGGCTCGTGGCCCGCCCGGGATTGCGCAGGAAGAACTCCAGCAGATCGAACTCCCTTATGGTCAGGGCGAGTTCATCGTTGTGGCGCACGGCGCGGCGGGCGGTGGGTTCCAGGGCGAGCGGCCCCGCCCGCAGCCATGCCCCGGCGGGTGCGGCC
>NZ_LRTR01000078.1 GCF_001550375.1 Streptomyces europaeiscabiei | reverse complement strand
GTGGGTGGCCAGGGCCAGATGCCGGGCCCGCTCGATGGGGTCGACGGCGGCGGTGGACAGCGCGGCGTGGGCGGCCCGCCGCTCCTGGGCGGTCGCCTCGGCGTACAGCGCGGCCGACACCAGGGGATGGGCGAACCGTACGTACGGCCCCTCCCGCTCCGGTGCGAGCAGCCCCAGTTCGACGGCGCGCGCGGTCTCCGCCTCGGCGTTCTCCCGCCCGGCGGCGTGCAGCAGCGCCCCCGTGGGCCGGGCACCGGCGCTGGCGACCAGCAGGGTGCGGCGGGCCTCGGCCGAGAGCATGTCCAGCCGGTTCAGGACCAGGGTCCGCAGTGAGGTCGGCACGGGCAGCGGCTCGCCCGGACGCGGCGGTGTCGGGCTGTCGGCGAGGGCACGGCCCAGCTCCAGCGCGAACAGCGGGTTGCCGCCGCTGGTGCGGTGGATGTCCCGCACGGTCGAGCGGGGCAGACCGGTGTAGCCGCGGTTCTCCAGCAGCTCGGCGACGTGCGTCCTGGACAGCGGAGTGACGCGGAGGGCCAGGGTGTCGGGAGGGGACGCGCGTAGATACCTGTCCTGCTCGTGACCATGGGGGTCCGTCGAGGTACGTACGGCGCACAGCATGCGCACCGGCAGCTCGCCCAGCCGCCGCGCCGCGAAGCCGAGCAGCTCGACACTGGCCGGATCCAGCCACTGGAGGTCGTCCGCGACGATCAGCACCGGGCCCTTGGCGGCCAGGGCGCGCAAGGTCGACAGGACGGCCAGCCGGAGCGCGAGCCCGTCGCGCTGAAGGGTGGACTCGCCCCGGCCGGTCAGCGCGGACTCCAGCGCGGTGCGCTGCGGGGCGGGCAGTTGGTCGGACACCTCGTCGACGACCAGCCCGAGCAGATCGGTCAGGGCGAGGAACGGCAGGTGCGACTCGGACTCGGTCGCCGAGCAGCGCAGCACCGTCCGCGCCGACTCCTCGTATTCCGCGGCCAGAGCCCGCAGGACCGTCGATTTTCCGATACCCGCGGAGCCGTGCACGAGAACGCTGCCGCGCCGCGCGAGCTGCTCACGCGCCCCCGCGAACAGCTCCTCCCGGCCTATGACCAGGTCGGGGCGGGGTCTCCCAGGCTCCTTGAACTCCCGTTGCACGGGCCACCGCTCCCCTCAAGTGTCGTGTCCGAGCCAATATTAGGCGTCCAGTCTTTGAATTTCGGAACGTAGACCCGGTGTGGGAAATAACAGGAAGGGTACGGCATAAGGAATTTCACATGCCCGTTACATGAAACTCGGTGTCCGTCACGCCCCCGTCATGGGCGCGCGGCCGTGACGTCTGCGGCTCCGCCGCCCGGGCGCGACCAGCCCTTCCGGCCGGCAGCTCGAAGGCGGCCCCTGCGGTTCGCTAGGGCAACAGCCCCGCCCGGCGGGCGGCCACCACCGCCTCCAGACGCGTATGCGCCCCGAGCTTCCGCATGGCCGAGCGCAGATAGGCCTTCACCGTCTCGGGGCGAAGCCCCAGACGATCCCCGGCCACCGTGTTGGTCGCACCCGTCGCGACGCAGGCCAGCACGTCCGTCTCGCGCGGTGTGAGGGCGACCCGGGCGACGACGTCCGGCCCGGTGTTCTCCCCGCCGGCCACGCCGGCCAGGCGTCCGCACACCCGCAGCAGCTCGGCCCGCAGTTCCGGATCATCGATGCGCGGGGCGAGCGCGCGCAGCGCCCCGTGCGCCTCCCGGACCTCCTCCCATGCCCCGGCCGACCCACCCTCGGGCGCCCGGGCCGCGACCAGCAGGTTCCGAGCCTCGTCCCGCACCACCAGCGCCTGCTCCATGTCCCGGGCCGCGTCCAGCGCGGCTCCGACCGTGCGGTCACCCAGCGGCTGGGCCGTGCGCAGGGCGCCGTACAGCACCCCGCGCACCCGACGCCGTACGACGACGGGGACCGCGAGGACGGAGCGGATGCCCTCGGCGGCGACCGCGGCGTCGTACTCGTGGCTGATCTGGCGCGATACGGAGTAGTCGGTCACGCAGCACGGCCGGGCCAGGGCCACCGTCTTGCCGCCGAGGCCGTTCCCGGAGTGGACGGCGAGCCCTTGAAGCGCGGTCGTCCGGTTGCCCTGGAGTTCGCTGATGCGCAGTTGCCCGGGGCCGGGCTCGACCAGCCCCGCGAAGGCGAGCGGCAGCCCGGTGGCCTGCCGCAGCCGGGCCAGCGCGCCGCGCATGTCCGCCGGTCCGGACAGAGCCGTCCCGACGGAATCCGAGGGATCCAATGCCACGAACTCGCCCCTTCCGCGCGGCGCACCCCCGTTCGGGGGTAGTGAGACGTGTATCACGCATTACACGATGTCAGGCAACGGTCCGGCAATGAGGAGGACACATGTCGGCGAGGACGAGCGCCACGGACGAGTTCCGGGCGGCCCGGGACTTCCTGTTGGCCCATCGTGAGGACTACGCCACGGCCTACAAGGGCTTCACCTGGCCGCGCCCGGAGTACTTCAACTGGGCGCTCGACTGGTTCGACGTGATCGCACGTGGGAACGACCGCACCGCGCTGCACATCGTCGAGGAGGACGGCACCGAGGCCGTGGTCTCCTTCGCCGAGATGTCCGAGCGCTCGTCCCGGATCGCCAATTGGCTGCGGGACCGGGGCGTGCGCGCGGACGACCGCATCCTCGTCATGCTCGGCAACCAGACGGAGTTGTGGGAGACCGCCCTCGCCGCGATGAAGCTGCGGGCCGTCGTCATCCCCGCGACCCCGCTGCTCGGCCCCGCCGACCTGCGCGACCGGGTGGAGCGCGGCCGGGTCAAGCACGTGATCGTACGGGCCGAGGACGCCCCCAAGTTCGAGGACGTGCCCGGCCGTTACACTCGCACGACGGTCGGCGGGACGGTGGACGGCTGGCGGCCGTACGGGGAGGCCTACGCGGCCGCCGCCCGTTTCGAGCCGAACGGCGCGACCAACGCCACCGACCCACTGATGCTGTACTTCACCTCGGGCACCACCGCCCGGCCCAAACTGGTCGAACACACCCATGTGTCGTACCCCATCGGCCACTTGGCGACCATGTACTGGATCGGCCTGCGACCCGGCGACGTCCATCTCAACATCTCCTCGCCCGGCTGGGCCAAGCACGCCTGGTCCAACCTCTTCGCCCCGTGGAACGCGGAGGCGACCGTGTTCATCCACAACTACACCCGCTTCGACGCGAGCCGGCTGCTCTCGGAGATGGAGCGCGCGGGCGTCACCACCTTCTGCGCCCCGCCCACCGTGTGGCGCATGCTCATCCAGGCCGATCTCACCCAGCTGAGCACCCCGCCCCGTGAGGTCGTCGCGGCCGGTGAACCCCTCAACCCCGAGGTCATCGAGCAGGTGCGCCGCGCCTGGGGCGTGGACATCCGCGACGGCTTCGGCCAGACCGAGACCGCCGTCCAGGTCTCCAACAGCCCCGGCCAGCAACTGAAGACGGGCTCGATGGGCCGGCCCGGCCCGGGCTTCAAGGTCGTCCTCCTCGACCCCGTCTCGGGCGCCCCCGACGCCGACGAGGGCGAGATCGCCCTCGACCTCTCCAACCGCCCGGTCGGCCTGATGACGGGCTACCACGGCGACCCCGACCGTACGGCGGAGGCCATGGCCGGCGGCTACTACCGCACCGGTGACATCGGCGCACGGGACAAGGACGGCTACATCACCTACGTGGGCCGCGCGGACGACGTGTTCAAGGCGAGCGACTACAAGATCAGCCCGTTCGAGCTGGAGAGCGCCCTCCTGGAGCACGAGGCGGTAGCCGAGGCGGCCGTGGTGCCCGCCCCGGACGAGGTGCGGCTCGCGGTACCGAAGGCGTACATCGTGCTGGCCGCCGGCTGGGAGCCGGGCCCGGACACCGCGAAGGTGCTCTTCGAGCACTCCCGGACCGTCCTCGCGCCCTACAAGCGTCTGCGCCGCCTGGAGTTCGGCGATCTGCCGAAGACCGTGTCGGGCAAGATCCGCCGCATCGTGCTGCGCGAGGCCACGGCCGCGGGCTCGGACGCGGAGTACCGCGAGGAGGACTTCCGGTGAGCGAGCTGTCCTATACGCACGGCACCGGCGGGACTCCGCTGCTCGGCGACACCATCGGAGCCGACCTCGACCGGGCCGTCGCGGCCTGGCCGGACCGCGAGGTCCTCGTCGACGTGCCGTCCGGCAGGCGCTGGACCTACACCCGGTTCGCCGCCGACGTCGACGAGCTGGCGTACGCGCTGCTCGCGAGCGGCGTCGCCAAGGGCGACCGGGTGGGTATCTGGGCGGTCAACTGCCCCGAGTGGGTGCTCGTCCAGTACGCCACCGCCCGCATCGGCGCGATCATGGTGAACATCAACCCGGCCTACCGCACCCACGAGGTCGAGTACGTCCTCGACCAGGCCGGTGTCCGCCTGCTCTTCGCCTCGCTCAGCCACAAGGCGAGCGACTACCGGGCGATGGTCGAGCAAGTGCGCGCCAGGTGCCCGAAGTTGCGGGAGGCTGTCTACATCGGGGACCCGAGCTGGGACGCGCTGATCGCGCGCGGGACACCGGTGCCGTACGAGGACCTGTCCTGCGACGACCCGATCAACATCCAGTACACCTCGGGCACCACGGGCTTCCCCAAGGGCGCGACCCTCTCCCACCACAACATCCTCAACAACGGCTACTTCGTCGGGGAGTCGCTCGCCTACACCGAGCAGGACCGGATCTGTGTGCCCGTGCCCTTCTACCACTGCTTCGGCATGGTGATGGGCAACCTCGCGGCGACCTCGCACGGCGCCTGCGTCGTCATCCCGGCCCCGTCCTTCGACCCGAAGGCCACCCTGGAGGCCGTCCAGCGGGAGCGCTGCACCTCCCTGTACGGCGTACCGACCATGTTCATCGCGGAGTTGAACCTCCCCGACTTCGCCGCGTACGACCTCTCCTCCCTGCGCACCGGCATCATGGCGGGCTCGCCCTGCCCGGTGGAGGTGATGAAGCGGGTGGTCACCGAGATGCACATGACGGAGGTCTCGATCTGTTACGGCATGACGGAGACCTCGCCCGTCTCCACCCAGACCCGGCGCGGCGACGACCTGGAACACCGCACCGGCACCGTCGGCCGCGTCCTTCCGCACATCGAGGTGAAGATCGTCGACCCCGCGACCGGGGTGACCCGGCCACGCGGTACCGCGGGGGAGCTGTGCACCCGCGGCTACAGCGTGATGCTCGGCTACTGGGAGGAGCCGGAGAGGACCGCCGAGGCCGTCGACTCGGGGCGGTGGATGCACACCGGGGACCTGGCGACGATGCGCGAGGACGGGTACGTCGAGATCGTCGGCCGGATCAAGGACATGATCATCCGGGGTGGCGAGAACATCTACCCGCGCGAGATCGAGGAGTTCCTGTACGGCCACCCGAAGATCGCCGACGTCCAGGTGGTGGGCGTTCCGCACGAGCGGTACGGCGAGGAGGTGCTCGCCTGCGTCATCCCGCGCGAGGCCACCGAACCGCTCACGCTGGAGGAGCTGCGGGCCTTCTGTGACGGGCAGTTGGCGCACTACAAGATCCCGAGCGCGCTGCGCGTCCTGGACTCCTTCCCGATGACGGTGTCGGGGAAGGTGCGGAAGATCGAGCTGCGGGAGCGGTACGCCACCGGGTAGCGGGTTCGCGCGACTGCCGTCTCAGGCCCTCGCCCCCATGGCGACCAGCTCCGTCGCCGCGCCGTTCACCGGCTGCGGGGTGCCCGTGAGGTCCAGGACGAACAGGCAGACGCCCAGGCCGTCGGCGCCGTCGCGGGCGTCGTTCGCGTACCCGGCGAGGGAGAAGTAGACACAGTCGGTGGCTTCCGTCATGGCGGTCAGCCACAGGCACTCGACGTCGCGCAGCGAGGCCGGGCGGACCGACGGATCAACCTGGGCCAGGACGCCCCGTGCGGCGAGGCCGATCCCGGTCGGCTGGCGCTGGTCGGCACGGCGGATCTCCCGGTAGCCCAGCCAGCGCAGGTAGAGGGCGACGGCGGTGACCGCGTCGCGGGCGGTGCGGATGGTGACGGGCCGGAAGGTCGCCCGGGGGCCGGCG
>NZ_LRTR01000778.1 GCF_001550375.1 Streptomyces europaeiscabiei | reverse complement strand
AGCCGGCTCCGGCCGGCTCCGGGGCCGCCTGAGCACCTGGCGATCGGCCCCGGCTCCCCTCTGACACGAGGCGGGGCCGGGGCCGTTCCGCGTGGATGGGGCGAGGACTCCTGGAGCGGTGCGCGGTGGGCGCGGGCGGACACTGTCCTGCTCCGGGGCCTGCGACGACTGTTGCGTTGGCACTGGTTTGTCGTACTGTGCACCGACCCTGCGGAAGGAGGACTGGCGTGCCCACCGTGACCACACCGCCGGACGGGAGTCCCGCGGAACGTTTCGACTTCTGGCGGACGCTCATCAAGAGCAGCTTCGTCCCCCTGGACGCGGTGCCCCACGAGACGCCGGACTTCCGGGGCCGTCTGCGCAGCGCCCGGCTCGGCCCCGTCCAGGTCTCGGTCGTCGAGGCGGATCCGCACGGTGTGACCCATACGCGTCGGCACATCGCCCCCGACCTGCCGGACCTCGTGAAGGTGAGCCTGCAGTTGTCGGGGCAGTGCGCGCTGGCGCAGAAGGACCGGCAGGTGCTCCTGAAACCGGGCGGACTGGCCCTCTACGACACCCGCTTCCCGTACACCCTCGAGTTCGAGCACCCCTATCGCCAACTCGTCCTCATGCTCCCCAGAGCCCTGCTCAGGCTGCCCGAGGCGGGGATCGAGCGGGTCACAGCGGTCCCCGTGCCCTGTCGGACGGGTGTCGGGCCGGTCGTCCTGCCCTTCCTGAGAGGGCTGGCGCAGCAGGTGGAAGAGCTGGAGTCCGTGGCGGCGCCACGGTTCGCGGACACCGTCGTCGACCTGCTCCAGGCTCTCCTGGCACCGTACGGCGAGGCCCCGCCGGGAGCCCGCGAAGAAGGCCGGGACGTGCTGACCCGGCGGATCCTCATGTACATGGAACAGCGGCTCACCGATCCGCACCTCGGTCCGGACGAGATCGCCGCCGCCCACCACATCTCCCGCCGCTACCTCTACAAACTGCTCGCCGAGCAGGGCCACACCGTCTCCGGCTGGATCCGGGAGCGGCGCCTGACCCAGTGCCGGCGCGACCTCACCGACCCCGCCCTGGCCCATCTGCCGGTCGCCGCCATCGGTGGCCGCTGGGGCTACCCCGACCCCGCCTATTTCAGTCACGCCTTCAAGTCCGTGTACGGCATGAGCCCGCGAGAGGCGCGCGTGACGCCACCGTGCCCGTAGCCGGTCGTCAGCGCCCCGCACAGGCCTTCGCCGGTGCCCGGGACTTTCCGGGACTTCGCCGGTGCGCGCCGCTCGCGGCGGTGAGGAGGAGTCGGCGGGCCCTTCGTGCCCGCCGCAGCAAGGCTTCGTGCACAGGACCACAAGCCCGCACCCCACCGGTGGAGCGACGCTCACCCCATGGGAGCCGCACACACTGATTACGACCACATCGTGGTCGGCGCCGGGTCCGCGGGCTGCGCCGTCGCGCGCAGGCTCGTCGACGCCGGCCGAAGCGTTCTGCTGATCGAGACGGGTGGACGGGACGACAACCCGGCCATCCACGACCCTGGCCGCCTGTGGGAACTCTGGAACTCTCCCCAGGACCACGCCTACACCACCGAGCCCCAGCGCCATGCGGACGGAACACAGGTGTTCTGGCCGCGCGGCAAGGTCCTCGGCGGGTCCAGTGCCCTCAACGGCATGATCTACGTCCGGGGCCACCGCTCCGACTACGACGACTGGGCTGCGCGGTACGGCGCGACCGGCTGGTCGTACGACGAGGTGCTGCCGTACTTCACACGCTCGGAGGACTTCGAGGACGGCCCGTCCGCCTACCACGGCGCCGGCGGCCCGCTGCCCGTCACCCGCAACCACGCGCCCAACCCGGTCACCAGCGCGTTCATGGCGGCCTGCGAGCAGTACGGCATCCCCAACAACGACGACTGCAACGCCGAGGAGATCCTCGGCGTCAACCTCATCCACCGGACCATCCGCGACGGCAGACGGGTCAGCGCCTGGACAGCCTTCGTGCAGCCGGTCCTCGACAACCCTCTCCTCACGGTACGGACCGGGGCGCTGGTGACCCGTGTCCTCGTCGAGGGCGGCCACACGGTGGGCGTCGAACTGCTGCACCAGGGCCGCACGGACACCGTTCGCTGCTCGGGTGATGTGGTCCTGTCCGCCGGAACCATCGGCTCGGCGCAGTTGTTGCTGCTCAGTGGCATCGGCCCCGCCGACGAGCTGCGTGCCCTCGGTATCGGTGTGACCGCCGACCTGCCCGGGGTGGGCGGGAACCTGCACGACCACACCCTCACGCCGGTGGTGTGGGAGTCGGCCAGGGCCGTGCCCGAGGGCACGGCGAACAAGCTGGAGGCCCACTACTTCGCCAAGACCGACCCCTCGTTGCCCGCACCCGACCTGCAGCCCCTGATGTCACACGTACCGGTGCCCGTCGCGGGGCAGACGGTGCCGGAGGAGGGCCACGGGTACTCCGTGCTGGCGGGCACGATCCGCCCGCTCAGCCGGGGCCGGCTGTGGCTGCGCTCCGCCGACCCGACGCAGGCGCCGGCGCTCGACCCGAACCACTTCGCCGAGCCGAGCGACCTCGCCGCCATGGTGGAGGCGGTCAAGCAGGTCCGCGAGATCGGGGCCCAGCAGGCGCTCGGCGACTGGCGGTCGAAGGAGATCGCACCCGGCCCCGGCATCCACACGGACGCCGAGATCGCCGCGTACATCAAGCGCAATCTGCTCAGCTACCACCACCAGGTCGGCACCTGCCGCATGGGCACCGGCCCGGACGCGGTCGTCGACCCTCGCCTGGCCGTCCACGGGCTGACGGGACTGCGGATCGCCGACGCCTCCGTCATGCCGGCAGTCACCTCCGGCAACACCCACGCACCCGCCGTCATGATCGGCGAGCGGTGTGCCGACTTCGTCCTTGACGCATCAGGATGCGACGCACAGTAATGAGGAGCACAGCAATGGGGCAGACCCTCTTCATCGGCGGCACGTGGATGTCGGCCGCCACCGGCACCGAGTTCGACACCGTCGACCCGGCGACCGGTCAGCCGCACGCCCGCTGCGCCGACGCCGGACCACTCGACGTGGACAACGCGGTCACCGCCGCCCGCGCGGCACTCGAAAGCCCCGCCTGGGCAGGGCTCGCGCCCGCCGAACGCGCCCGTGTCCTGTGGCGCGTCGGCGACCTGATCGAGGAACACGCCGAAGAACTGGCCGTGTTGGAAACCCGCGACCAGGGCCAGCCGCTCGGGATCTCGCGGATGGTGAGCGTCAGGAGCGCCGCGGAGCACTTCCGTTACTACGCCGGATGGGTCACCAAGCTCTACGGCGAGACCGCACCGGTGTCCTTCCCGAACGTGCTGCAGTACACGAAGCGTGAGCCGGTCGGCGTCTGCGCCCTCATCACGCCGTGGAACTTCCCTCTGATGATCGCCAGTTGGAAGATCGCACCCGCCCTGGCCTGCGGCAACACGGTCATCGTGAAGCCAGCCGAACAGACGCCCATGACGACGGTCCGGCTCGTGGAGCTGTGCCGGGAGGCGGGTGTGCCGGACGGCGTGGTGAACCTGTTGACCGGCGGGCCGGAGGCCGGCCGCGCCCTGGTCGAGCACCCGGGCGTCGACAAGGTGTCCTTCACCGGCTCCACGGAGACCGGCCGCGCGATCGTGCGGGCCTCGGCCGGCAATCTGAAGCGGGTCTCACTGGAGCTGGGCGGCAAAGCACCGAGCATCGTTCTGCCCGACGCCGACCTCGACGCGGCCGTAGCCGGCTGCCTGCAGGGCGCGCTCCTCAACAGCGGCCAGGTGTGCGCCGCGTACACCCGTTTCCTCGTCCACCGCTCCCTCGCCGACGAGTTCGCCGAGCGCTGCGCCAAGTCAGTCGGACACATGCGGCTCGGACCGGGCAGCGCACCGGAGACGGACCTCGGCCCGCTGGTCACCGCCGACCACCTCGAACATGTCGACGCGCTGGTCCGCAGCGGCGTCCAGGAGGGGGCGACACTGGTCACCGGCGGATCCCGCGCCGAGGAGCTCCCCGGCTACTTCTACCGACCCACCGTGTTCACCGGTGTCGGCGACGACATGCGCATCGCCCGTGAGGAGATCTTCGGCCCCGTGCTCTGCGTCCTCCCCTACGACGACGAGGACGAGGCCGTCGCTCGCGCCAACGACACCGACTACGGCCTCGCAGCCGGCGTCTGGACCCGTGATGTGGCCGCCGCCCACCGCGTCGCCGGGAAGATCCGCGCCGGAACGGTCTTCATCAACATGCCCAACCCCGTGGACGCCTCGGCACCCTGGGGCGGCTTCGGCGCCAGCGGCTGGGGCCGCGAGATGGGCAGCGGCGCGCTCGACCTGTACACCGAGGTCAAGAGCGTTTGGACGTCTCTGACATGAAGCAGAAGGGTGCGGATCCAATGAGGGCGCTGTCGATCAGGTAGGTATGACCTGGTCGCGGTAGCGCGTCTGGTGGTTGCGGGTCAATTCCTGCTGCTGGTGCCAGGTCCGGTAGGCGTCGAAGTCGCCGCTGGCGCGGACGGCACGCAGCTTGAGTACGGCTTCGGCTCCGGACGGGCCCCAGCGGGCGCCGGTGATGTCCAGGCGGTCTTGACCAGGTGGCGGCATGCTCTCTCGATGCTTCCGGTGGTGATCGGCCAGCCGCCTTCGAGGGCGGTGTCGCAGTGCAGGTGTTCGGCCTTGCCGGTCAGGTGGTTCACGGCCTCGTCGATGCCTTTGCGCTGGGCGCCACGCAGTCCGGCGGTGCGGGCGGCTTCCTCGATGGCGGCGGTCTGCTGCACGCCGCCGGCCAGGAGGGCGCAGGCGTGGCGGGCGACCCAGGTCCCGGCGGAGGCGTCGCCGCTGTCGTGCAGGCACCAGGCTGCTCGCCACGGATGGTCGAGCACGATGGATCAGGTCGACGATGATGTGGACGTCCACGCCGCGCTGTAGCGCTTCGGCCTTGATGAGGTCGATCTGCTGGCGGGCCCCGTCGACCAGGACGACCCAGCAACGGCGGTCGCCGGGGTCGCGGTGCTCTGCCTGGTCGAACACGGCGGACACCACCTGCGCGGCGGTGTCGGTCACCGGGCCGCACCACCACTTCGACAACGTGCAGAGCGCGCCACGACGGCTCCAGCGGCCGACTACCAGGAGTGAGCCCACCCGGCCGACCGTGACATCAGTTCTGACATCCGCCGCCATGGGTCCCACTGGGTTTCAGCGGCCATCAGTCACCCCACTAACTGCCATGTTCAAGTCTGCGCCGCAGGTCACGGCAGCAGCCCCAAGAGATGAGGTCTTCATGACTCGAAACCGTACGCGTTCGCGCCGATCCGTGTCAGACCTGTGGACAACTCTCACCGCCGCGGCCACCGCCGTCGACCGGGACGGCGCACCGGCCCGCCGGAGCCGCGCTACGCCGTGCGCCCCGCCACGTACCACCTCGACGGCAGTTCGATCCGGGTGCCGTCGGCCGTGTGCTCAGTGGTGATCAGCGGGAGGTCGCCGTCGGCGACGAGGGTGAGGCCGGATGCGCGCAGATACCGCGGGACCGCGGCGTCGGTGACCTCGCCCGGGGCGATGTTGTGGCGGAAGATCGGGGCGAGTTTGGCAGGGGGGCCGGTGGGGCTCTGGGCGAGGCCCATGAGGACGGGCTTCGCGGCCTCGGCGAGTTCGACGAGGCAGACCCGGCCGCGCTCCCCCAACAGCGTGGCGATGGTGTCGACGAGGCGTTGGCGGTCGTCGGGTTCGCACTGGTGGAGTACGCCGCGTACGTAGACGTTGGCGTCGCCGAGGTCGGCGTGGAGGGTCTCGGCGTCGGTCTTGTCGGCCGCGTCGAGCAGGCGGTAGGCGGACCGGCGGCCGGGGTCGGCGCGGCGGGCCCGGTCGAGGGCGGCGGTGGAGAGGTCGGCGCCGATCACCGTGGGGAAGCGGTCGGCCAGGTAGCGGGTCTGGGTGCCGTTGCCGCAGCCGAGGTCGACGAGGGGCAGGGCGGGGGCCGTCAGGTACGGCTCGAACAGGGCGACATGGACGGCCGCGGTCCATTCGGGCCCGGCGTCCCAGAAGACCTCCCCCGGTCCCTCGGGTGCCTCCCGCCAGAACCCCTCCCAGGCCTCCCGGTACCCACTCGTCACACTCATGCCCAACCCCCGGAAATAGTGACGCGGCCCGCCACTCCGGCGGCCCAGATCGGTCTACCGCGCCCGGAACGCACAGACAAGCACCGTGCGCGTATGTTCACCCCTCACCCAGATCGCGCGCCCCCTGGCCCCAGCCGACAGCCGCACGGCCGACAGCCGCCTCGGGGCGGTGCCGACTCGATCCCCCGTCACCTCAACGCCGTCGCGGCAGGGTCAGTTCGAACCACACCGTCTTACCCGCCCCCGTCCGGGTGGTCCCCCACTCGCGTGCCAGGGTCGTGAGGACGCGCAGCCCGCGGCCGAACTCGTCCGTGGGCGCCGCGCTGAGCAGGGTCGGCAGGGTGGGGTCGTCGTCGGAGACCTCGCACTGCAGGGTGTCGCCGCGGACGAGGCGGAGTTCGATACGGCGCCCGCGCGCGTGCCGTACGGCGTTGGTGACGAGTTCGCCGACCAGGAGCACGGTGGTGTCGGCGAGGGCGTCGAGGCCCCAGACGTACAGCTGTTCGCGGACGGCGGCGCGGGCGCGGGCGGCCTCGCTCGGGTCGGGGGCGAGGCGCCACTCGGCGACGTCGTCCGGTTCGATGCCGTTGAGCCGGGCCATCAGCAGGGCCACGTCGTCCTTGCGACCGCCGCGCGTGTTGAGGGCGCGGATGATCGTGTCGCAGGCGTCGTCCATGGACGCGGCCGGGTGGGCGGCGGACTCGCAGAGCGTCGCGAGGCCCACGCCGATGTCCTCGCCGCGCACCTCGACCAGGCCGTCGGTGCACATCACGAGCCGGTCGCCGGGCTCCACGCGCACGCGTACCGTCTCGAACGGCACCCCGCCGACGCCGATGGGCGCGCCCGTGGGCAGGTCGAGCAGTTCACTGCGGCCGTCCACCGCGCGGACCAGCACGGGCGGGATGTGCCCGGCGTTGGCGAGGTGCAGTTCGCTCGCGATGGGGTCGTAGACGGCGTAGAGGCAGGTCGCCAGATAGTGCTCGCCGAGGCGCTGGGCGAGGTCGTCGAGGTTGCGCAGCAGCTGTGCGGGCGGCAGGTCCAGGGCGGCCATGGTCTGGACGGCGGTGCGCAACTGGCCCATCATCGCGGCGGAGTTGAGGCCGTGCCCCATGACGTCGCCGACGACCAGGGCGGTGCGGGCGCCGGGCAGCTTCACCGAGTCGAACCAGTCGCCGCCGACCCGCCCGAGCAGGGTGCCCGGGAGGTAGCGGGTGGCGATGTCGCAGCCCGCCATGTGGGCCTCGATCTGCGGGAGCATGCTGTCCTGGAGCGTCTCGGCGACGTTCTCCTGGTAGGTGTACATGCGGGCGTTGTCGAGGACGAGGCCCGCGCGGGCGGCGAGTTCGGCGCCGGTGACACGGTCCATGTCGTCGAAGACCTCGCGCTCCGGGTGGCGCAGCAGGATCATGAACCCGAGGACCACGTTGCGGGCCTTCAGGGGCACGACCAGCATGGAGCGGTTGCTGATCAGCGGCCGGATGTCGCGCTTCTCGAACTGCGCGGCGATCGCGTGCCCCATCTGCTCGCTGATGCGCGGCACGAGGACGGGCTCGCCGGTGGTCATGCACTGGAAGAACGGGGTGTGCGCCGGGAACGGCATGGCCTCGCCGACCGGTACGACGTCTTCCCAGCGGCCCGGCTCGTCCGTGTGCTCCAGGGCCACCCGGTGCCACATGGTGGTCGTGTCCGGCACGCCGTCGGGGAAGCCCTCGCCGGCGACGACCTGCTCGCGCAGATAGGTGCCGGCGACGTCGGTGAAGCGGGGCACGACGGCCTTGCTGACCTCGACGATGGTCCGGGACAGGTCGAGGGAGGTGCCGATGCGTCCGCTGACCTCGTTGAGGAACTCCAGCCGCTCGCGTACGGCGGCGTACTCGAGGTCCTCGCCCTCGTCTGGGACGTCCTGAGGGACCGGCAGCCCCTCGGCGACGGCGCGCGCGGCCCGTTCACGGCGCGCCC
>NZ_LRTR01000777.1 GCF_001550375.1 Streptomyces europaeiscabiei | reverse complement strand
ACCCCACGCCCGCCCCCGACCGCGATCGCCTCCGCCGTCCGCAGCCGCCCGGCCCGCAGCGCGGGCACCACGGCCGCACCGGCGACCAGTACGAGCGCGGCGCCGGGCACCGCCACGTCCACCCAGACCGGGATCCCTCCGGCCGGCGCGCCGAACGCCTCGCCGACCTCGGCCAGCACCGGAACGGCCAGCGCGTTGCCGAGCGCCACCCCGAGGACGCAGCCGACCGCCGCAGGCACCAACGCCTGCGCCACATACGCCCGTACGACCTGCGCGGGTGTGAACCCGAGCGCCTTGAGCACACCGATCCGCCGGGTGGCCGCCCCGACGGCCCCACCGACCACGATCCCGATCACCAGCACCGACAGACACAGCCCGAGCACCCCGAAGGCCGCCAGGAACGGCACGAACGCCATCGCGTTCGCCGTCTCCTCCTGCTTCACCGTCAGGTAGGACCGCGCACCGCTCATCGCCCCGGCCGGCACGGCAGCCACGATCGCGGCACGACCGACGGCCACTTCGGAGTCGGTGGCGGCGTGACGGAAGCGGTAGAGCATTTCGTACGACGCCGAACCGCCCTCACCGCCGACGCCGTTGCCGCTCTCCGTGTTCTCCGCGCTCTCCGCGCTCCCCGCGCTCCCCGCCGCCGATGTCTCCGCCAGCGCCTCCGCCTGCGCCGGTGTCACCCACGCGTCGCCCGTGCCGGTCACCGAGCGCGCGAGCCCGACGACGGTCAGGGTCGGGGCGCCCGGGGCGTCGGGGACGGTCAGGCGGGCGCCCGGCCGTAGGGGGATGCCGTCGGCGGCCAGCACGATCTGGCCCGGCCGGGTGGCCCAGGAGCCCTCGATCAGGTCGATCTCGTCGACGGGTCCGCCCGGGTCCTTCCGGCCGACGACGGTCAGCGGCGGCAGATCCACCCCGGCCGGCATGAAGTCGGACCCCGTGACGGTGCGGGGCCGTACCGAAAGGGTCAGGAAGGGTCCGGCCGTGGCGGTCACACCGGGTGCGTCGGTGGTCTCCGCGAGCCGCGCGGCCGTCACCTTCGCGCCGTCGAACTGTCCGGTCAGATGCGCGCCGCGCTGCTCGGCGAAGGCCCGCTCGAAGGGTGCCCGCGCGGCGACGAGCAGCCCGACCGCGAGTACCGACGCGGTGACGGCCATCAGCGTGGTGAGCACCATCACCACCGTCTGCACCCGCCGCCGCCCCACCCCGGCCCGCACCACCCGCCCGAGCGCGCTCACCGCCGCACCGCCGCCGTGCCGGAGCCGCCGCCCTCCACGACGCCCTCCAGGCCGTCTCCGATACCGCCCCGCTCGCCGTCCCGCACCACATCGCGCACGACCCGCCCGTCGACCAGCTCCACCGTCCGGCGGGCGCATGACTCGGCGAGGCGCAGGTCGTGGGTGACGAGGACGATCGTCTGGCCGTCCGCGTTGAGTTCGGTGAGGAGGGCCCGGACGTCGTCGCCGGACGCGGTGTCGAGCGCGCCCGTGGGCTCGTCGGCCAGCAGGAGGGCCGGGCGGTTCATCAACGCGCGGGCCACGGCGACCCGTTGCCGTTCACCGCCGGACAGCCGGCCGGGATACGCGTCGGCGTGCCGGTCGATGCGGAGGTACTCCAGCAGGCCCGCGGCACGCCGACGAGCCTCGGCCCTGGCCAGGCCGGCCAACTGGGCGGGCAGCAGGACGTTGTCGGCGACGGTCAGGTCGTCCAGCAGATTGAAGAACTGGAAGACCATGCCGACCTTGGCCCGCCGGTACCGCGCCGACCCGGCCTCGCCCAGCCGGTCCACCCGTACCCCGTCGACGGTGACGCTCCCCGAACTCGGCCGGTCCAGCCCGGCGATCAGATTGAGCAACGTCGACTTGCCGCTCCCCGACGGCCCGATGACGCTCACCGCCTCCCCGGCCCGCACGCGCAGCGAGACCCCGTCGAGCGCCGGCGGCCCTTCACCGCCGTACGCCCTGCTCACCTCACGGATGTCGATGACGGGCGCGGCGTCGGTGGCGGGCGCGGCGTCGGACGGGGTCGTGGTCGTGGCCACGGAGCCTCCCCAGGAGAGTGGTTGACATGTGGCCCCGACGCTAGGGAGGGGCCCGCGCCCGGTCGTCACCCACGACGGCGAACCCTCTGCCGTACCGGAGGGACCCCGCGCGCACGTCATCCCCGAGATGTACGCGGATGATGTACGGCCCGTCCCCACCACGAGGGATGTGACGGCCGTCGCCGCTTGCCAAACTGGTCGCATGGACGGCGGGGAGGCGCGGACGGAGGCGGCGGGGGCGCGGGC
>NZ_LRTR01000776.1 GCF_001550375.1 Streptomyces europaeiscabiei | reverse complement strand
GCGGCGCGGCCTCGGCGAGGTCGGGGCCGTCGATCGTGTCGCCCGGCAGCGCGCGCAGTGCCGCGTCCACACCGGCCGACCGGGCGGCCGGTACGGCATCGGGAAGCGCGGCCTCTCACACGGACGGGACGGCTCGGGCGACCGGGCTCGGCTTGAAGCGAGGGAAGAGCATGCTGACCACGGCCGCCGGAGCAGGGTCCAGCGCAGCGGCACGCCCGCCGAAGCAGCCGCGCCAGGTGCCCTTCAGCCCGACCACCAGGAACGCCTTCCGAACCTGGGGCGCGTAGTAGAGCACCGCGTGACAGGGCTCGATGTCGTCGTGCGGGACCCGGGACGTGGTCCGGGGCGTCGCGGTCGGCACGCTCACCGAGCGATCCCTTCCACGGGCGGGCTCCGTGGCGTGTGCGGCTCGCCCTCCCCGGCCGGCGCAGTGGCGAAGCGCAACGGGCCCGACAGTCCCCGCTCGTCGATCTCGGCGGCGGCCATGAGCCGCTGTACCTCGGAGATACCCATCCGGAACCGGTCGACGCGGGCATTGCGCCAGAGGTGCGCCACCGGGTTGTCCCGCACATAGCCGCGCCCGCCGAAGAACTGCACCACCCCGGTGGACGACCCGCCCTGCTGCCTCGGTCGCCGACACCTTGGCCAGGGCCACCCGGGCGTCGAGCGTTCCGGGGTCGCCGCCCCGGTCGATCTCCCCCGCGCCCCGGTGCACCAGCACGCGGCTGACGGCGCGGTCGGTGGCGGAGTCCGCCGGCACGGCCTGGATCAACTGGTGCCTGATGATGGGCTGCCCGCCCTGCACCCGCTCGCGCGCCCGGTCCGACGTCGGCCGCAGTACCCGCCCGGCGGCACTCGCGGACTGCGCTGCGATCAGGACCCGCTCCTCGAAGGAGGTGGCCCGTACGAGGCCGAGCCCGGCACGCGCCTCGGCGAGGACGGCGTCGTGGCCCCTCTCCACACCGTCGAGGGCGAAGTGCGGGTGTCCGTAGGGCGAAGTTGTAGCCGTAGCGCGGTGTGTCCACCAGCCGTACGTCCCGTGTGCCCACCGGCCGTACGCCTGGTGTGTCCTTGTGGACGAAAAGCATCGTGGGGGTCCCGTCGGGGCGGACGATCGCCAGGACGATCAGATGGCCCGTCACACCCTCCACGGCGACTGACCACTTCGCACCGCTGATGCGGTACCCGTCAGGTGCGCGCTCCGCGACGGTCGCTACGTGCCGGGGGCCGGAATCGGCATCCGGCACGGTGACGGCCCTCGCCCCCAGACGCTCGCCCCGGTTCTCCGGGAGGAGATACCACTCGCGCTGCTCCGGTGTGGAGACGAGTACGACGGTGGCGGTCGGCCGCCACACGGCGCCCCACAGACCGTTGGCGAGTGTTAGCAGCTCCTCTTCCCCGGTCACCCGCTCGCCCCAGCTGCGTCCCGCGCCTCCCCGAGCGACCGGTGCCTTCATCGCGTGCGGGCCACTGGCCGGCCCGGTCCGCCGGAGAACCGCTCTGCTCTCCGGACACAGATCGTTGCTGCCCTCGCATTCGTCCTCGTGGACCGCGATCATCCGGGCGAGGTCGACAGCGCTTTCTCTGAGTTCCGCGAGACGTGGACAGTGCGAGAAATCCATGGGGCACCTCTCTGTGAGCGCAAGCTCGGACCGGCTGGGGGCAGACAACGGCCCTGCGTCCAGCAGGCCTTGAGTCGGAGGAGGGAGAGGGGAGGAGGGAGAGGGGAGGGGGGAGAGGGGAAGGGCGGGAGGCGGGAAGCGGGGCTCGCACCCGGCCCGGCCGGAGGGGGAGCGGCTTGTGGCACCACCATGAGGTAAACCGGGCCCGCCAGCTACCCCCGTCTGAGGGTAAAGCGCAGGGAATAGATCCCTTAATACCGGGTCAAACAGCGTCGCGGGTGACGCGGGCCGGTGCGGGAGGGAACGGCTTCGCCGCGCGTGCACGTGTCACCATCGAATGGACTGATGGAGCATCAACTATGTTTCCCTTGTGTGCTCTTGACGCAGTCGAGCTGCTTGCAGAACTGTTCTCCTGAACGACGGGGGAGTCGGCCGTGCCGGCGCCGGACGATGCCGGCTGTCCCGAGAGGGCAGCCGATTCCGCGCTCCACGACTACAGCGACGCGTCCCCCACTGGCGGTCAGGTAAGGAGTCGACCCGGTCGTGTTACCCGCGGAAGACAGCGAAGAGGCCGCGGCCGCCCGCGCCGCGGTCCTGGCTCTGCGCAGGGAGAGCGGGATGCCCGTCGCCGGGGCGGCCTGGGTCGTCGGACCGCTGCAACTACGGATCAGTGAGACGAGCGGGGTGAGGTCGCGGGACCGCCGGGGGCTGGCCGTGCCGGCGGGGGCCGGACTGATCGGCAAGGTGCTGACGACCAGCCGGCCGGCGGCGGTGAGCGACTACCGGTCAGCTCGGCAGATCAGCCACGAGTACGACTCCTTCGTCGCGGCCGAGGGGGTGCGGGCGATGGCGGCGGCACCCGTGATCGTGGGAACCACCGTCCGGGCCGTTCTCTTCGTGGGATCGCGCGACGCGGTACGCCTCGGCGACCGGGTGCGGACGGCGCTGACCCAGGCGGCGCGCGACCTGGAGCAGTTCCTCGCGTCCCACGAACAGGTCCACCGGCTGCTGTCGGAGGCCCGAGCCGTACGCGACTGCACCGCGCCCGGTGACGGCGCCACCCTGGAACGCGTCCACGAGGCCCACACCGACCTGCTGCACCTCACAGCGACACTCGACGAGGGACACCTCAAGGAGCGTTTCCACGAGGTGTGCTGTCTGCTGGAGCAGGCCTGTTGCGCCGAGGGGCCCGAGAAACCGTCACCGCGGACGTCGCCGCGTCTGTCGCCACGCGAACTCGACGTCCTCACCGCGGTCGCCGCGGGCTGCACCAACCTCGACATCTCCGGCCGTCTCGACATCGGCCTGGAGACCGTGAAGGGCTACCTGCGCTCGGTCATGCGCAAACTCGGCACCACCACCCGCTTCGAAGCGGTCACCGCGGCACGGCGCGCGGGGCTGCTGCCATGACCCGGGCCCATCCGTCACCGCGGAGGCCGGGTGAGGCGCACCTCTCGGAAACGCCTCGCCGTTCCCGCGTACGCCCCTGTCCGGCATCAAGGGTTTCACCGAGCCGTACCGGATGGGCGGCCTCCCGCGGCGAGCCGACGCCGGTACGCGTCCACGGCGGGCACGCCGAGGTCCGCACAGCCCCGGGCGCGACCTTCCGCGTCGTCGTCACATGTTCGACCGGGGCTGAGCATAGCGGAGCGTGAAGTGGGAGCGCGTCACCAACTGCGTTGACAGGAAGGGCCTTTGGGCGCCCATCGAACCTGCTGTCGGCCGAGCGGGTCCCCTGGCAGATGGGCCCCCTTCCGGGTCCGGCCGCGCCGAGGCGCCGGACCCGGAAGGGGGTATCGCGGCCGTCGTGTCGCCGCTACTTCTTCCAGGCCCAGTGCAGGCGGTCGAGCCCGCTCCGGTTGTTGACCTTCAGGCTGAGGCGGGTGCCCGTGCCCTGGAGGGTGGTGAGGGAGTAGGTGTCACCGTTGCGCAGGCCGGGCCAGTAGACCGAACCGAGGCGCAACTCCCGGATGACGTCGGTCGCGGCCTGGATGTAGGCGACCTCGTTGGAGCCGTTGACCGGGCCGTTGTAGTCCAGGCCGGTCGTCATGGAGGCACCGAACTCGTCGAGGATCGTGCGCGAGGCGCAGGTGCCGATGCGCTCCTTGAAGTCCGCCTTCCACTGGTCGACGCTGGTCCAGTCGGTGTGCCAGAAGCCGTAGTTGTGCAGGGCGATCCGGGTCCCGTCGAGCCGGCTGTCGGCGCACACCGGCTTGACGTCCTCGCTGTACTTGAAGCCGCCGATGAGGACCCGGTCGCGGGGAATGGACCGGTGCTTGCTCAGCCAGCGGGCGGCCACGTCGCGCCACTCCTGGGAGGTGTAGCCGAACGGCTCGTTCATCGGCTCGAAGTACACCTTGGAGTTGGGGCCGTAGGCGGAGGTGATCCGCTTCCACATCCGGTCCCAGGAGGCCTGGTCGTCGATCTTGCCGTCCTTGGCGTTGTCGGCCTCCCAGTAGCCCAGGATGACCTTGAAGCCCTTGGCGGTGGCGGCGTCGATCGCGGCCCGGTACGACTTCCAGAAGGGGCCGTTCACGGACGTGGGGTTGACCGGGAGCCGGACCGTGTTGGCGCCGAGCTTGGAGAACCCGCCGATGATCGCCCGGGACTTGGCGTAGGTCGTGGCGTAACTGTCGGTGGTGGACAGGCCCGAGGGTACGACCGCGTCGTCGGCGTAGTTGTCGCGCGGGTCGGCCCAGTTGACGCCGCGGAAGTCGCTGACGGGCGGCGGCGAGGCGTGGCGGGAGGCGGCGGCTGCGGGAGCGGCGGACGCGGGGGAGGCGATGACTCCGCCGAATGCCGTGACGCCGGCCAGCGACGCCGCGAGGCAGGCTGTCCCGCGATGGTTCTTTAGTGGCACCAGATCCCTTTCAGGGCAGTTGCGTCCGCGAAACCTTGGGGTACAGGTCGGCGGCTCTGTAACTCCCGCAAAGTAGAAGAGATCTCGAACAGAGGTCAACACATCTGCACACCAAATTTCATCAAGAAAACAGAACTACGAGCCGCCCACGGCCAGTTCCGACCCGGTGAGGCGCACCCGGATGCCGTCCTCCTCCACGCGGACGTCCCGCAGCCGCATGGTCCCGTGCTCCGGCTCCGGCAGTTCGAAGGACAGGGACAGCCGGTCGGCGAGGACCGGGCGGGTGAGCCGGGACAGGGCGTCGAGGAGGTCGGGATCGAGGCCCAGACCGCGCAGCACGGCGGGGTTGTCCAGGGCCAGGTCGATGAGATTGAGGCTCTGGGCCTGGCGGGCGAAGCGCGGGGAGCCGGTCAGTTCCGTGAGTTTGCCGTCGTCGCCCAGGGCCTCGCGCGCGGTCGCGTCGGACACCCCCAGCCGCCGTACGATCGCCGGGACCGACAGCAGTGCCTTCGCCCTGCGGGTCTCCCGGGCGAGGTCGGCGGACGCCTTCGGTGTCAGATGCAGGCCGTCCGAGGCGCGCGAGCCGGGGCGGTAGGTGGCCAGGTCCCCGATGTCCAGGCGCATGCCGCCGATCCGGGTGGCGATGCCCCTCTCGCCCTGCCGCTGGATCGTTGCCTCGGCGCGCAGCCGCAGGTCGCGCCCGGCGACCGGCAGGGTGCCGCGCGCCCGGACCCGGTCACGGCCGTCCCCGGTGAACGTCACCTGGGACGCGCCGAGTTCACGGTTGAGGTCGGCGAAGGACAGCAGCACGTCGCCGTCGAGCCGCGGGACGCGGGCGCCGCGCACGGAGGTGAGGCCGTCGAGGTCCAGTCGTATGTCATGGGCCGTGGCCGACACCTTCGCCAGCGACACCCGGTCGGCCGCCACGTCCGGCACGGTCACCCGCACCGAGTCCAGCCGCTTGCCCGCCAGTTGGGTGACGAAGGGGAAGCCGCCGATCTCCACCTCGGGTGCCGCGGCCAGGTGCAGCCGGTCCTCCAGGGCGTCCGCGGCCGCGTGTTCGGCGTACAGCAGTGCCCAGCGGTCGGCGAGCGCCGCGAACGAGGCGAGGACGACCACGCCCACCACCGCCTTCACCGCGAGGGGCAGCCCGGCGAAACGGCCACGCCGACGCCTGCCGCCGCGACGATGGACGGGCGGGGTCCACTCCGGCTCCGGCTCGGCCTCCCGCTCCGCGGCGCCCTCGTCGAAGAAGTCCTCCAGAGAGGTCACTTCCAGTGGGCCGTCGTCGAGGGTGCCGAGTTCGTCGTAGGGGTTGCGGGGCGCGTCGGAGCGGTCGTGGGCATGCTGTTGCGGATCTGTGCGGTGGGGGGAGCGCATCGTCTCATCCGAACATGTGCCCCACCCCCGCCCGCAACCCGAACCCCGGGTATGCGATGTAGTTCACGATTGCGATGCGGTGGAGCGGGCCCGCCACAGGTCGCGGAGCAGGGCGATCTCCGCCATGTGGTGGATGAATTCGAGGTTGGCCCCCGACAGGACGCCGACGAACGGGTCGTCCGGGGCGGAGCCGTACGGGTACTGCGAGAAGCCGACCGTGTCGAGTTGCTCGTCGGTGACGCCGGCGACGCTGTCGCGCCAGCGGTCGATCAGTGGCCAGAACCGGTCGAGTGCCGAGGCGGCGGACGGGGTGAAGTCGACCGACAACTTCGGATCCTGCCGCCGTGCGCCGAAGGTCCACTCCCATCCGCCCGCGAACTGGACGTGCAGGTGTGCCAGTCGCCACGCGATGGTCGTCACCGGCGTCCGGTCGGGCTCCGGCGCACCGGTATGGGCGAGAACCTGCTCGACCCGCTCGACGCTCACACCCCAGTCGTCCGCGATCCTGGCGACGGTCATGCCGTCGGCGGCCTGCCGGGCGACCTCGGCGTACTCGCTCGCCGGGATGTCCGGGGCGCCCAGGTCGAGCACCCACTCGCCCGGCCCGAAGGCCCTGGGCGTCGTCGCCTCGCCCCGGCGCCGGAGCGACCAGCAATCCGGCACCGGCTCCCACAGGTACTCCTCGTCGCCGAGCCCCGTCAGCCGCACCTGGGCCATCTCCCTGGCCTGGTCGAACTGGTCGAGCAGTAGGCCCAATCGGTCGGTCCGCGCGTCCTCGGTCCCCATTCCAGGCTCCCTTCGCCGTAGCGCCGCGTGCCTCGCGCGCCAGCCGGAAGGTAGCGGCTCGCTTCCCGGGACGCGACCGATTTACCGGCACCCGAAACGGTGCGGTGCGTCCGGTGTCACAGCAGTCGTCAGTGCCCTTCCGGGCAGCGATCTCCTCTCACCTGCTGTGCCCGCTCCCGTACAGTCCGTACTGCGCGTGCTCAACGGTTCATGGCCGACGCGGCGGTCGATCAGGGGGAAGACACATGGACACCCAAGCCGGTCCCGGCGCACTTCCGCACGTTCCCGGAGCGGGGCGCCCGGTGCCCGAGGCCGAGCCGGGGCTCGTGGAGCGGTGGCGTTCGGGGGGAGGCGAACTGGTCGCGCTGCTGACCCAGGTGCGCGAACGGCTCGGCGGTGTCGCGGCGTTCCGCCTCGGCCCGGCGCCCACGGTTCTCGTCACGGACCCGACCGCGGTGCAGCACGTCCTCGCCCGGCAGCCGGAGCGGTACGTCAAGCGTTCGCACCGCGCCCGACTGCTGATCGGCGACGGTGTCCTGGCCGCCACCGGCACGGCGTGGAAACGGCAACGCCGCCTGCTGCAGTCCCAGTTCACCGGCACCGGCATGCGCCGCTACGAACAGCGGATCACCGCCGCCGCCCGGACCACCGCGGAACGCTGGGACGTGTACGCCCGAACCGGGCAGAGCTTCGACGTCGGCCAGGAGATGCGCCGCTTCGCCCTCGACACCATCTGGCGCTCTCTCACCGGCCACCCCCTCGACGACCGGACCCAGCGCGAACTGGAAGCCGTGGAAACCGTGGGCGCCGCCCTTCCGACCCTGCCCGCCGACGCCGACGAGGCCCGGGACGCCGTCGCCGCCGATCTCGCCCGGATCGACACGGTCGCCCGGCACGCCATCGCGGCAGCCCGCGCCGGGACGGCGGGCCCCCACGGTCCGGGGCTGCTGCACGTCCTGACCGACGCCGCCAGCGAGCGCCCCGAGTACACCGACCGGCTGATCCGCGACGAGTTCGTCACCCTGCTCGCGGCCGGACACGAGACCACCGCGACCACCCTCACCTGGCTCCACCTGCTCCTCGACCGGCACCCCGAGGCCCGCGAACAGGCCCTCGCCGCCGGGGTCGAGGGCTCGGCGGAACGCCGTCAGGCCATCCAGGCCCTGGTCCACGAGACGCTCCGGTTCTACCCGTCCGCCTGGATCCTGCCCCGCCACGCCACCGAGGACGACACGCTCGCCGGCTACTCCGTCAAGGCGGGCACCGACCTCCTGGTCTGCCCCTACCTCACCCACCGCGATCCCGAACTGTGGCCGGACCCGGAGCGGTTCGACCCCCGGCGTTTCACCACCCCGGACGGCCGGCCCACCCACCCGGGTGCCTACTTCCCCTTCGGTATCGGCCCCCGCGCCTGCCTCGGCCTGCAGTTCGCGCTGCGCGAGTCGACCGTCCTGCTCGAACACCTGCTGCCGGCCCACACCCCGGCCTTCCGCTCCACCCCCACGAAGGCGGTGCACGGCATCACCGTCCGCCCCGACGGCCCGACCCTCGCGACCTTGCAACCGTCGCTCGGCTGAAGGAGGCGACGGGGTGTGCTGCCGGGCGTGCGTCAGGTGCCGAAGCGATCGCGGGCGCCCTCGATGTGGCCGAGGTACCGGTGGGTCCAGTCGCACAGGGCGTCGACCGTGGTGCGCAGGGCCCGGCCCGGCTCGGTCAGGGTGTACTCGACCCGCGGCGGCACAGTGGGGTACACCTTCCGGTCGACCAGCCCGTTGCGCTCCAGCATGCGCAGGTTCTGGGTGAGCATCTTGTGACTGACACCCTCGACCTCGTTGCGCAACTCGCTGAAGCGCAGGGTGCGCTCTCCGAGCGTCTCGATGATCAGGAGCGCCCACTTGTTGGCGACGTCGGAGAAGATCTCCCGCGCCAGGGAGTCCGCGCGCCTCAGATCCGCGTCCTCGGGCAGGCCCTTGAGCTGTTGCTTGGTCACCATCAGGTTCCTCAGTCGCCGTAAACCACGTTCGTCCAGGTCGACGCTCACTCTCCTGTAGTTCCTCGGTAACCACAAGAGAGTCGAAGCGCGGTGCGGGCAGACCCCGCACACTCCTGCGCCGCGACCTTGAGGAGGCCACCGTCGCGGGTCGCGTGGAGGGTTCGGGCCTCAGCCGGAGTGTGGCCGAGGTGCCGACGAGGTCGAGAACGGCGTCGGCCCCGCAGGGAGGAACCGGACGGCAGGATGTCCCGGGGCTCCGACACCGACGACGGTCACACTCGCGTCGACCTCGACCCCGACGCCCCCTCGACGGGGCCCGGGCACCGGCCGGATCCCGGCGACCGCGGTGCACGAGGTGAGCCCGGCGTCGGACAGCGGGCGGCCCGGGTGCGTCG
>NZ_LRTR01000775.1 GCF_001550375.1 Streptomyces europaeiscabiei | reverse complement strand
GCGGCCGGCGGGCGGCGCCGCTCGATGCACCAGACGCCGAAGCGCACCGCCGAGGAGGCGGCCAGCGCCAGGGTCATCGCCGTGTACAGCTCGGGCAGTTGGCCGGGGACGGCGTGCAGGAACTGGGTGACGAAGAAGGTCATGAAGGCGAAGATGCCGAGCGCGTGGCCGCGCGGGCCCCAGCGGCGGGCGTGCACGCCGCAGAAGATCACGACGAGCCAGACCGCGTCGCGCAGCGCGGGCACGTCGTGCAGCACCGTCGCGAGGGCCAGGACCGGGAAGCCCGCGGCGGGCAGCAGCGCGGTGGTGACCGCCTGGCCGCGCACCGTCGGATCGGCGACCGTGAACAGTGCGAGGAGCGCCGCGAGCCCGCCCGTGATCGACGCGGTCAGCGACAGCCCGGCCAGCTCGGACGCGGCCACCGCGAGGCCGATGGCGAGCACCGCCCGCAGGGAGACCCGCAACCGCAGCAGCCCCGGGTCCGGAGCCATGAACATCCTCTTCACCGCCGGCCGCCCGCCCCTCTCCCGTTCAGCTTCGGCCCGTGCGGGCCCCTTCGAGATCGACCATGCCCTCACGGCACGGAAATGGCGCCGCGGGCACGGACCGGCCTCATTGCCGTCCTGCGCTGCGCGGCGCCATCGATGGTCATCAGGAAAGCATCAGAGTTCCGATGGCTCAACCGGCGTCCGGATCACTGGGCCATTGGTACAGTTTCCCCCGATCACCGCATGCCGGAGGGAGGCCAACGGACCATGGCCGTGGACGAGCTCGACACCCGCATCCTGCGGCTGCTGCTGGACCAGCCGCGCACCAGCGCGCGGGAGTACGCCCGCATCCTCGGCGTCGCCCGGGGCACCCTCCAGGCCCGCCTCGACCGGCTGGAACGCGACGGTGTGATCACCGGCACCAGCCCGTCGCTCTCCCCCGCCGCGCTCGGTCACCCGGTGCTCGCCTTCGTGCACATCGAGGTGACCCAGGGGCACCTCGACGACGTGGGGGACGCGCTGGCGGCCGTACCGGAGATCATCGAGGCGTTCTCGATCACGGGCGGCGGCGATCTCCTGACACGGGTCGTGGCCCGGGACAACGCGCACCTGGAGGACGTCATCCAGGCGCTGATCAGCCTGCCGGGCGTGGTGCGCACGCGTACGGAGGTGGCGCTGCGGGAGCGGGTGCCCTACCGGCTGTCGCCCTTGGTGGAGTCGATCGGCTCGGGAGCGGGCAGACGCGCCAGGAGCTGACCGCTGACATGCTGGAGTCCATGAGCACGCTCGGCAGCACCGCGGTCATCTTCGATCTCGACGGAACACTCGTGGACAGCGAGCCGAACTACTTCGAGGCCTCACGGGAGTTGCTCGCCGCCCATGGAGCACCGGGTTACACCTGGCAGGACAACACGCGGTACGTCGGCATCAGCACCTGGGAGACGCTGGGCCTCTGGCAGAAGAGGTATGCGATCGAGGCGCCGCGCGCCGGGCTCGTCGACGAGTTGAACCGTCGCTATCTGGAACGGGCCCGTGCTGCCACCCCGGTCTTCCCCGAGATGCGGAGGTTCGTGGAGCTGCTCGCGGCCGAGGGGGTGCCCATGGCCGTGGCTTCGGGGTCGTCGCGCGAGGCGATCGAGGTGGTCCTCGGTGGCACGGGGCTCGACGCGTTTCTGCGGACCGTGGTGTCGGCGGATGAGGTCGACCGAGGCAAGCCGGCGCCCGATGTCTTCCTGGAGGCCGCCCGCCGCCTGGGCGTCGCCCCGGCCGGCTGTGTCGTCCTGGAGGACGCGGCGCCGGGCGCGGCCGCCGCCCACGCGGCCGGGATGCGGTGCGTCGCGGTTCCCTATGTCGCCGACCAGGCGGACGCCCCGGCGTTCGCGACGGCGGGGCTGCTCGTGCGGGGCGGGCAGCGGGAGTTCGCGGCGCGGGAGGCGTACGACTGGATCATGGCGTCGGGGTGAGACGCCCGCAGCCCGGTCGGCCGACATGGTCGGCGGACCGGGCTTTTGTTCTGTTCGGGTTCTCGTCCGGGTGGATCAGGCGGCCGTGCCGCGCCCCGTCCCCCGCGCCCGTCGGTGCAGGATCCAGCCCGTCACGGTGAGCGCCGCGGCCGAGGCGGCCACGCCGAGGACGGTCAGGCCGGTGGTGGCGAGGCTGCCGCCGCCTCCGGTGGTCGTGGTGCCACCCGTACCGCTGCCGCCGGAGGTGCTGCCGCTGCCTCCGCCGGACACGGAACCGCCGCTGGTGCCGCCGGTGGACGTGCCGCCGCCGGTGTCACCGCCGCTGTCACCGTCGCCGCCGTCGTCGGTGTCCACCGGGTCCTGGCCGACGAAGGCGACCGGGACCCTGACGTCCTGCGAGCGGTCGCCGGACAGGGTGTGGTCGGCGCGGGTGGCGAGGACGCACGTGGCCTTGAAGCAGTCGGTGTACTCGTCCTTGGCGTCAACGGTCAGCTCGACCTCGAACGTGCCGCCGTCCTCGTACGGGATCGCCAACTCCTCGCCGTAGTCCGGCGGGTTGGAGGAGATCCACGCGGAGGAGTGCGACCCGCCGGTCATGTCGACGCCGCCGATGCACGGGGTGGGCAGTTCACCGGCGCCGTTGTCGACGCAGAGGGCGACGTAGACGCCCTTCTCCTCGTCGTAGCCGGAGCCGGTGACCTTCAGGGTCTGCTTCTCGGTGGCGAGGTTGTTGACGGGGGTGACGGTGAGTCTCTGGCCGTCGGAACCGGTGACGGTCTTCGTGCCGGACGGCTCGGTGTCCTCGCCGTCCCCGTCCCCGTCGCCGCCGCCGCCCGTGCTGTCGTCGGCCTCGGTGACGGTGAGGGTGAAGGGCGAGGTGCGGGTGGTGCCGGCGGAGTTCTTGAACACCGCGCGGTACTCGTATCCGTCGTGCGCCGCCCGTGCCTTGAAGGCGTACGTGTTCGTCGTCGCGCCCTTGACCACGGACCAGGTCTGGGCGCCGTCGGCGCTGACCTCCCACGCCACCTCGGGCTCGGGGGTGCCCTCGGCCGCCGCGACGAACGACACCTCGTCGCCCGGTGCCACGGTCCGGTCGGTCGGGGACTGGGTGACCTTGGGCGACATGTGCCGGTCGAGCCTGGTGATCTCGCCCTCGGAGGGGCTGCCGACGTAGACGGTGGTGCCGCCCGGGGCGACCGCGAGGGAGGCCGAGCCGTTCTGGGAGTCGTTGTCCGCCAGCTTGGTGGACGCGACGGCCTGCGCGTAGGTGGCGGTGTCGTACACACCGAGGTGACTGGTGCCGTCGCCGCCGTTGCCGGAGTCGCCGTTGTCCTGCCAGACGACGAAGGCCCGGCCGGTGGCGGTGTCGAAGGCGATGTCGGCGGCGTCGTCCGGCCCCTCGATCGTCTTCAGGAGCTTGGCGTCCTTGTCGTGGACGCGCACGGTGTTGCCGCTGCCGACCCAGGCGTTGCCGGTGGCCGGGTCCGCCTCGACGAACTGGACGTTGGCGGAAGGGAGTTCAGCAGTGGCGGTGACGGTGAAGGAGCCGGTGTCGACGCGGCGCAGGGTGCCGCCGGTGGACCCTGCGGACCAGGCGGCCCGGTGCGCCTGGTCGACGCCGAGCACGGAGCCGCCCTCCAGGGTGAGGGTGCGGTTCTCCAGCGGGACGGCGGTGGCGACGTCCACCTCGGCGAGCTGGGCGCCCTGGGCGACCAGGACCATGGTGTCCTTGCCGCCGGGGCCGATCCCGGTGATGGAGGCGCCCGCGATCCACTTGCCGGCCACGGCCGCGTCGCCGGCCTTGGCGGTGCCGATGCCGCGCAGCGCGAACTGGACGACAGCGCCGTCACCGGCGAGCGGGGCGGCGATCTGTACGACGGCCCGGGGAGCGAGCGTGCCGGTGGTGCCCGGGGCCTGGGCGATGTGGCCGAGGCTCTTGCCGTCCGCCGGGTCGAGGACGTGCAGGCCGCGCTCGTCGACGGCTCCGGAGGCGGCGAAGTTGTCCGAACCCGCGTACAGCTTCCCGGACTCCGGGTGCAGCAGGAGGTCGTTGACCTTGCCGGCCGCCGTGAACGCGGCGGACTCGACGTAGCTGTACGTGCCGGCGGGCACGTCCTCGCCCTCGCCGCCGTCGTCCCCGCCGCCGGTGTCCTGGCCCTCGAAGGTGACGGGGACACGGACGTCCTGGGAGCGGTCGCCGGAGTTGCGGTGGTCGACGCGGGTGACGACGGAACAGACGACCTGGGTGCAGTCGACGCCGTTGTCCTTGGCCTTGATGCCGATCTCGACGTCGAAGGTGCCGCCCTCGCCCCAGGCGAGGGCGAGGTCGCCCTCGTACTGGTCGCCCTTGGGGACGATCCAGTGCGAGGAGCTGCCGGTGCCGCTCTCGTCGGCGCCGCCGATGCAGGGGGAGGGGATCCTGCCATCGCCGTTGTCCTTGCACAGGGCGACGTAGATGGCCTTGGACGTGTCGTAGCCGGAGCCGGTGACCCTCAGCGTCTCGTCGTCGGGATCCAGGTTCGCGGAGGCCGAGACGGTCAGTTTCTGGCCGTTCGAGCCGAGGCCGGTCCTGGGGGTGTCGGCGGCCTGGGCGACGGTGCTCACCGTGACGGCCGTGACCGCGGCGGCCACCAGGGCGGCGGCTCCGAGGAGCGCCGCGGGGCGTCTCAGCCGCGGTCGGGCCGCGCCGCCCGGCCGCCGCCGGTCCGTCGTGTCGTCTGTCATGGGTTCCTCATTCGTCGGGTGCGCCCCGCACCCGGGGGACGCCTGGGCCTGTCCGGCGGATCAGGTCGCAGGGAAGGGACAAGCGCCTGGGGACGCCGAGGAGCGGGCCCACGGGGCCCCTCCCGCTCGGGCGAAGCCGCCGGACCGGTCCCGGGGCCGGGCCCGTGATGAGGGCCCGGCCGTCGGAGTGACTACTGGAAGGTGACGGGGGTGTGGACGTCGTACTTCCGGTCGTTGGTGTCGAAGTGGTCGGCGCGGGTCACGACCGCACAGGTGACGTCCTCGCCGCAGACACTGCCGTCGTCGAGGGTGGCCTTGACGAAGATGTTGACCCTGAAGGTGCCGCCGGTGCCGAACTTGGAACTGTTGGCGAACAGGCCGCCGAACGTGTTGTTGATCCAGTGCGAGGCACCGGTGGACCCGGACTCGTCCTGGCCGCCGAGGCAGGGGGTGGGCTTGTTGGCGCCCTGGGCGCCGTTGACTGCGCACAGGCCGACATAGACGCCCTGGGCCGTGTTGTAGCCGGAGCCGGTGACGGTGATGACCTGGCCCGACGCGGCGGCCGTGTTCGGCGCGGTCAGGGACAGGTTGTAGGTACTGCTGCCGTCGACGATCGTACGGGTCGAGGTGGCGGCGGAGGCCGAGGTGGCGAGGCCCAGGGTCAGGGCGGCGGAGGCGGCGACGGCGAGACCGGCACGGGCGGCGGTACGGGCGGAAGGAACGACTCTCATCAGGAGAGCACCTTTCTCGTAGCGGTGGGCGGGGCAGGCGCGGGCCCTGCGACCCGCGCCTGCCCCAGTGGGAACGGGCCGGCCGGTCCCATTGCCACTTAGGTAAGCCTTACCTAACCTCGCCCATGATCTCTTTGTCAACAGAAAGCAAAGGAGGTCGCAACAGACCTTCACTTCACCGGTGTTGAGCGGTTCGCGACGCTCAGGAAGACGCCTCGCCGTCGAGCACGGTGAACTGCGCGGCGGCCTCGCGGCCTCCGGTCACGGAGTACAGCCGGACCGTGTGCGCACCCTCGGCCGCCGTGTCGTAGACCGGGAAGTCACGGGCGACCTCGCCCGAGTCGTCGGCCACGGCCTGGTAGCGGGTGTCGTCGTCGATCGCGACCAGCACGACCTCACCCGGCTCGAACCCTTCGCCGGTGACCCGTTGTCCGGCGCCCGCGGCCAGGCTCGCGAGCTGCACGGCCGCGGAGGGGACCGTCTCCGCCGGGGGCTGCGCCCCCTCGGAGCCGGTCGTGGTGTCGCTCACGTCCGGGGTGGGCGAGGGGGAGGAACCGTCGGATTCGTCGGTCGCCGCATCCTCCGGCTGCTGTTCGGCGCCGGAGGCTCCCGTGCCCACGGTCACGTCGAGCGGGGCGAGTTCGTCCCCCGCCGCGTACGACCGGCCGCTCCACTCGGCGAGCAGTTCGGCGCCCTCGGCGGTCAGCGACACCCGCAGGCCCGACCAGGTCGCGCCGCCGCCGCGCACGGTCGGCGCGGCGGCACCCGTGCCGACCTCGGCCAGCGTCAGGTGGCCGCTCTCCCCCGCCCGTTCGGCCCGCACGTCGAGCGCGCCGGTGCCGCCGTCGAGCCGCAGGCGCAGCTCACCGAGTGTCAAGGTGCCGGTGCCGGTGCCGTCCAGACGGATGGATCCGTTGAAGCCGACGTCGGCGTCCCCGGCCTTCGGGGTCGCGCTGCCGCCGTCGACCGGGAACCAGGTCCGGCCTCCGGAGCCGCGCACGGCGGGCGCCTGGGCCGTCACCGTCACGTCGGTGCCGGTGGACGCCCCGAGCGTCGGGCCCCAGCTCGCGAACCCGCCGGACACCGCGCGCGGGGCCCCGGCCGCGATGGCCATGT
>NZ_LRTR01000774.1 GCF_001550375.1 Streptomyces europaeiscabiei | reverse complement strand
ACTACGGCGCGGACGACCTCGGCTCGATCATGCTGGAGGAGAACGTCGTCTCCTCCGCCGGCGCCAAGCACCGCTCCAACCGCATGGAGATCATCGACCTGATCCGCAAGGCGGGCCGCGTCCCCGCCCAGCGGACCACGACCTACGAGCACATCGTCGTCCACGACGACCCGGCGAACGACCCCGTCGACGAGCGCGTCATGTCCCACATCTCGTCGACGGCCATCGAGGGCGGCACGGCCCACCCCGAGTTGAAGCTGCTGAACGCCAACTAGGGCTCACATGCTGACCATTCACGCCGCCGACGAGGTACGGCTCACGTGGGACGACCGGGACGACCCGGAGCCGGTCGAGGACGGCGCCGTCGTGGTGGAGGGCGACCGGGTCCGGGCAGTGGGGCCGCTGGCGGAAGTCCGGCAACGGTTCCCGGACGCCCGGGTGCGGCACTGGCCCGGCGTGCTGGGCCCCGCCCACATCCATGAGGGCCCGCTCCCGGACGCGCCCTCCCCACGGGAGCGCATCCACGCGGTGCTGAAGTCGGGGGCGGTCGCGGTCCTGGAGGAACACGCGAACACTCCGGAACTCCGCGCCGCCGCCCAGCGCAACGACGTGGTCGTACTCCCCAAGTCCCGCCCCACGGCAATCATCGCCACCGGTCGAGCGGACCTGGCCGTCTTCGACTCCGGCGAGTGCATGGCGACGGTGTGCGCAGGGCGTCTGGTCCACCGCCGCCGCTGACGGGCAACGCCGCCGTTTCCTGCTTTCAGGGGCGCGGGGAACTGCGCGACCAGCCACCCACGACCCGCAGCCCGCAACGCTCAGAACCCCCGGCCCGGATCCGGAACCGGCTCACCCCGAGAACGCCTCCCCGAACGCCCCGTTCTCCTGATCGACCCCACTGCAGTCGACCAGCTCGTCGTTCGCCCCGTCCCCGCACTCCTGATCCCGGAACGTCGCCCACATCGACACCCAGGCGACCCCCTTCTCCTCCGCGAACTCCCGCACCTGCGCCGCGTCCTCCAGCGTGAACGTCTCGTTGTCGACGTCGTTGACGCCCAGCATCGAGGTCAACGCCAGCGCCCCCCACGCCGTCGACCCACTCGTGCCGAAGATGTCCATCAGCTGCTCGTGCGCCGCCTCGGCCGACTGCTCCGCGTAGTCGCCCATGTCACCGCCGTACGAACTGGCGTAGTTCATGGTCATGATGTTGACCGTGGCGACCTGGACCGCGTTGTCGTTGGCAGAGTCGAGCAGGGCGACGCCGTCGTCGTCGAGGCCGGACGGCATGACGGGGAGGGTGAAGGAGACCGAGAGGTCGGGGCGGTCCTTCTGCAGGAGCGCGATCGCCTCGGAGCGCAGGCCGACGGAGTCGGAGTCCTTCAGCGCGTCGCCCTCGACGTCGAAGTCGGCCTCGGTCGAGCCGGCCGCGTCGAGCGCCGCGCCGTACGCCGCGGCGAGCTCGGACGCGCTGTCACAGGCCTGGGCCAGCTCCGTGCCCGAGGCGCCGCCGAAGGAGACCCGCACCGACGCGCCGGAGTCGGTGAGCGCCGAGATCCGGGACCTCACCGCCGAGTCGTCGATCGCCTCCGTCCCGTTCCACGCGGGCGTGCACGCGTCGCCGTCGGCGATCACGAACGCCAGGTTGTACGCGGCGGCCGACCCGGCGTCGTCGAGGTCCGAGGCGTCGGTGGCGTCCACGTACGGCGCGTACGTCGTGGACGTCCTGGTCGCCTCGGTCGCCGACTCCTCGGCGGCCGACGGCGCGCCGGCCGAACTCGCCGGGCTGCCGGGTGTGGACGCGGACTCGTCGGTGTTCGAGGTGCAGCCCGCGCAGGCCAGGGCCATCAGACATATCAGCCCGACGGCCGGTTTCAGGGAATTCCTCACGGTGCTCACGAGGGAAATGAATCACAGTCGGCTGTGCTTCATGTGTGCTTCCTGAAGATTGCAGAGCCGAAGGGTGGTCACGGAACGGTGACCGACAAAGGGTTCGCCAGTCGGGCAAACGTGCCCTTTTTGGTGGGGTGTATCCCCTCAAAGGCAAACCACGGCGACTTCGCAGTCGTTCATGGATTCTCTAAGGAAACGGACAGGTTAAGGAGTTTCTCATGGGAGTCTCACAAGAGAACCTGGGAATTGGTCAAATAAAGGCCGCCTAATGTCCGGGGATATGCAATCCGAGTCCGCCAACGAAAACCTCACCCCCGAGGCCGTGTACGAGATCACCTCGGCACCGGCCCGCGGCAGCCGCCGCAAGCAGGGCAAGCAGGGCAAGCAGGGCAAGCAGGGCAAGCAGGGCAAGCAGCGCAAGGGGTCGGCAGAAGAGGGCCCCGTGTTCGTCGACAACTCCGGGCGTCGCGCCAGACTGCTGCGCCGCTGCGGCACGCTGCTGGGGGTCGTCTGCCTCGGTTACGCCGTCGTGCTCGGCATGGCGTTCATGGGCTGGGGCATCTCCGCGTCCCCGACCCAGCTGTTCCCCTTCGGCGGAGGCGGAGGAGGCGGCCAGTCCGGCGCACCGGGCAACGGCAACGGCCCGCAGCCCCAGGGCGGCATCGCCCCCGAGGGCATCCCCTCGGGCGCCCCCGGCGGCACCCCGCCCTCCGGCGTCCCCACCGCCGTACCCTCCCCGTCCGCGTCCGCCAACTGACGGGAGCGCACCACCCCATGAGCACGACCACACCCGCGCGCCGCGGCCGCCGACGAGCCCCCTCCAAGCTCCAACGCGCCACCGGCAAGGCCGCCGCCCTGCAGAAACCCCGCGTCATCCTCGCCCTGCTGCTCCTGCTCGGACTGACCAGCGTGATGCTGCTCGACGGCTATCTGCGCGCCGAGGTCGGCGGCGACCAGCGCGTCCGCACCGGGGCCGGCTCCGGCGACGTACCCGAGGACATCCTCGACGGCGGGCCCATCCTGACCTTCCGCGGCGGCCAGGCGCAGACGCAGTCCGTGCCGGACAAGACCATCGCGCTCACCTTCGACGACGGTCCGAACTCGACCTGGACCCCGGAGATCCTCGACGTCCTGAAGAAGTACGACGTCCCCGCGACCTTCTTCGTGGTGGGCTCGATGGTGTCGCGCTACCCGGCCATCGTCGAGGACATGGTCGAGGCCGGTCACGAGATCGGTATCCACACCTTCACGCACGTCGACCTGTCGTACCAGAGCGACGCCCGCATCACCCGGGAGATGGCCCAGACGCAGCTCGCCCTCGCGGGCGCGGCCGGCATCACGACGACGCTCTTCCGCGCCCCGTACTCCTCCGAGACGGACGCCATCGACAACTACAGCTGGCCCGTCTACCAGAAGCTCGGTGAGGAGGGCTACACCAGCGTCTTCGTCGACACCGACAGCGACGACTGGAAGCGGCCCGGCGTCAAGAAGATCATCAAGTGGGCCACGCCGGACGACGGCGAGGGCGCCTCGGTCCTCATGCACGACGCGGGCGGCGACCGCTCCCAGACGGTCAAGGCGCTCGGCACGTACATCGAGAAGATGAAGGCCAAGGGCTACACCTTCACCACCGTCAGCGGGGCCCTGCAGAAGAACGACGCCGGGAACGGCCAGAACAACCAGAACAACCAGAACAACGGTGCCCCCGGCGGCGCCCCCGGGACCGGTGCGCAGGACGGGGCACAGGGCGGCGCCGCCGCCAACGGGCAGGGCACCCCGGGCTCCTCGGACGCCCAGGCGGCCCACCGCACCGCCACCGGCGCCACCCTCTACGAGGGCAAGGCGCTCGTCGCGGCCGTGTACGTCGCCGAGTACGCCGTGCCGACCCTCTCGGTCGGCCTGATGGTCGTCGGCGTCGCGGTCATGGGCCGCTTCGGGCTGATGCTCGTCCTCGCCCGGCGCCACTTCCGCGAGCGGAACAGACGCCGCTTCAGCTGGGGGCCACCGGTCACCGGCCCGGTGACCGTCGTCGTGCCCGCGTACAACGAGAAGGAGTGCATAGCCAACACGCTGCACTCCCTCGCCCGGAGCACCCACCCCATCGAGATCATCGTCGTCGACGACGGCTCCACGGACGGCACCAAGGAGATCGCCGAGGCGCTCGGACACCCCAACGTCCGGGTCATCCGCCAGGAGAACGCGGGCAAACCCGCCGCCCTCAACAACGGTGTACGCAACGCCAGTCACGACATCGTCGTGATGATGGACGGCGACACGGTCTTCGAGCCCGACACCGTCGCCAGGCTCGTGCAGCCGTTCGCCGACCCGAGCGTCGGCGCGGTCGCGGGCAACGCCAAGGTCGGCAACCGCGACACCATGATCGGCGCCTGGCAGCACATCGAGTACGTGATGGGCTTCAACCTCGACCGCCGCATGTACGACCTGCTGCGCTGCATGCCCACCATCCCGGGCGCGATCGGCGCCTTCCGCCGTGACGCCGTGCTGGAAGTGGGCGGCATGAGCGAGGACACCCTCGCCGAGGACACCGACATCACCATCGCCATGCACCGCGCCGGCCGGCGCGTCGTCTACGAGGAGCACGCCCGCGCCTGGACCGAGGCCCCCGGCTCGCTCAAACAGCTCTGGTCACAGCGTTACCGCTGGTCGTACGGCACCATGCAGGCCCTCTGGAAGCACCGCAAGTCCCTGACGGACACGGGTCCGTCGGGCCGTTTCGGCCGCGTCGGCATGCCGCTGGTCGTCATCTTCCAGGTCATCACCCCGGTCTTCGCGCCGCTCATCGACGTCTTCACCGTCTACGCGATGATCTTCGTCGACTTCCAGGCGTCCCTGCTGGCGTGGCTGGCGGTCCTGGGCGTCCAACTCGTCTGCGCGGCCTACGCCTTCAAGCTGGACAAGGAGAAGTACCGGTACCTGTTGATGCTGCCGCTCCAGCAGCTCGCCTACCGCCAGATGATGTACCTGGTCCTCATCCACTCCTGCATCACCGCCCTGACGGGCGGCCGCCTGAGGTGGCAGAAGCTGAAGCGCACGGGCGAGGTCGGCACACCGGCGGGGGTGAGCTGATGGGCTCGCACAGGAGGGGGACGGTGGCTGAGGCGCCGGCTGTGACCGCTACCGCTACTGCCGTGGGCAATCCACAGCCGGCAGCGGTGCCGGCCACCGGTGCGGCCAAGGCCCAGGTGCGCGACCGGTACTTCGACACCCTCCGCGCCCTCGCCCTGATCCGAGTCGTCACGTACCACACCTTCGGCTGGCCCTGGGCCGGCATGGTCTTCCCCTCCATGGGCGTCATGTTCGCCCTCGCCGGCACCCTCATGGCGAAGTCCCTGGACCGCCCCGCACCCGGGGTCATCAGGAGTCGCTTCCGGCGGCTCCTGCCCCCCTTCTGGTTCTGGGGCCTCTTCGTGGTCGTCGCCATGCTGATCCACGGCTGGATGCCCGGCTGGCAGATCGTCTTCTGGGTCGTCCCCCTGGGCGACCCTCCGGGCAACGCCTGGGGCGAACAGGCCTGGGAGATCCTCTGGTACCTGCGCACCTACCTCTGGTTCGTCCTGCTCTCCCCGCTCCTGCTGAAGCTGTTCCGGCTGGCCCCGGTCCCGGTCCTCCTGCTGTCCCTGTCGCCGATCCTGGTGTTCCACTTCCTCCGGGAACCCCCGGACGACCGCCTCGGCAGCGCCCTGACCGACCTGGCCACCTTCCTCTTCTGCTGGATGCTGGGCTTCGCCCACCGCGACGGCGTCCTGGCGCGGCTGAAGCCGTTCGCGGTCACGGTCCTCTCCCTCGCCGCCCTCGGCTTCGGCGCCTGGTACGCCTTCAGCCACCAGGAGGAGACCGGCTCGTACGACCTCGACGACATCCCCCTCGCCCAGGCGTTCTTCTCCGCCGGCTTCGTGACGCTCCTGCTGTACGCGAAGGCGTACTGCAAGGTCGACCTCGCCGGACTGAGCAGCTTCCCCCGCCTCGACCGGATCGTCACGATCTTCAACTCCCGCGCGGTGACGATCTACCTGTGGCACGAGATCGCCCTGATCCTCGCCGTCCCGCTGATCGACCGGTTCTGGAACGTCCCCGCGTTCGAGAAGTACCTGCCGCTGGAGAGCCAGTGGTTCATGTTCGGCATCGGCTGGCTGCTGATCGGCGTGTTCGTCCTGCTCTGCGGCTGGGTGGAGGACGTGGCGGCGAGGAGGAAGCCGAAACTGCTGCCGTGACCCGGTGCGGGCCGGGCGCCGCGTGGGCGTCCGGTCCTTACTGCCACAATGGGTCGGTGACCCGCGCATCCCTGGACAAGCAGCCGCACGAAGTCGCTTCGATGTTCGACCGAGTGGCGAAACGGTACGACCTGACCAACGACGTGCTGTCCCTCGGACAGGACCGGCGCTGGCGCAAGGAGGTCGCGCAGGCGGTGGACGCCCGGCCCGCGCAGAAGATCCTCGATCTCGCGGCCGGCACGGGCACCTCGTCGTTGCCCTTCGCGCAGACCGGCGCGTACGTCGTGCCGTGCGACTTCTCCCTCGGCATGCTCCGGGTCGGCAAGGAGCGCACCTCCTGGCTGCCGTTCACCGCGGGCGACGCCACGAAGCTGCCGTTCAAGGACGACACCTTCGACGCGGTGACCATCTCCTTCGGCCTGCGGAACGTGCAGGACACCGACACCGCGCTGCAGGAGCTGTACCGGGTGACCAAGCCCGGCGGCCGTGTCGTGATCTGCGAGTTCTCCCACCCGACGTGGACGCCGTTCCGGACCGTCTACACCGAGTACCTGATGCGCGCGCTGCCGCCGGTCGCCCGCGCGGTGTCGTCCAACCCGGACGCGTACGTCTACCTCGCCGAGTCCATCCGCGCCTGGCCCGACCAGGCGGGTCTCGCCGAGCGGCTCCGGAAGGCCGGCTGGGACAAGGTGGCGTGGCGGAACCTCTCGGGCGGGATCGTCGCCCTGCACCGGGGGTTCAAGGCCGACTCGTAGCCCTCAAGGCCGCCCGCAGGGCCTTGAGTTCACCCGTACGAGCGATGCCCGCGAGGGAATCCGGTTGACGGGAACCGGTCAACAGAAACTACCGTCCGTTGATACGTCGGTACGCGCCGGTGATGTCTCACGACACACCGGCGCGCATCTGACCACGTCGCATCACGGCCCGAGTTCTCTGAATGACGGAGCGTTCCATGACGTCCTACTGCCCCCACTGCGGAACACCCGGCCCCGACGAGGCGCGCTTCTGCATGAAGTGCGGGCGGGAGCGCCTGCCGGTTCCGGCGGCCGAGACCGACACGGGGTCCGGGGCGGCTCCGCCCCCGCCGACGGCCCCACCGGTGTCTCCGCCCGCCGCGTTTCCGGGAACGCCCCTGACGACGCCGCCTCCCGGGGGACCGGGCACGGCGCCACCGGGCATGGCGCCACCGATGGCTCCACCGACCGTGGCCCCGTCGGCCCCGTCGGCTCT
>NZ_LRTR01000773.1 GCF_001550375.1 Streptomyces europaeiscabiei | reverse complement strand
GACTGCGCCGCCAGATGGATCGCCACCAGCGACGACGAACACGCCGTGTCCACCGTGATCGCCGGCCCCAACAGACCCAGCAGATACGAAAGCCGACCGGAGATCACACTGGTGGCGTTGCCCGTGAGGAGCATGCCGTCCAGCCCCTCAGGGGCTTCGTGCAGCAGGGTCGAGCCGTACTCCTGGGCGATCGCGCCGACGAACACGCCGGCCGTGCTGTTGCCGAGGGACGTCGGGTCGATACCCGCGCGCTCGAACGTCTCCCAGGCCGTCTCCAGCAGCAGTCGCTGCTGCGGATCCATCGTCAGAGCCTCACGCGGCGATATACCGAAGAACGCCTCGTCGAACCGCCCCGCGCCCTCCAGGAAGCCACCGTTGAGGGAATAGGACGTGCCGGGCTTGTCCGGGTCGGGGTCGTACAGGGTGTCCAGGTCCCAGCCGCGGTCGGTGGGGAACTCGCCGATCGCGTCGGTTCCGGACCGCAGCAGCTCCCACAGGTCCTCCGGGCCCGCGACCCCACCGGGCAGGCGGCACCCCATCGCGACGATGGCGATGGGGTCGGCGTCCGTCGTGCCGCTCGCCCGGAGCGCCGGGACGGCCGCCGCCGCTGCCGTGACTCCGTCGCGGCTCTCGGCCAGATGCTCCGCCAGGACCTGCGGGGTCGGATAGTCGAAGACGACGGTCGGGGCCAGCCGGAGACCGGTCGCGGTGTTGAGGCGGTTGCGCAGCTCGACCGCGGAGAGGGAGTCGAAGCCGACGTCCTTGAACGCGCTGTCGGCGCGTACCGCCTGCGGCGACTCGTGTCCCAGGACCGCTGCGGCGTGTCGGCGCACCACGTCGAGCAGGGCGCGTTCGGCCTCCTGCGACGAGAGTCCGGCGAGCCAGGCGCCGGCGTCCTCCGCGTCACCGGATTCGCCGGCGGCGGTACGCCGCGTGACAGCGCGGACGAGACCGCTCAGCAGAGTGGGCACCCCGCCGGAGCGCCGCCGCAGGGCGGCGTGGTCGAAGCGCGCGGCGACGAAG
>NZ_LRTR01000772.1 GCF_001550375.1 Streptomyces europaeiscabiei | reverse complement strand
CCGGGGGTGGGGCTGGGCCGAGCCGGGGCTTGGGCCTGCGCCTGCGCCTGGGGTTTGGCCGCAGTCCCCAGGGGGCGGGGTCGGCAGGTCGCCAAGTGGTCGGGCGGCGGCCGGCTGGTCAGGTGGTCAGGATCGCCCGGTGGCCCGGTGGCCCGGTGGCCCGGTGGCCCGGGCCGCCCGGTTGTTCGTCAGTGCGTGGCGCGGATCTGTACGGTGACCGCGTCGCGGGTGGCGACCCCGCCCGTCTTCGCGACCGTCTTGGCGATCTTCTCGGCGTCGAGGGCGAGTTCGCGGAACATGCCGCTGATGGGGTTGGTGAAGCCGGTGAAGTAGAGGCCGGGGGCGTTCTCGGGGGAGCGGGCCCCGTGCACGACCGGCTTCCCGCGCTCGTCGAGCACGTCGAGATGTCCGACGAGCCCTTCCAGGGCGCGCCGGTAGCCGGTGGCGGCGATCACGGCGTCGGTCTCGATGCGGGTGCCGTCGCCGAGGGCGACCTTGCCGTCCTCGAACCCCTCGACCGAGCCGACGATCTCGACCTTGCCCTTCCGTACGGCGTCGATGAGCCCGACGTCCTGCACGGGAATGGAGCCCTCGTTCACCCGGGAGTAGAGGCCGGTGTCGGGCCGGGTCAGGCCGTGCGCCGACAGGTCCGGCACGCTGAGCTTCGCCATGGGCTTGGCGAGCCGGTCCACGAGGGCCACCGGCAGCCGCCGTACGGCGACGCCCGTGTACTGGGCCGCCCACCCGGCGGTCGAGCGGCGCACGATGTGCGGGGCCGTCCGCACCGCGAGCCGGACGCGCGCCGCCCCGCCCTCGACGAGGTCGACGGCGATCTCGGCGCCGGTGTTGCCGATGCCGACGACGAGGACGTCACGGCCGGCGTAGGGCTCGGGGTTGCGGTACTCGGAGGCGTGCACGAGTTCGCCGGTGTACGAGTCGCGGCCGGACCAGTCGGGGATGTGGGGCGTGTGGTTGTAGCCGGTGGCGACGACGACCGCGCCGCCGGTCAGCTCGCGGCCGCCGGTGGCGTGCAGCAGCCAGCCGGTGCCGTCGGCGCTCCGCTCGACACGGGACACCTCGACGCCGGTCACGATCTCCAGTTGGTGCACCTCTGTGTACTTCTCCAGGTAGCGCACCACGTTGTCCCGCGACACCCACCGGCCGAAGCGGCGCGGCATGGGCAGGCCGGGCAGGCCCGACAGGCGCCGGGTCGTGTGCAGGTGCAGCCGGTCGTAGTGCCGTCGCCAGGACGCCCCGACCCCGTCCGCCTTCTCCAGCACCACGGCCCGTACCCCCTGGGCCCGCAACGCGTACGCGACGGCCAGCCCCCCGGGGCCGCCACCGATCACGTAGACGGGGCGGTCGGAGGCGGGAGTCGCGGAAGCTCTGGAGTCGGCCATGCGATCGAGCGTATTCACGCCCCCACTTGTTGGGTCTCGGTCAAGCCCGGAATTGGTTGCGGATTGATCACGGGTGTAGGAGGCGTGGGTGGGATCTGTGGCGTAGGTCTCTTGGAATGTGGGGGCGGGGTGGTGGGGCGCGGGGGTGACGGTCAGGGGGGCACCCCTTGGGGCTGCACCCCTGACCGGCCGGCATGTGGTGGCGGACCGGCGTTCCCGCGGCGGCCCGCGCCTCTTGCGCATCCATCCCCCATCCGCTGAACTGACGTACCGTCAGAAACCCCACGCGGATGCGGAAGGGCGGCGTCGATGGACACGATCTGGCTCTCTGGGGCCGAATGGCTGGCCGTACTTCGTATCGGGCTCGGCCTGTGGTGGCTGGAGAGTTGGCGGCACAAGGACAAGAAGGCCTGGTCCGAGGGGGCCGGGATCGCGTGGGCGGCGGGGGTGGCGGAGAAGCACCGGTGGGGGGCGGTGCGGAGCGGGTTCGACATGGTCGTCAAGCCTCGGCCGCGCACCATGGGCTATGTCGTCGTCTACGCCGAACTCGCCCTCGGGCTGGGGCTGATCCTCGGGGTTCTCACGCCGGTCGCGCTCGTGGGCGGGCTGGTGCTCAACCTCCTCTACCTCGTGCTGATGATCCACGACTGGGCCGAGCAGGGGCAGAACTCGATGATGGCGCTCATCTCGGTGGTGGGGCTGTTCGGGATGTCCTGGCAGACATGGTCCTTCGACAGTGCGCTGGGGCTGTTCTGATGGGGTGGGTCTAGTGGGTGGTGCCGGCGCCGCGCGGTTCGATCTGCCCGAGGTCGACGCGTTCACCCGTACGTACTGGGACGCGGCCGCCGACGGACGGCTGCTCCTGCGGCGCTGCGGGGCCGCGGACTGCGGGCGCGCCCACCACTATCCGCGCGAGTTCTGCCCGTACTGCTGGAGTGAGGACGTGCGCTGGGAGGAGGCCTCCGGGCGTGCCACGCTCTACACCTGGTCCGTCGTCCACCGCAACGACCTGCCGCCCTTCGGGGAGCGGACGCCGTACGTCCCCGCGGTCGTCGATCTTGTCGAGGGGCCGCGGATGATGACCGAGGTCGTGGAGTGCGGGCAGGGGGAGGGTGAACTGCGTATGGGGATGGGGCTGGAGGTCGTCTTCCGGGAGGGCGGGGGCTTCGTGGTGCCCGTATTTCGCGCGCGTTCGTGAGGGGGCGCGCGTTTCAATGGGGGCGTGAACCGTACTGATGAGCGATCCTCCGGTCCGTTACCTGATCCTTCCCGCCGGCCGTCCGCCGATCCGCACGGTCACGGGCTGCGGCTGTGCGCCTGGGACGCCGAGTCCGACGCGGATGTGGAGGCGTGGTTCCTGGGGCGTTCCGATCCGGACTTCCAGCGGTGGAACACGCCCATGACCCTGGACGGGAGTCTCGAAGGCGCCCGGGAATCCCTGCGGCAGCGGGCCGAGACCGACGCGGAGGGGAAGACCGTGTCCTTCCGGGTCACGGACGCGGAGAGCGGGGTGACGCTCGGGCAGGTCGGGCTGAGCGGGATCGACGCGTTCATGCGGAGGGCCGTCGTCGGCTACTGGGTGCTGCCCGGGGCCCGTGGCCGCCGGGTCGCCACCCGCGCCCTCGACCTGGCCGCCCGCTGGGCCTTCGCCGAGTTCGGCATCCACCGGCTCGAACTCGACCATGTCGTCGGCCATGCCGCGTCCTGCCGTGTCGCCGAGCTGTGCGGGTTCCCGTACGAGGGGACCATGCGCGGGGCGGCGTTCGACGAGGGGCGCCACGACGCCTTCCGGGACGCGCACCTGCACGCACGGCTGGCCACGGACCCTACGCCGGGAGGAATCTGATGAGCACGGGTGACGAGAACACGTTCGGGGGCGGGTACGAGGCCGTCGACGACCCCGACGGCTACTTCGGCGAGGCCGTCGCCGCGCGCTACGACGACCCCTCCTCCAACATGTTCGGTGCGGAGGCCGTCGACCCGGCCGTGGAGCTGATCGCCGGTCTCGCGGGCGGGCCCGGAGGGGACGCTCGGGCGCTGGAGTTCGGGGTCGGGACCGGACGGATCGCCCTGCCGCTCGCCCGGCGCGGTGTGCCGGTGCACGGCATCGACATGTCGCGGGCCATGGTGGAGCGGATGCGGGCCAAGCCGGGCGGCGCGGACATCGGGGTCACCATCGGGGACTTCGCCACGACCCGGGTGGACGGCCCCGGCTTCACCGTCGCCTACCTCGTCTTCAACACGATCAACAACCTGCTCACGCAGGACGCCCAGGTGGACTGCTTCCGCAACGCCGCCGCGCATCTCGTGCCCGGCGGCTGCTTCGTGATCGAGGTCGGGGTGCCGGACCTGCGGAGGCTGCCGCCGGGGCAGAACACGGTGCCGTTCCATGTCGGCCCGACGAGGCTGGGGTTCGACACGTACGACGTGGCGACGCAGGGCATGAGGTCGCACCACATGGTGGTCGTCGAGGGACGGCCGGAGTACCGGTCGATCCCGTTCCGGTACGTCTGGCCGGCCGAGCTGGATCTGATGGCCCGGCTGGCCGGGATGCGGCTGCGGGACCGCTGGGCGGGGTGGAAGGGGGAGCCGTTCACGAACGACAGCACCAAGCACGTGTCCGTGTGGGAGAAGGCCTGAGCGTGGGAGAAGGTCTCAGGTTGGGAGAAGGCCTCGGCGCGGGAGAAGGCCTGAATGTGGGAGATGGCCTGAGTGTGGGAAACGTCTGAGGCGGCGGCCCGCGGTTCGGACGGGGCCTGGCCAGGCCTGGCCGCGTCCGCCGGCCCCGGCACAGCCCGCTCACAGCCGCACTTCAGGAACGCTTCAGCTCCGCCCTCGACCTTGGGCGCATGACTGAGAACGCGCACGCCCACCCTCACCCGCACGACCACACCCACACCCACACCCACGGCCACCGCCCCCGCACCCCCGAAGCCCAGCGCACCCGCCGCTGGTTCATGAACAAGGCGCTGCTGGCCGGCGGTGTCGCCGCCGTGGCGACGATGACCGGCTGTTCGTCGGGCTCGTCCGGTACGGCGAGTTCGTCCTCGTCCTCGGCCGCCCCGAATGGCATGCCCTCCGGCGGCCCGGGTGGTGGCGGAGGCGGCATGGGGCCGGGCGCCGGCGCGGTGAAGTACGCGGACTTCGTCGGGGTCACGACGGACGGCAAGGTCGTGGACGATCTGTACTCCATCCATTCCACCGACGTGTCCACCGACAAGGTGGTCCAGAAGGCGCAGGCCTTCCTGGACGGGCTGACCAGCGCGGAGAAGAAGGCCTCCGTCTTCGACGTGGAGGACGACGAGTGGCTGGCCTGGAGCAACGTCGACGGCTACGAGCGCGAGGGCGCCCGTATGGGCGACCTGACCGAGAAGCAGCGCGAACTCGGCTACGCGCTCCTCGGCGCGGCGCTCTCCGCCGACGGGCTCACCCAGTCCCGCAACATCATGAAGCTGAACGCGTTCCTCGGTGAGTACAGCGGCGGTGGCAGGGACACCCTCACCGAGGGCGCCTACTTCTTCACGTTCATGGGCACGCCGTCCACCAGCGAGCCGTGGGGCTTCCAGTACGAGGGCCACCATCTGGCCATCAACTACTTCGTCCTCGGCGACCAGGTCGTGATGACCCCGACCTTCATGGGCTCCGAGCCGACCTCCGCCACGTACAACGGCGAGAAGATCACCACGTTCAAGAAGGAGACCAAGGCCGGTCTGACCGTCCTGCGCGCCCTCACCGACGCCCAGCGTAAGAAGGTCGTCTCGTCCGAGTCCAAGGCCGGCGACAACCTGAAGGCCGGGGCCGGCCAGGACAACCTCAAGCTCGCCCACCAGGGCCTCGCCGCCGCCGACTGGACCGACGCCCAGCGCGACAAGCTTCTCGCCCTCGTCCGCGTCTACGTCGGCAACATGGCCGACGCCCACGCCGACGTGAAGATGAAGGAGGTCGAGGAGCACCTCGACGACACGTACTTCTACTGGATCGGCGAGACCGACGACGACTCGGCCTTCTACTACCGCGTGCACAGCCCGGTCGTCCTCATCGAGTACGACGCCCAGTCCCCGCTCGGCTACAACCCCGACGGCAGCGGCAGCAGTAGCAGTAGCAGCAGTAGCGACAACGGTGGTGGCGGCATGGGCGGTCCCGGCGGCACCCCCACCCAGCAGCACATCCACACCATCATCCGCACGCCGAACGGGGGCGACTACGGCATCGATCTCCTCAAGCTGCACCTGGAGAACGACCACTGACCGCCCACGACTGCTGCCCGGACCGTCCGTCGAACGTCTGCCGGATCTCCCCCATGTTCGTCAGGGCCACAGCAGCCCGGTGACCCAACCGCCGCCCTCCCGCCGGTAGTCCAGTCGGACGTGGCGTCGCCGCGCGTCCCCCTGGAAGAACTCCACCTCGTCCGGTTCCACGACGTACGCCGTCCAGGAGGGCACGGCCACGTCCGGCTCCCGCTCGGCCCGTGTCCAGGCGGCCTCCGAGGCGCGCTCCAACTCCTCGTAGGAGGAGAGGACTTCGCTCTGCCGGCCCACGAGGGCGGCGGCCAGCGCACCCGTCGAGCGGGCATGCAGATCGGCGTGGGCGACCTCGGCGGGCTCGACCGTGACCCGGCCCCGCACCCGGACCTGGCGGCCGAGGAGGGGCCAGTAGAAGCCGAGGGACGCGTAGGGGCGGGCCGCGAGGTGGCGTCCCTTGCGGCTGCCGGCGTGCGAGGCGAAGTGCCAGCCCCGCGCGTCCACGTCGTGCAGCATCACCGTACGGACGTCCGGCCGCCCCTCCGTGTCCGCCGTGGCCAGCGACATCGTGTGCGGTTCCACCTCCCCGGCCGCCACGACCTCCCCGAACCACGAGGCGAAGAGCGACACCGGGTCGGCGGGGGCCGCGGCCGGATCGAACAACGGCAGGGCACTGACCTGCGGATCCCAGACCCGCAGCCCGCGCAGGGCCTCCACGAACTCGGACGGCCGGGCGGGGGCCGGGGAGGCGGGCCGCGGCTGGGAAGGGGGCTCGATCATGGGTGGGACGGTCTCACACCGAGCCCAGGTCGGACGAGACCCACCTCTCGGGGCGCATACGGATGATGACCTGTTCGCCGTGGCTCTTCGAGGCGAAGTCGACGTAGCCGTCGACCTTTTCGGCCGGGAGGTAGCGGGCCGAGATCTCGCGGAGGTCGTCGAGGGTGGCGGGGGACGTGTCGGTGACGGGGCCCTCGACGGAGACGTAGCGGATCGTGGGTTCGAGCCGGTCGATCATCAGGGAGAAGCGGCCTGCGGCCTGGATCAGCCGGTTCTTGCGGGTGTCCAGCCCGGTCATGACCCAGATGTCGCCGCCGGGTTCGTACTGGTACCAGATCGGCACCGTCAACGGTGCCCTCCCCTCCCCGGCGTCCACCGCCAACGCGGCCACGTGCGCCTCGGCCAGAAACTCCTCGCGCTCCTTGCGGGACAGTGCCATGTCGCTTCCTCCGGGGCTGCTGCGGGGACGCCTTCGTCTGCCGAGTCGGTTCAGCGCTCCCGTCCCGCCTCGTATTCCGGCGCCGGGCGAAGACGCCGGGGCCTCGCGGAACGGCCGACGTCAGCCGACCGTGAAGGCGGCGAGCTTGTAGGCGCGGATCTCGGCGAGGAGGCGGTTCATGTCGGCCCGCTTCTCCGCCTCGGATCGCACCGGGAGCCCAGCGGCCCGCCTAATGCAAGCATTAGGTGAGGGGCTCTGATCAGGCCTGATTCGCCCGAACGGGTGACTGGGGCCCTCACCCTCGCCCCAGCACGACCGTCCCCGAGGAGCAGAACCAGCCACCCGTGCCCGAGGCGACCGCCAGGCGGGGCAGGTGGCCGTCGGCGGCCCGGATCTGGCGGTCGCCCGCCTCGCCGCGTAGTTGGCGTACGGCTTCGACGAGGAGGAAGAGGCCGCGCATGCCGGGGTGTTGGGCGGAGAGGCCGCCGCCGTCGGTGTTGACGGGGAGGTCGCCGGTGAGGGTGAGGCGGTTCTTCTCGACGAAGGCCCCGCCCTCGCCCTTCGCGCAGAAGCCGAGATCCTCCAGGGTCACGAGAGTCATGTAGGTGAAGGCGTCGTAGATCTCGGCGAAGTCGATCTCGGCGGGGCGCACGCCGGCTCGTTCGAAGGCCAGGCGGCCGCTGACCGCCGCCGGGGAGACCGTGAAGTCGGGCCACTCGGACATGGTCGTGTGGGAGGCGTACTCGCCGGTGCCGAGGATCCAGACGGGGGTCGCCGGCCGGCAGTCCCGTACGTACTCCTCCGCCGCGAGCAGGACCGCCGCGCCGCCGTCGGAGCGTAGGCAGCAGTGGAGCTTCGTGAACGGGTCGGCGATCGGCGCTGAGGAGAGGACGTCGTAGACGGTGATCGGGGTGCGGAACATCGCCTCCGGGTTGGCCGCCGCGTTCGCGCGGGCCTGGACGGCGACGGAGGCCAACTGCTCCAGGGTCGTGCCGTACTCGTGCATGTGGCGGCGCGCGGCCATGGCGTACTTGGCGATCAGGGTGTGTCCGTACGGGACCTCGAACTGGAGGGGGCCGCGCGCCCCGAAGGAGAGGTTGCCGGTGCGGCGGCCCGCCCTGATGTCCGCGCGGGCGGTGGAGCCGTAGACGAGGAGCACGACGTTCGCGTGCCCGGCGGCGATCGCGTCCGCCGCGTGCGCCGCCATGACCTCCCAGGTCGAGCCGCCGACCGAGGTGGAGTCCACCCAGGTGGGCCGCAGGCCCAGGTACTCCGCCACCTCCACCGGCGCCAGCGTGCCCAGGCCGGCCGAGGCCAGGCCGTCGATGGCCGTGCGCTCCAGCCCCGCGTCGGCGAGGGCCCGTCGGGCGG
>NZ_LRTR01000771.1 GCF_001550375.1 Streptomyces europaeiscabiei | reverse complement strand
GCTGCGGGCGGGGGCGAGCGCGGTGGCCGGGCGCCCGTGGACGGCAGTCCCGACGCCGGTGCCCGTCCGGTCCACTCCACGCTGGTGGTGCCGTTGCGTGCCCGGGGCGCCACGCTCGGTGTCGCGCAGTTCTGCCGGGACCGTGACCCCGACACGTTCGACGACGAGGACCTGCTGCTGGCCCAGGAGATCGCGGCGCGGGCGGCGGTCGCCGTGGACAACGCCCGCCGCTACACGCACGCCCGCGCGACCGCCCTCACCCTGCAGCGCAGCCTGCTCCCGCGCCGTACCCCGAGGCAGTCCGCCGTCGACGTCGCCTTCCGCTACCTTCCCGCCGACGCCCAGGGCGGTGTGGGCGGCGACTGGTACGACGTCATCCCGCTCTCCGGCGCGAGGGTCGCCCTCGTCGTGGGCGACGTCGTGGGCCACGGCATCCACGCCGCCGCCACGATGGGCCGCCTCAGGACCGCCGTACGCACCCTGGCCGACATCGACCTGCCGCCCGACGAACTCCTCACGCACCTGGACGACGTGGTGATCCGCCTGGCCGCCGAGGTGGAGGAGAACGACGCGTACGACGAGGCCGGGGCCGGCACGGGCACGGGCACGGACGCGGGACCTTCGGGCGCCCCGGACACCGGTTCTGCCGAAGCCACCGCGGCCGCCGCCACCGGAGTGGCCGGTGCCGACGGAGGCGGCGGGGACATCGGTGCCACCTGCCTCTACGCCGTGTACGACCCCGTCTCGCGCCGCTGCACCCTCGCCCGCGCGGGGCATGTGCTGCCCGCCGTGGTGACCGTGGACGGCACCGTCGACCTCCTGGACCTGCCCCCGGGCCCGCCGCTCGGCCTGGGCGGGCTGCCGTTCGAGGCGGCGGAGGTCGAACTGCCCGAGGGCAGCCTGCTCGCGCTCTACACCGACGGTCTGATCGAGGCACGGGACCACGACGTCGGCGCGGGCCTGGACCGGCTCCGCGAAGCCCTGGCCCGGCCCGCCCCCTCTCTGGAGGCCACCTGCGACGCCGTACTCGAAGCCCTGCTGCCCGCCAGGCCGCCCGACGACGTCGCCCTGGTCCTGGCCCGGACCCGGGCCCTCGGCGCGGGCCAGGTCGCCACCTGGGACCTGGAGGCCGAGCCCGCCGCCGTCGCGCGGGCCAGGGCGAACGTCACCCGGCAGCTGAGCGACTGGGGCCTGGCGGAGCTGGAGTTCACCGCCGAGCTGGTGGTCAGCGAGCTCGTCACCAACGCCATCCGCTACGGCCGGCCCCCCATCCGGCTGCGCCTCATCCGCGATCGCACCCTCATGTGCGAGATCTCCGACTCCGGCGGCACCACCCCGCACCTGCGCCGGGCCCGCGTCTTCGACGAGGGCGGCCGCGGCCTCCTCCTGGTCGCCCAGCTCGCCGAACACTGGGGCACCCGCCGCGCGCGCCAGGGCAAGACGGTGTGGGCCGAGCTGAGCGACTCCGCCGCCGCGTTCCCGGCCCTGGCCGGCCTCTAGCCCACGCCCACGGCCACCTTCCGCCCACGCCCACGGCCACGCCCACCGCCACCGCCGGCCCGAGTCGCCGAGTCGCCGTGTCGCCGCTGAGCCCTGCGCCTGCCGGAGCAGGTGCTCGCCGGCAGAAACCGAAGCGGCCCGCCGGGTGTCCGGCGGGCCGCTTCGGGGATGTCAGGGCGGGGGAGGAGGAGGCCGCCCCGACGGGCTGGGGGAGCCGACACCTCACATGTGCACCACGGGGGCGGCGTCCGGGTCGTGGACGGGGGCGCCGCGCCGGTAGAGCAGGAAGCTGACGACCAGGCCGGCGACGAAGAAGGCGGCGGACCACCAGTACGCGGTGGAGTAGGCCTCCAGCCCGGCCTGGGAGACGACGGCGGGGTCCTTCGGGTTCCTGCCGACCAGGTAGTCCGCGGCGGCGCTGGTGGAGAGCGTGTTGAGGAGGGCGGTGCCGAGGGAACCGCCGACCTGCTGCATGGTGTTGACGGCGGCGGAGGCGACACCGGCGTCCTCCGCGGCGACACCCTCGGTGGCCAGGCTCATGGCGGGGGCCATGATCAGGCCGATGCCGAGTCCGGCGAGAACCAGCGGCGGCAGGATGTCGGTGGTGTAGGAGCTGTTCATGTCGAGGGCGGTCAGCCAGACCATCGCGGCGGCGGCGATGCCCATGCCCAGCGGGACCACCGGCTTGGGACCGATGCGCGGGACGAGTGTCGTGGAGGCGAGCGTCGAGGTCAGCATGAGCCCGGTGATCATGGGCAGGAAGGCCAGCCCGGTCTCGATGGGCGTGTAGCCGAGGCTCTGCTGCAGGTAGTAGGTGAGGAAGAGGAAGACTCCGAACATGCCCGCGCCGATGATCAGGACGGAGACGAAGGACGCGCCGCGGTTCCGGTCGAGCAGGACGCGCAGGGGCAGCAGTGGATGCGGCGAGCGGGTCTGCCACACAGCGAACGCGGCGAGCAGGACGGCCCCGGTGAGCAGGAAGCCCCAGGTGGCAGGCGAACCCCAGTCGTGGCTCTCGGCGTTGGAGAACCCGTAGACCAGGCAGAACAGTCCGGCGGAGACCAGGACGGCACCGGGCACGTCGATCTTGGCGGTCCTGTCGCGGCTGCTGCGGCCGAGCAGGATCATCCCGCCGACGAAGGCGACGGCGGCGAAGAAGAGGTTGACGTACAGGGTCCAGCGCCAGTCGAGGTGCTCGGTCAGTACGCCGCCCAGCAGCAGGCCGACGGCGCCGCCGGCCCCCGCGATCGCGCCGTAGACGCCGAAGGCCTTCCCGCGTTCCTTGGGGTCGGTGAACGTCGTGGTCAGCAGCGACAGCGCGGCCGGCGCGAGGAGCGCCCCGAACAGACCCTGCCCGGCCCGGGCGGCGACGAGCATCTCGAAACTGCCGGCCGCGCCGCCGATGGCGGAGGTACCGGCGAAGCCCACCAGGCCGACCAGGAACGTCGGCTTGCGGCCGAACAGGTCGGCTATTCGCCCGCCGAGCAGCAGCAGACTGCCGAAGGCGAGCGCGTAGGCGGTGACGATCCACTGCCGGTCGCCGTCCGAGAAGCCCAGGTCCTGCTGGGCCGAGGGCAGCGCGATGTTCACGATCGTCGCGTCCAGCACCACCATCAGCTGCGCCAGGCCGATGACGGCGAGGATCCACCAGCGATGGCGGTGCGGTGGGTCGGTGGTCGGCAGCGGTGCTGTGGGAGCCGTGCCGGTCGGTGTGTCGGAGACGGTGGAAGACATGACGAAACTCCGGAGGAGGTGCGGAAGTGGCTGCGTGTGCTTCGGTGGTGCGGGGTGGACGGCTGCGTCGGTGGAGCTCGTCACGAGTGGGGGGAGGCAAGAGCGCGCGAGAGGCGCGGGTGGGTCAGGCCGCCGGAACCCCGGACCGACCGGCGGCTTCCCGGTTTTGGCGGCCGACGGGGAGAACGGCCGCGATCAGTTCGGGGCCGGGTCCCTGGAGCGCTCGGCGTCGGGCCTCTCCCGCCGAGGCCGGGGAGAACGTCTGCCAGTACCGGGACTGGCGGTTGAGCTTGCCGATCAGCGGCATCAGATGCGTCGCGGCGGGGACGGGGATGTCCAGCCGGTCCGCCGTCTCGTCGCCGAAGGCCTGCCGGAGCACGCTGTGGATGAGGTAGCGCAGTTGCTCCTCGGAGAGGACGGCACCCGGTGCCCCGGCCATCGCACGGGCCTGCGTGTCGACCATGGCGGTGGTCAGCACGCGTGAGTTCTCGTCGGGCACTGCCGTCCTCGCGTCCAGCAGGCCCCGGAGGTGCTCGGCGTCGGTGTGGTCGAGCACGTTCCCGTAGAGGCTCTCGTCCAGGCCGAGCAGATGGGCGACGTACGACCAGTACCGGTAGAGGTAGCGCTCCTCCTCGGGACCGATCTCGATGCCGACGGCGGCCAGGGCGCGGAAGGACACGAGGGTGAGACCGAGCCACGTACGGGCCAGGTCGTCGTCCTGCGCGAGTGGGGATCGCCGACGGGCGAAGGAGGTCCGGCCGGACGCGCCGCCCTCGGCGGATTCGGCGGATTCGCGGTCGCGCTCGAACGCCGTGATCCGTATCCGGGCCTGGAGCAGCCGCAGTTGGACGGTGGCCAGGTAACCCGGGGCGCCGCGCAGCAGCCCTCCCGGTCGCATGGTCCGACGTGCCCAGACGCCGGTCCCGGCGAGCCGGCGTGGGGCCATGGCCGTCGGAGTGCCCGCGCGGGCGAGGCGGCCCGCGGCGGCCGGGGACGCGTAGGTGTGGGTGAGCGTGGCGGTGACGGAGCAGAGTCCGAACCACAGCGGAGGCACGGACAGGCTCACGACGTCGCCGCGGTGCAGCATCAGCGGGTCCATCCCCGAAGGGGCGGACTCCAGCTGCCGCAGCAGCGCGGCCACGGCCTCGGGCGGCGGCTCGTACAGGCTCGCCAGGCCGTTGCGCAGGCCGGCGTCGAGTGCCTGTTGCGCAGGGGTGCCGAGAAGGTCCAGTTCGGCGACGACGGCGTCGGCGAGCGCGTCGCCGGCCGTGGGGCCGATCGCCCGCTCGGTGGTCGTGGGGGATGCGTGGGGTGCGTGGGGTGCGGTCATGGGGGTTCTCCATGCGAGAGAAACGCTCTGACACCCGTCAGATTAGCCATAATCTGACGGGTGTCAAATAAGATGCCCGTGGGTCCCTAGACTGGGCCCGGGGCCGCCCGCAGGGCCGGTGGGCGTGAATCGGAAGTGATGGAGGCAAGCGTGGGAGCAAGAGCCGAATCCGTTCGAAGGCCGGGGCGCCCCGGCGCGGACACTCCCGCGGTGCCCGAGGAGGAGAGCGTCCTGCAGCGTGGCCTGGAGGCCTTCGCGGAGCTGGGCTACGACCGGGCGTCCGCCCGTGAACTGGCCCGCCGCCTGGGCGTCAGCCACAACTTCATCAACGACCGTTACGGCTCCAAGGCGGCGTTCTGGCGTGCGGTGGTGGACTCCGCCCTGGCGCCGCAGCAGGCCAGCCTGCCCGAGACCGACCCCTCGGCCGACGACGCGGAGAACCTGCGGCGGCTCATCACCGCCTTCTACCGGTCCTCCGCGGACACCCCGCTCGTCGGCCGACTCTTCGTCGACGAACTCAACCAGGACAGCGAGCGGTTGGACTATCTGTACGACAACTACATCGGCGTCGTCGTGGGGCGGATGGCGTCCAGTGTGGACCGGCTCGTCGCCGCCGGACGCATGGCCCCCGTCCCGATGGACGTGCTCTTCTTCGCCATCGTCCCGACCGTCTCCGGCATGCTGGACGTCCCCCTCGCCCGCCGCCTAGGCCGCACCGAACACTCCTCGCCGGAGCGAACCGCGGCCAGGGCGGAGTCGCTGGCGGCACTCGTGCTCGACGGGTTACTCGGGACGGGTCGGGAGACCGGGGCCTGAACCGGAGGATGTGACGCCGTTCGTCGAGCGTGTGGACGCCGAGCGGCGGACGGCGCGGGCTCCGTCAGGGCCGTCTTCGCGACCCGCTGATCCCGCCTCTTCCGCCTCAGCCCCTTCCGCCTGCGCCTCCGCCTCTTCCGTCGCTGGCGGCGTCACGGAGCGGCTCGGCAGGGCCGCCGGGTCCGTGGAGCGGCTCCGGCGGCCGGTGCCGCCGTCCCTGGGCAGTACATCTAGCGCAGTGGCACCGTGTCGAGGAGGTCGGCGGCCATCCGCCGGGCGGGCGTCGCGGTCTGTTCGGCGATGCGGCGGAAGGTGTCCTCGGCGGGGCGGGCCGGCCAGGCGGGGGGAAGGTGGCGGGCGGGGAGGCGTGGGTCGGCGCGGATGGTCCGGAGCCACTCGCTGACGAGCCGCAGACGGGTCCCGATCGGGTCGTCACCGCAACCGGCGCCCAGGTGGGCCGTCCATCGCTTGTCGAAGGTGACGTAGCGGGCCGCGACGCCCTCCAGGTCCCAGGTGTCGCGGATCATCAGTTCGATGTCGGTGGCCACGTCGGCCCGGGCGTGGAAGATCTTGACGTGCTCGGTGAGCCCGAGCTTGGCGACGACACCGGTGACGTCGACGTTCCCCGGGGCGATCCACAGCCCGCTGTACAGGGCCCCGAACCCGGACCACGTCAGCCGCGAGCGCAGGTCGTGGCGCTGGCGCTTCCAGGAGTCGGGGAGGGAGAAGCCGAGCAGGGTCCAGGTGCCGTCCCAGTCGTCGTTGACCGCGCCCTGCTTCCAGATGCGGGTGCGGCCGTCCCACAGGACGCGTGTCGCCTGCGGGGTGAGGCCGAAGTACATCCTGCGGCCCTCGCGCTGGCGCCGCAGCAGGCCGCGGTTGACCATGCGGGTCAGTGTGGAACGTACGGCCTGTTCACCGACGCCGACCCGGCCCAGTACGTCGATGATGCTGCCCGAGTACACGCACAGATCACGGTCGCCGTCCTCCAGCACGTGGTTGCCGAAGAAGGCGAGCATGAGCGACTGCGGGCGCGGTTGCGGGCCGTCCGTGGCGTCGCTGTCCGGGGGGTCGCTGTCCGGGGTGTCCAGGATGTCGTAGTCCTCCACAGGGGTAAGCGTACGGCCGCCCGTCGGCACTCCGGCGGGCGGCCGACCAGGTCATCGGCGGTGGGCGGGGTGGGCGAGGTCGTACGGCCGCGGGCAGAGGGCGGCCGATACGGCACCGAGCGGGCGGGGGCGTGGAATCGGCTGCCGCCGCACGGGCGTTGAGGACTCCGCGTCCGTGTCGCCCCACAGCGGTCCTCCAGGGTGTGCTTGTGTGACCACCGTTGCAAAGTGCCCACCATGGACCGCCGCGGAGAGACGCGGCCGAGGCGGCCAGGAACCTTGCCGTCGCAAGCGCGCGTTACGTCACGATGAGACCGTCAAGCCCGTTGCGCGGGGCCGGACTCGCACGAGAGACCACCCCCTGCGCCAGGAAAGCTGGGAAGCCATGACCACCATCGCCGTCATCGGAGCCGGGCCGGGTCTCGGCGCGGCCGTCGCCCGCCGCTTCGGCCGTGAGGGGTTCGCCGTGGCGCTCGTCGCCCGCGACCCGGAGCGGACGAAGGCACTCGCCGCCGATCTGACCGACCAGGGCGTCACGGCCCAGGGGTTCGCCGCCGACGTACGCGACCCTCAGGCCCTGACCGCCGCACTCGACGCGGCGCACACGTCGCTGGGGCCGGTCGAGGTCCTGCAGTACAGCCCGCTGCCGCACCGGGACTTCATGCTGCCGGTGCTGGAGACCGGCCACACCGACCTCGTCGGCCCGATCGAGTTCTCCGTCTACGGCGCGGTCGCCGCCGTACGGCAGGTGCTGCCCGGCATGCGCGACCTCGGGCGCGGCACCGTCCTCTTCGTCAACGGCGGGACGGCCGTGGTCCCGCACCCCGACCGGGCCGGCACGTCCATCGCGTTCGCCGCGGAGAGCGCGTACGGCCACCTGCTCCACGACACCCTCGCGGCCGAGGGCATCCATGTCGCCCAACTGGTCGTCCCGGGCGCGATCGTCCCCGGACACCCCAGGAAGGACCCGGCCGTCCTCGCCGACACCCTGTGGGACATCCACCGGGACCGCCACGGCTTCCGGCACTTCGCCGACGACCTCGAAGCCCCGTAGGGGGACCCGCGACGAGGCCGACCGGCGGTGCTGCCCGGATCCGCGACGCGGCCGTTGGACGGTGCTGCCCGGATCCGCGACGCCCCGACCCGTGGCGGCCCCGACCACCGGCGTGGCGCGCTCGGGCACCGCGCCGACGCGCGGTCGTCCGGGGCGGGTGTCACGCTGAGATCACCGGATCCGCGAACGCGAAGGGGAATCCCGTGATCACCACCGACCTCACTCCCGGCTCCCCCTGTTGGCTCGACCTCGGCGTCCCCGACGTGCCGGCCGCGGCGGCCTTCTACCGCGCGGTGCTCGGCTGGGAATTCGAGCCCATGGGCGACGGCGGGGGCGACGGGGAGGAACGCAGGGCGAAGGCGGAGCCTTCCGGAAGGACGGCAAGATCGTCGGCGGGCTCGGCGAACTCACCGAGAAGGGCGCGCGTCCGGCCTGGATGATCTACTACACCGTCACCGACGCGGACGCCACGACCCAGGCCGTGGAGCGCGCCGGCGGCACGGTGCGGGTGGCGCCGAGGGATCTTGGCGACTGGGGCCGGATGGCGCAGTACAGCGACCCGCTGGGCGGCCAGTTCGCCGCCTGGCAGCCGGGCCGGAACGAGGGATTCGAGCTGGCTGACGAGCCGGGCTCACTGTCCTGGACCGAGCTGTACACCACCGACACCGCGGCCGCCAAGGAGTTCTACGGCACCGTCTTCGGCTGGCGGTTCGGCGACATGTCCCTGCCGGGCGACGCGGGCACGTACAGCCTCGTCACTCCCGCAGGACTCCCCGAGGAGCGGATGCAGGGCGGCCTGATGGAACTCCGCGCGGCCGACCTCACCCTGACGGGCGGACGGCCCTACTGGCACCCCGTCTTCGCCGTCACCGACTGCGACGCAGGGGTGGCCGCCGTCACCGGGCACGGTGGCAGCGTCCAGATGGGACCCGAGGACGTGGAGGGTGTCGGCCGGCTGGCCGTCTGTCTCGACCCGTCGAACGCGGACTTCGTGCTCCTCGCGCCCGCCGAGAGCTGACCCGCGTTCCGCGAGGCTCCGCACCTTCACGACCTTTCACCACCCCTCACCGACCCCTGTCGGACGCCACCGGAAGCCGTCCCGTTCGGCGGTGGCGCGCTCACCCATTGCGCAAAACAGGATTCGCGTCCATCATCCCATCAACAGGAATCCTGTTAATTCAACGTTGTAGCGATGGGCGGGGCCGATCATGCCGTTCAGTGTCAGAATCCAGGCCAGAGGGGTTCAGCTGCTGCTCAGCGGCGTCATGACCCGTGTCCACAAGGACCTGCGCTTCACCGACATCCCGAAGCGGACGGAAACCCTTCGGGTCGAGACCGGCGCCGGGCCGGTCGACTGCACCGTCTACCGCCCGCCGGCCGGCACCGCCACCCCCGCCCCGGTGTACATCAACTTCCACGGCGGCGGCTTCATCGTGGCCCGCCACGAGCAGGACGACCACATCTGCCGCTACATAGCCGCCACGGCCGGCTGCGTCGTGATCAACGTGGACTACGCCGTCGCCCCGCAGCGGACCTTCCCCACCGCCGTCACCCAGGCGTACGACGTCACCGCGTGGGTCGTCGAGCACGGCGAGGCCCACGACTGGGACGGCTCACGGGTCGCCGTGGGCGGACACAGCGCGGGAGCCAACCTGACCGCCGGGGTCTGCCGTACGGCCCGCGACCGGGGCACCTTCACACCGCGACTGCAGATCATCGACTCCGCGCCGCTCGACATGGTCGCCGACCCGGCCACCAAGCTGTCCCGCATCCCCAAGCCGCTGCTCAGCCCCCAGCTCATGCGGATCTTCACCGCCGCCTACGTCCCGGACCCGGCCGACCTCGCCGATCCCCTGGCCTCGCCCGGACTCGCCGACGACCTCGCCGGACTGCCGCCCGCCCTCGTCATCACCGCCGAGAACGACCGTCTGCGCGACGAGGGCGACGCCTACGCCAAGGCCCTGGAGGCCGCGGGCGTGCCGGTCACCCACCGCGTCTTCGAGGGCGTCGACCACTACTTCACCCACACCGGCCCGGTGCCGGCAGGCAAGGAAGCGATAGGGCTGATGGCCGACGCCCTGCGCACCGCCCTCGACACGGCCGTCAGCGACGCCGCCTGACAGCGACGTGGCGGGGCGCTGACGCCACCCGACGTCGACGCCGCACGGCGCCGACACCGGGCGCGGCGACGGCGACCTCCTGGGCGGAGTGGACGAGCGGGAGCGGACGGTGGGAGCGCCCAGCGAGGGCGATGGTGGCAGGGGACGGCGGGAGCGCTCCGCGAGGGCGACGGTGGCGGGGGACGGCGTCGAGGGCGCTCGCCGCCGCCGATAGCCTTGGACGAAGCAGGAGACCAGCACCCTGACCACCACACCGGCGAAAGGCGCGACGTGCAGCTCAGCACCCGCGAATGGGGCGCAGGTGACCGGACGGCTCTGCTCGTCCACGGCATCATGTCCGACTCCCGCACCTGGCGACGGGTGGCCCCGGCGCTCGCGGAGCGCGGCTACCGCGTGATCGCCGTGGACCTGCGCGGCCACGGAACCTCGCCGCGCGGTGAGTACAGTCCACAGCTCTTCGCCGACGACCTCGTCGACACGCTGCCCGAGCAGGCCGACCTGGTCATCGGCCACTCCCTGGGCGGACTCGCCCTCTCCCTCGCCGTGGAGCGGCTGCGGCCCGCGCGGGCCGTCTACTCGGACCCGGCATGGTCGTCGGCCGACCCCGGCCGGCACATCGGCCCCGAGGTCTTCGCCTCCTTCAAGCGCGCCACCCGCGCGCAGACCGCCGCGTTCAACCCGCGCTGGGACAGCGAGGACGTCGACATCGAGATGGCCACGCTGGCGGCCTGGGACGCCGCCTCCGTGCACTTCCTCGGCGGCCGCCCGCTCACGGGCTTCGTCCCCGACCGCCCGGCCGTGCCCTCCCTCGTCCAACTCGCCGACCCCAGCTCGCTGGTGGGGACAGCGGACGCGGACCGGCTCCGGGCGAGCGGCTTCGAGGTCCGTACGGTCGTCGGCGCGGGACACACCATCCACCGCGACGACTTCGACGGTTTCATGAAGTCCCTGGACGGCTGGATCTGACGTCCTCGCCGACGACTCGCAGGTGCCCCCGACTCGTACGCGACTCCGACTCCTACGCGACCCGGACCCCTGCGCGAGTTCGGCTTCTACGCGACCGGGACTCCTGCGCGACTCCGGCCTCTACGCCGTACCGCGAGCCCTCTCGTACAGGACGGGGTCGTGCGCGTTGACGACGGTCAGGTCGGCGTCGCCGCGCCGGTGCAGCTCGGCCAGGCGGGCGTGGTTGTCGCGGACCTTCCTCAGGTCGTACGCCACCAGGTTCTCCATGGTGCGAAGGGCGCGAGGTACCGGGGAGTGTCCGTCGAGCGTGCCGCGGTGGTAGAAGGCGTCGCCGGCGTGCAGGATCCAGCGGGTTCCGGTGTCCACCGCGACGCAGGCGTGGCCCCGGGTGTGTCCCGGCAGGGAGATCAGGACGACTCCCGGGGCGATGGTGTCGAGTTCCTTGGCGGCGGCGAAGCCTCGCCACGCCTCGCCGTCCGGAGTGTGCTCGACGATCTTCGGGCCGTGGGCCCACTGGGCCGGCCGGTAGCGGAACCGTTCCCGCCGGGACGGGGAGATCACGGACCCCAGTGCCTCGGCCGCGGTCGTGTGGACCTGGGCCTCGGGGAAGTCGGACAGCCCTCCGATGTGGTCCGAGTCGAAGTGCGTGACGACGATGTGGCGGACGTCGTCACGCTGGAACCCGAGGGCCTCGATCTGGCGCGCGGCCGTCTCCTCCGCCCGGAGCACGGGCCTGATCAGCCGCCGGGCCGGCCCCACACGGCGCCCGGGATCGGCGATGTCGTGCAACCCGAACCCGGAGTCCACCAGAACCAGTCCGCCCGGCGCCTCGACGAGCAGGACGTGGCAGACCAGCGCGCCGGTGGGCGGGAGCATGGTCCCGCAGTTGAGGTGGTGGACCTTCACGGCAGTACCGCTTTCGGGGTGTCGACGACAGAAGGACGCGATGCGCTCCCGGGCCTCCTTCCAGAAGGCCCGGCAGACAGCGTGGGGCCAGCATCCCGCTCTTCGGCTGCCGCGGGCCAGAGCACCGACGAGCAGCCTGAACCGAGCCGCCCGTTCCGCACGGTGGGGACTGTCGCTTCTCCGGTCGGCAGGTGGGCGACGGGGAGTCCCTCCGTCGGGCCGGCGGCAGGGCTGACGTCGAGTCGCCGCCGGCTTGTCGGACAGGCCGCCCGGAGTGGTTCTCAGGTCCGCAGCGCCGCGTGTTCCTCTACGGCCAGTCCCGCAGGGGCTGTTACCGACTCGACCCGGCCTCCGGAGTCGATGGTGAGGTCGAGCCGTTCTCCCGCGACCGGTGAGCCCTGCGACGCTGAGCGCGCCCACGGGGAGCGGGCCGGTCGACCGGAAGTGGAGTCGGCCGACGGGTACGTCGGGATCCAGGCCGGTCATCGCGATCATCGTCGCGATGACACTCCTGCAGCGGTTCGTCCTGCGAGACAAGGACGAGGCCCGCGCCAAGGCCGCCACACGGCGCGCGGCGAAAGCGGCGCGTTCCGGGTCCGGCCCGACGCCGGGGGTGGCCGGATGACCCGTACGGCCGCGACGGCCCACCCCGCACCCCCCGGAACCGGCGCGACCGCGCCCACACCGGCGTCACGACCCCGCCGCGCGACGAGGGCCACCAACCCGCCGACCTCGCCCTGGGCACCCGCCGAGCACGGGCGGCGGCCCTGCTGATGCTCGCCCT
>NZ_LRTR01000770.1 GCF_001550375.1 Streptomyces europaeiscabiei | reverse complement strand
GGCTTCGGGTGTGTCGGTGGCCGCCGTGGGCCGGGTGTCGTCGGTGCCGGACGCCGGGGACGCGGTGTCGTCGTCGGAGGCGGAGCGCCGTGGTCCGGGCCCGCTCGGGGACCCGCTGCCCGGGGCGGTGTCCGCTCGCGAGGCGGCGGCCGAGATCTCGGTGTGGTCGATGTCCGGCAGCGCGAGCGCTTCGGTCGAACGCCGGGCGATCAGCCTGATGACCTCCTCGGGGAGCCAGGAAGCGGGGGAGGTGCCCGGCGTATCGGCGGGGGCGTCGGCGGGCTGGGCCGGCGTCTCGCGGGCCTCGGCATCGCGGACCTCGGCCTCGGCGTCCGTACCCTCGGCGTCCGTACCCTCGGCGTCCGTGACACCCTCGGCGTCCGTGACACCCTCGGCGTCCGCGGCCTCGACAGGCATCTCGGCGGGTGCTTCACCGGACCCTGCGTCCGGGCCGTCCGCCGCCCCTCCGGGAGCCGTACTCTCCATCCCCTCCGCAGAAACTCCGCCCTCCGCGGAGTCTTTGGGCAGCAGCTTCCGTACGACCTCCTCCACCTCGGGTCGGCGAAGCGGGTCCTTCTCCAGGCAGCGGGACACCAGGTCGACCAGCGCGGTGGGGACGCCGTCGAGGTCGGCCGGGTCGTGCACGGCCCGGTAGAGGAGCGCGTCTAGTGCCCCCGCGCCGAACGGCGGGCGGCCCGTCGCCGCGAACGCCAGGACACAGCCGAGGGAGAACACGTCGCTGGGTGCGCCGATGGTCTGGCCGCCATGCCCTTCGGCCTGCTCCGGCGACAGATAGCCGGGCGTGCCGACCACGAACCCCGTCGCCGTGAGCGAGGTGTCCTCGGGCGCCCTGGCGATACCGAAGTCGATGAGCCGGGGCCCGTCCGGCGCGAGCAGGACGTTGCCCGGCTTGAGGTCCCGGTGGACCAGCCCCGCCCGGTGGACCTCGCCCAGTGCCAGCGCCAGCCGGCCCCCGAGGATTCGCAGCCCGTGCTCGGTGAGCGGCCCGTGCGCGGCCACCGCCTCGGCGAGGGACGGACCGGGCACGTACGCCGTCGCCAGCCAGGGCGCCTCCGCGTCCGCGTCGGCGTCCACCAAGGGCACCGCCCACGGGCTGCTGATGCGCCGGGCGACCTCGACCTCACGCCGGAACCGTCCCCGGAAACCCGCGTCCTCGGCGTACTCCGCCGCCAGTACCTTGAGTGCCACCAGCGAGCCGGCCGGTGTGCGCGCGAGGTACACGACGCCCATGCCGCCGGCGCCGAGCCGGCCGAGCAGACGGTGGTCGGCGATCCGCGCGGGATCGGAAGAACGCAGCCGCTCCATCAGCCCTCGCCTCCGCCCAGCTCGTATGCCACCCGGTCGAGCATGGTGGTGGTGCCACGCGTCACGTACGGTTCCATTTCCTTGACGGTGTAGCCCTCGGCGCCCTTGAACGACACCGTCAGGGTCACCGGGCCGAGCCGTGTGACCATCCACCGGTACCAGGCCTTGCCGCTGCCGGTCAGATAGACGCCCGTCTCCACGATCGAGTCGTCGGCGTAGTTGTTGCCGCGTATACCGCGGGAGGTGCCCATGGACATCAGGTCCGCGATCCGCTCGTCGGCGCGTACCTGCTGCTCCGGGCAGCGCAGCGCCTCCTCCAGCATTTCGGACAGATGGTCGTCGGCGCCGAGCACCGTGGTGTGCACGGTCACCGTCGCCGTCACCTTGACCGTGCCGCGCTTCCCGGTGCCCGGCAGTTCGCTGTAGAGGGACAACGAGGCGAGCACACCGTCGGGCAGTGCCCGACGCTGCCACCGGCACTCGTCGTCCAGTACGGCGGCCGTGCCTTCGGCGCTGCGGGCGAGGGGTTGCGCCCGGAAGCCCGCGCCCCAGTCCTGCGGCCGCATCGCGACCGCCTCCGCTAGTGCGGCGCCCTGCTTCGTGGAACGCGGCACGCGATCCGGGTCCGCCTCGAACGGTGTCACGGACGGTGTCGCAGACGGCTTCGCGCCCTCCGCAGACACCTGCCCGGACGCGGAAGCGGAAGGCGTCGGCGACCCCGAAGCCTTGCCCCCGGGCTCGGCCGCCCGCTTTGACGCCCCCACGCTGCAACCGCCGAGCAGCACCGCCGCGGCGGCCCCCGACGCGACGGCCCTCAGCCGCCAACCACCTCTTCGTCCAGCCGATTTGTCGTCCATCGCCGTCCCCTCCACCGCGATACCCCGTGCGTGACCGGTGATCGTACAGAGGTACGCAATCCCGGCGGGAGCGGTTCCCGGGAGTCTCTTCGCACACGCCCGAAGCGTTGACGCGGAAGGAGAACTGTCCCATTCTGAACGGATGTTCAGAACAAACGTTCAGAACGCGGGTCGTGACGCGAGCAGTTGCGGCGAGGAGCACACCGGCAGGCACGCCGACAGGTTCACAGGCAGCCGCGCCGACGTGGTGGTGATCGGCGGCGGGATGGCCGGCATGGCGACGGCGCTGCGCCTGCAGGCGGCCGGCCTGTCCACGATCGTGCTGGAGGCGCACGGGCACGCGGGTGGCTGTGCCGGCTACTACCGCAAGCGCGGCTTCTCCTTCGACGTGGGCGCGACCACCCTGGTCGACTTCGGCCCCGGAGGCGTCGGCGGCGAACTCCTCGACAGCGTCGGCATTCCCCTGCTGGACGCACAGGAACTACCGGGCTACCAGGCACATCTGCCGGACCGACAGATCGTGCTCCACCGTGATCAGGCCGCCTGGCACGCCGAACGGCTGCGCACGCTCGGCGACAGCGAGCGGCATCGCGCGTTCTGGGACCTGCTCGACCGGCTCGCGCACACCTTCTGGCGAGCCAGCCGGGCGGGCGTACGGCTGCCGATCCGCGGCCCCGCCGACGCCCTCCACGACCTGCGGGCGGTCGGCTGGTCCGCACTCCCGTACGCCCGGCACCTGAACCGGACCCTGGGCGACGCGCTGCGCGACCACGGCCTGCGCGCGGACGCCGCGCTGGTCGGGCTGCTCGCCATGCTCGTCGAGGACACCGTCCACACGGGTGTCGACGACGCCCCCCTCATCAACGCGGCGCTCGGGGTGACCATCCGGGGCGCGGGTCTCAGCAGACACAACGGCGGCATGCACGGTTTCTGGCGCGTGCTGGTCGGGCGCTACCGAGAGCTGGGCGGCTCACTCCGGACCGCCTGCCGAGTCACCCAGGTCCAACACGCGTCCGGTGGCTACCGGTTGACGACCCGGCAAGGGACCTTCCACGCCCGCCGGATCGTCAGCGCGGTCCCCGCCGTCACCACGGCGGCGATCTGCGCCGGGCTCCCCGTCGCCCCCAGGCTCCGGAGATACCTGCGACGCGACGCGGACGCCGTCGGCGGCGCGACCGTGGTCTTCCTCGGCGTCCCCGAGTCCGAGGTCGCGGACCAGCCGCTGACGCACCATCAACTGCTTCAGTCCTACGACCTTCCCCTGGGGGACGGCAACAACATGTTCGTCTCCGTGTCCGCACCCGGAGACCCGCTCAGCGCACCGCCCGGCCACCGCGCCGTGATGCTCTCCACCCACACCGACCTCGCCGACTGGCGCGACCTCGACACCGCGGAGTACGAGCAACGCAAGAAGGAGACCGGGGAACAACTCCTGGCCCGCGCGCGGCGCGTGTACCCCAGGCTCGGGGAACGCGCCGTGATCGCCCAGACCGGGACGCCCCGCAGCTACGAACGGTTCGCCTTCCGGCCGCAGGGCGCGGTCGGCGGCGTACGCCAGCGCCTGGCCAACACCAACCAGCACGCGATTCCGCACGACCTCGGCGGCCCCGGCCTGTGGCTGGTGGGCGACTCGACGTGGCCGGGCCTCGGCACCGTCGCCTGTGTGCTGGGCAGCCGCATCGTCGCCGAAGGACTGCTGAAGGAGAGGAGACGCGCGGGATGACCGCATCCGAGAACCCAGGACCCGCCGGGCCACAGAGCGCCCCGGCCCCTGGTCTGCCGACCCTGGCCGAACTCGGCGAGGACCTGCTCGTCACCACTCGCCGGCGGCGGATCGTCGCGCTGGTCCGGCCGGGCGCCGGAGCGCTGGCCTTCGCCGGCGCGGTGTGGCTCGGCTGGTGGTGGCTGACACCCGTGATCGTGTTCGGGATCTTCGTCGCCGTCGTGACCGTCACCCATGACGTGGTGCACCGCACGATCGGCCTGTCGCCACGGGCCACCGACTGGGCGCTGTTCGCGATGGGACTGGCCCTGCTGGAGAGCGGCCACGCCTACCGCGCCACGCACACCCAGCACCACCGCCTCTTCCCGCACCCCGACGACCCGGAGGGCCATCCCGCCGAACTGACCCTCCTGGGCGCGATCTGCCACGGCCCCGTGTTCCTGGTACGCCTCTGGCTCTGGTCCTACCGGCGCGGACAGGACCGGCGCTGGCTGCTGGCGGAGGCCGTGGCCCCGTTCGCCGCACTGGTCGGGGGAGTGCTGCTCCTGCCGTACACGCCGGGACTGCTGGTCTATACGGTGATGGCGATCGTCGGAAGCTGGGTGTACCCGCTCCTGACGGTGTATCTGCCGCACCACGACTACGGAGACACCCCGTTGACGCAGACCCGCACGCTGCGCGGGAGGATCATCCCCGCCGTCTTCCTGGAGCTCACGTACCACCTGGAGCACCACCTCTACCCGCGGGTGCCCAGCCACCACCTCCCGGAACTGGCGCGCAGACTCGAAGGCCACTTCGCCGCCCACGGAGTACGGCCGGTGCGCGTTGTCTGACACCCGTGGCACCCCCGACATCCGCCAAACCCGCGACGGCCGTGGCGCTCAAGGTGCTCGTGGCACCCGCGACCGGGTCCTGGAAGCCGCCCTCGTCTGCCTGGTCCGCAACGGCTACGGCGGGACCACCGCGCGGGCGATAGCCCAGGCCGGGGGCTTCGCACCCGGAGTGATCTACTACCACTTCGCGGACCTGGACGACCTGCTGGTGGCGGCGCTGGAACGGACCAGCCGAGCCCGCATCGACCGCTACCGGGCCGAACTGTCAGGCATCGACCGTGCCGTGCCCGCGATCGCACGGCTGCGCGAGCTGTACGACGAGGACACCGAGACCGGGCACATCGCCGCCGTCCAGGAGCTGTACGCCGGGGCCAGACCCGGAAGCCGGCTGGCGGCCCAACTGGCGCTCGAAACCCGGAAATGGGAGGACCTGGCCGAGGAACAGCTCACGGTCCTCCTGCGCGGCAAACCCCTCGCGTCCGTCGTCCGGGTTCGGGTACTCGCCGGCGCCGCGGTGGCCTTCTACCTCGGCATGGAAACCCTCACCCACCTCGACGGCGACCGCTCCCGCCCGGCCACTCTCTTCGCCCAGGCAGCCCGGCTCGCCGCGATCTTCGACCGCGTACCCCGGCTGAAGAGACGGGCGCGCCGGGTGCGCTGACCGAAGGAGGAGAAGAAGGAGAACGAGTAGAACGAGTAGAACGAGTAGAAGGAGTACCCGTGAACCTCCCCCACCCACCCCCGCCACCCACCCCGAGGCTCGCCTTCCGGCAGATGACGGAGGACGACCTCGACGACATGGCCGCGATGCTCGGCGACCCTAACGTTATGCGCCACTACCTCCGCCCTCGGACCCGGGAGGAAGCCCTGGCCTGGATCGACTGGAACCAGGGCCTCTACCGTCGGGAGGGGCACGGACTCTGGCTGGTCACTCTCCGCGCCACCGGCGAGTTCGTCGGCGACTGCGGTCTGACACCGCAGGAGATCGAAGGAGTCACCGAGCTGGAGGTCGGCTACCGCGTCCGGGCCGGCCTCCAGGGGCACGGCTACGCCACCGAGGCGGCGGCAGCCTGCCGTGACCACGCCCGCGACGTCCTCCACGCGAAGCGACTCGTCGCGATCATCCGCCCCGACAACCGTCCGTCCCAACGGGTCGCGGAGAAGATCGGCCTCCCCTTCGAACGCGACGCGATCTCCCGCTCGGGCCTCCCGGTCCACATCCACGCCGCGCCCCTGTGACGGTTACCGCCCCGGCCCCTCGGCCCGCGCCTGCGCGGGCGATCCGGACCTGATGCGTGGCCGAGCGTGTTTCACCGCGCGTCACCTGTCGCCAATTTCCCCTGCACGGTGGCGGGTTCGTCGGCACCCGAAGCTGTTCCCGTCCCGCCGCCACTCCGGTGGATCAGGGTCACGCCGATCACCGCGAGCAGGGAGGCAGCCGACAGTGTGTACAGGCCGCCGTTGGTCGTGCCGGTCGTGTCCTTGAGGTAGCCGAAGAGGGTGGGGGAGACGAAACCGCCCAGGTTTCCAAGAGAGTTGACGACCGCGAGCCCCGGCGCGGCGATCCTCAGGTCGAGACCCGACTGCGCCATCGGCCAGAACAGGGTGGCCGCGCACTTCCCGCCGACCGCGGCCAGCGTGATGGCCGCCAGGCCGAACCAGGGGGAGCCCAGCGTGGCCAGGAAGGTGCCCGTGGCGGACAGGACCAGGGCGGCGGCCAGATAGGGACGGCGGTCGGGGGCGCGGTCGGTGAACCGGCTCACCGAGTACATCGCGATCACCGCGCAGATCCACGGGATCGCCGACAGCAGACCGATCTGGAACGGCGACAGTCCTCCGATCTCCTCGACCAGACTGGGAAGCCAGAAGGTGATGGCGTACCCGGTGAGGGCCATCGCGAAGAACACCGTGGTCAGCAGTGCGACCTGAGGGTGGACCAGCAGCTTCAGCCGCGACACCCTGGGGGCCCGGCTGCGCGCCTCCTCGTCCCGTGCGACCGCCGTGTCCAGCGCGTCCTTCTCCTCCGCGGTGAGCCACTTGGCGTCCTTGATGCGGGAGACGAGGAAGAACCCGGCGACGAAGCCGACGACGATGGAGAACAGCCCTTCCAGCACGAACATCCAGCGCCAGCCGGCGAACCCGCCGACGCCGTGCAGCTCCAGCAGCGCGCCCGTGATGGGCCCGGTCACGATGTACGCGGTGGCCGAGCCGCCCAGGAAGATCGCGCTCGCCCGGCCCCGGCTGGAGTCCGGCAGCCACTGGGTGAAGTAGAGGAGGACACCGGGGAAGAAGCCGGCCTCCGCGACACCGAGGAGGAAGCGCAGTCCGTAGAACATCCATACGTTGTGGATGAAGCACATCGCCACGATCACCAGACCCCAGGTGATCATGATGCGGGTCAGCCAGACACGGGCCCCGAACCGCTCCAGGAGCATGTTGCTGGGTACTTCGAACAGGGCGTACCCGATGAAGAAGAGACCCGCGCCGAGTCCGTACGCGGTGGCGCTCACCCCGACATCGGCTCGTAGCTCGTCCTGTACGAAGCCGACGTTCGTCCGGTCCATCTGGTTGATCAGCAGCATCAGGACGAGGATCGGCAGCATGCGGCGCAGGAACTTGCTGACGGCACGCCGTTCGGCATCGGGTATGACGCGTTCTGACATCGTTGTCTCTCCCTCCGGTGGTTCACATGTGTGAACTACCGTCACGTACGTAGGAATGGCGGGAACCTTACGGAGGGCTTGCCTCCGGGTCAATGGGCTGGTTCCGTAATCACGTATGTGAACAAGAGGGTGAGGGTGCTGTGTGGAAGGGGGGTTCAGTCGGCGTAGGCCCTGCCCTGCTTCACCACGAAGTGGGCCGGGTCGGAGCAGCCGAGCGAGGGGGTGAGCAGCAGGCTCACGGTGAGCGGGGCGGGCTCGGTGCCGGCGGTCGACAGCTGACAGACGGCGCCCTTGCCCGTGAGCGAGTACCAGAACCAGCCGTCCACGTCGCCGACGGTCACGCGGTCCGACTCCTTCCAGGCGCCGCCGGACCGCGTGAAGACCTGCAGGCGTACGGAGGCGGCGTACTCGTCCTCCGTCGAACGCAGCGCGGTCAGGGTGATCTTGTAGTCGGATCCCAGGACGGACGAGGCGATCTGTCGTGTCTTCGGCGCGGCGGAGTCCGCGTTCGACGCGCCGGCGCCGGCGGCTCCGAGGGCGGTCGCCAGCAGGACGGTGAGGGCCGCGGCTGTGCCGCGACGGGTGCGGGTCGAGTTCATGTGTTCCCCCGTCGGAACGAGTCGGGACAAAGGGGCGTTTTGTTCTGTTCAGTGAGGAAGACGAGTCAACCGGTTGAAAGGTTGCGTGGCGGCCTATACCGTCCTCGGATCGAGTGGATGAGGAGCGGAGAGATGTCGTCGCTGCGCGGCGCGGAGCGACGGGCGTGCCGGACGAGGGCGTGCTGGAGGAGGGCGTGCTGGACGAGGGCGTGCTGGACGAGGGTGTAGGCGGCCGCGGTCATCGCCGTCGACCCTGCCTGCGCCAGCCGAGGGCCTGGCATCGGAAGGCGCGCCCACGGACCCCGCCCGACGCCCTCGCCTCGCGGACAGGTCTAGAGCGGACCGCCGCCGAACCCGATCTCGTTCCCGTCCGGATCCTCGTACGTGACCTTGCGTACGCCGTTCGCGTAGGTCTCGCGGGTCCTGGGCTCCAGGCCCCGCCCGGCGATCCCGGCGACGCGGGCGTCCAGGTCGTCGACGAAGACGGTGTGCAGGGCGTGGCCGCCGCGTCCGGGCCGGTGCTCGATGTACACATACCGGTGCTCGGACAGCTCCCACACGGCCTCCGCGTCGTTCGGGAAGAACGTCGGCGGGGAGCCGAACAGACGCTCGTACCAGGAGAGCGCCGCTGTGTAGTCGTTCACGGGAATACCTGCGAAGAGGACGACGGGCATGACCCCATGGTAGGTCCGGCGAAGCGCCGGCCCGCACCTTGAACGGTGAAGCGGCGGGTGCGGGCGGCGCGGGCTCCGTGCAGGTGCGCCGTGCGCGTCAGGCGCCGATTCTGGCGGCGATGATCGGGGCGAGACGGTCGGTGATGGCGCGGTGCCCCTGGTCGTTGGGGTGGACGGAGTCGGTGAGGTCGCCGGAGCCCAGCCAGCCCGTGGTGTCGACGAAGGACACCCGGGAGTCCCCGCCCGCGATCGCCCCCTGGACGGCGGCCTCGGTCTGCGGGACGAACCGGCCGCGGAAGGTCTCCAACGCGAAGATCCAGGCCTGCGGATGAGCGGCTCGGACCTTGCGCAGCAGACTGGTGTAGCCGGCCTGGAACTGCGCCGAACTCACCCCGTGGCCCACGTCGTTGGTGCCCAGGTTGATGACGACGGCGTCGGCCCGGTAGCGGGCGGTGTCCCAGTCGGGTGTCGCCGCGTTCGGGTTGAGCTTGGTGTACTGCCGCTCCAGACCCACGCACCCGTCCGCCGCGGCGACCAGGCACGCCCCGCCCTGGGCTATCTGCGTGTGCTCGGTGCCGAGTCGCTCCCCGATCAGCCAGCCGTACGCGGTACGGGCGTTCTGCGAGGTCGTCGTGCCCACGGTGATCGAGTCACCGACGAACTCGACCGTCCTGGCCGGCGCGGGCGCGGCGAAGGTGGTCGCGCCGCTGTCCAGGACCAGTCCCTGGAAGACGGCGTCACCGCGATAGGAGCCCGCCACCACCTGGTAGTTGACCTGGAGCGTGTGGCGGCCGGAGGCCAGTGCGGCCGGGGTCAGGTTCACCGTTCCCTTCACGTCGTCGTAGAACTTCACGGGTCCGTTGTCGATCCGCGCCCAGAAGTCGATCGTGCCGCGCTGCTTCAACTGGACGGTCCGCCCGGTGAAGCCGACGCGGTAGTAGGCACCGGCCCAGTAGGGCGTGTACGCGGTGCTGGAGCCTGCGGTGTCCCAGCGTCCGACGAACTTGATGTTCGGGTCGCCGGGCTGTCCGGGAGCGGCCGCCTTCACGGAGGCGGCTGCCGTGCCGCTCAGGGCGGTACCGATGACGGAGGCCAGCCGGCCCGCGAACTTGGTGTGGCCCGCCTCGTTGGGATGCCCGTTGCCGTCCTCGTAGTCGGCGCCGTCCGTGAGCCAGCCGCTCGTGTCGACGTAACGGACCTTGCCGTCCCCGGCGTTGTTGCGCGCGCCGACGGCTGCCCTGGTCTCGGTGACGTACCGCTTCTTGAGCGTCTGTACCGCGAAGAGGACCGCGTCCGGGTACTTGGCGCGGACGTCCCGCAGGAAAGCGGTGTAGGCCGACTGGAACGCGGCACCGGACACCCCGTGCCCGATGTCGTTGGTGCCGAGGTTGATGACGACCGCGCTCGCCCGATAGCGGGAGAAGTCCCAGTTCGTGGCGCCCGTACTGGCCGACTTGAAGAACTGACCGCTCAGACCGGTGCAGCCGGACTGCGCGACCAGGCAGTAGCCGGAGCGGGCGATCTGTGTGTGCCGCATGCCCAGCCGCTCGCCGGTCTTCCACGCGTACGAGTCGAGCGCCAGCCGGTCGGTGAGGGCGCCGGCGGTGATGGAGTCGCCCACGAACTCGATCAGCCCGGCCGGCGCGCCGGGCGCCACCGTACGGGCCCCGGAGTCCAGGACCAGGCCCTGGAAGGCCGTGTCCCCGGACCGGTAGGTGATCCGCAGGGTGTGCGTGCCCGACGCCAGGGGCCGCGGGGTGAGGTTCACGGTGCCGCGTACGCCCGCGTGGAAGACATCGGGTCCGCCGTCGACGCTGACGTAGAAGTTGACCGCGTCCCTCGCCTTCACCTTCACCGTGGTGCCGGTGAAGGACGTCTGCACGTACGCGCCGGTCCAGTTGGCGACGGCCGTCGTGCCGGAACTCGTGTCCCAGCGGCCGACATAGGCGATGTTGGGGTCAAGGACCGAGCCGTCGCCCGGCGCAGCGTGGGCGTGGGTGATGCCGGCCAGCGACACCAGACAGGCGACGAGCACGGCCGTGAGGACGGCCGCGAGGCCGCGTCTGCGGGACCTGTGGGGGGAGGTCTGCATCGGGATCCTTTCTCACCGGAAGCGGGAGCGCTCCCATGAGCAGCCTTCCCACGGAACCAACGGGACGGATCGCGGTCAAGGGGGCTTGCGGTGAAGGAAGTCGGCCCATCTCCCGGCCGTAGAAGCCCGGCGTGATCCCCGATGCCACCCTCTGTGCCATCGCGACCATCGCCGGCGCCTCGTTCACGTCGCGCTCCGCGAGGACGTGCTCCGGGTTCTCAGCCCGCGGCCCTCCTGATGAGCTCGCCGATCCGTGCCTCCGTGGCGGCGGTCAGTTCCGTGAGGGCGTACGTGGTGGGCCACAGGGTGCCCTCGTCGAGCCGTGCCTGGTCGCTGAAGCCGAGCGTGGCGTACCTGGACTTGAACTTCTGCGCGCTCTGGAAGAAGCAGACGACCTTGCCGTCCCTGGCGTACGCGGGCATGCCGTACCAGAGCTTCGGTGAGAGGTCCGGCGCGTTGGACCGGACGATCTCGTGCAGCCGTTCGGCGAGGGCACGGTCCGCGTCCGACATCCCGGCGATCTTCGCGAGCACATCGCTCTCCCCGTCCGCCCTGGCCGTGCGCGGGCCCCGACGCGCGGACGCCTTCAGCTCCTGGGCGTGCTCCTTCATCGCGGCGCGTTCCTCGACCGTGAACCCGTCGAACCTCGCCTCGGCCGTGCCGCCGCTCCGGGTGGACTTCGCTGTGTTCGTCATGGTGGGTTTCCTTCCTCACACTGTCTGATCTGCTCGTCGATCTCGGTTCATCGATGTCGTCCCGACGACGCGCCACCTCGTGTCGGGGCGCGCGCCGTCGCGGTGTTTCAGGCGAGCCAGCGGCCGTCGCGCATCAGCTCACGCCCCGTCAGCTCGTTCGCCTCGCGCCACGCCTGGAGGCGGCGCGGGGTGATACGGAACCAGCGGTACGGCGTGGCCGACGCCCGCGGGTCGAAGCCGGTGCGCGCGGCGAACCGGTCCCCCCGCTCCCGCGGCAACGCGTCGATCCGGAGGACCTCGACCTCGCCCTCGATCATGACCACGTCCCGGGTGGGGCCCAGCCCCAGCCGAGTGGTCCCGGTCGCGGCCAGGTTCCCGCCGGTCGGGCTGTCGGCCGGGGTGGCCACCAGCAGCGTCTCGCCGTCCCAGTCGAAGGACAGCGGTACCAGATACGGCACACCGTCCACCGAGGCGCTGGCCACCCAGACATCGACGTCATGGGCGAGCCGGTGCTCGGTGTCATGGCGACGCTCCCCGCGGGGGCGTGGGTCGGCGGACGAACCGGTCATGGTCACTCCTGTGGTCCTCGGCTGCGTGGTGGAGGGCCGCGACCCGCCCGGTGTGTCCGCCAGGTGCGCTCTCCGTGGTCCCAGCCTCTCCCCGTGGGGCCACGGCCCGCCTCCGTGGTGAGCACGGAATTCACCACGGAGACGCCACGGAGCGACGGATAATGGGCCGGTGTCCAGTCCAGTGGTCTCGGCTCGGGAAGCCGAAGTGCTCGCGCTGCTCGGTGAGCACCTCAGCAACGCGGAGATCTCCGCGCGGCTGTTCATCTCCGTGCGCACGGTCGAGTCACATGTCTCCGCGCTGCTGCGCAAGCTCGACGAACCGGACCGGCGGGCGCTGTCCCGGCGCGCGGCGGAACTCGCCCGCGCCGCGCGACCCCGTCCGGCACCTGCCCTGCCGGTACCGCTGACGGCGTTCATCGGCCGGGCGCGCGAGCGCGCCGAGCTGGCCGAGGCGGTGAAGACACGCCGGCAGGTGACGGCGGCCGGTCCGGGCGGAGTGGGCAAGACCCGGCTCGCGCTCGCGGTGGCCGCCGACGTGGCCGGTGACTTCGCCGACGGGGTGTGGTTCGTCGACCTGGCCCCGGTCACCGACCCGAAGCGGGTGGGGGCGGCGGTCGCGGCGGCCGTGGGGGTCGGCGAACAACCCGGGCGCGGTGTCGACGAGTCGGTGCTGTCCGCCCTGGCGGACCGTCAGGCGCTGCTGGTGCTGGACAACTGTGAGCAGATACGCGACGGGGTGGCGCCGTTCCTGGAACGGCTGCTGATCGCCTGCCCGCGGCTACGGGTCCTCGCGACGAGCCGGGCCCGGATGATGGTGCCGTTCGAATGGGTCTTCCCGGTTCCGCCGCTGTCCTGGGACGGCGGCGCCGAGTCGGACGCCGTGACCCTGTTCATGGAACGGGCCGCGGCGGTCGGCCCGCCACCGGAACCGGCCGTACGCCACCGGATCGCGGCCATCTGCGCACGCCTCGACGGCATGGCGCTCGCGATCGAACTCGCGGCCGCACGATGGCCCACCCTCGGACTGGACGGTCTCACCGCCGGGCTCTCCGACCAGCTTCGGATCCTCGCCGGCGGCCCCCGCGCGGACGAGCGGCACCGATCGGTGCGGGCGGCACTGGACTGGAGCCACGACCTGCTGGAACCGGGGGACAGGGCGCTGCTGCGCCGGATCTCGGTGTTCGTCGTGCCGTTCACCGCCGACGCGGCCACGGCCGTGGCCGGGTTCGCCCCGCTGGACGCGGCCGCGGTCGCCGACGGGCTCGGCCGGCTCGCCGAACAGAGCCTGCTCACCGCGGCACCCTCCGCGACGGGAACCCGCTACCAGGCGCTGGAGACCATCCGCCAGTACGGGACCGAGCGGCTCGCCGACACCGCCGAGCTGACGGACGCCCGGTCCCGCCACATGGACTGGTGCCTGGCCGGCGCGACCGCCCTCACCGGAGTCGGAGCCGGAGCCGGGCGCGTGGACGGGCACGTGGACGGGCGCGCCCGTTTCGACGCCATGGCCGACGACCTCCGTGCGGCCCTCGCCTGGGCGGCCGACCGCCCGGCGCAGCGCCCGCACGCCCACCGCCTCGCCCTCGCCCTGGCCGAACTGACCTTCACCCGTAACCTGCTGGGCGAGTCCCAGCAGCGGTACGAGCAGGCGGCGGCGCTCGCCGGGGACGTCGTCGGGGTGGGGGACGCGGTCGGTGCGGGCGACGCGATAGGTGGGGGTGACACCCCCGGTCCGGCTGGTGCGGCTCGTGCCGCCGGTGACGCGGCCGGTGCTGCCGCGGCCGCCGTGGCGTTGCGGGAGGCCG
>NZ_LRTR01000769.1 GCF_001550375.1 Streptomyces europaeiscabiei | reverse complement strand
CGGCCGTGCCGCGGCCTCGCGCAGGGCCGGGCGGCCGGTCAGGGAACGCAGCAGCGGGGGCAGTCGGTCGGCGGCGCGGCGCAGTGCGGTGCGGTCCAGACAGAGCGGAAGCGGGGTGCCCTCGACGTGGGTCAGGGCACGGTCGAAGAGGACGAGGGCGTCACCGGTGGGCAGGGCGTCCACGCCGCTGCGGGCGGCACGCTTGTGCGTGGCGTCGGCGAGCCCGCGGGTCATGGCGCTGTCGGTCTCCCACAGGCCCCAGGCGATGGACACCGCCGGGTGGCCGTCGGCGCGCAGGCGGGCGGCGTAGGCGTCGAGGAACGCGTTCGCGGCAACGTAGTTGCCCTGCCCGGGGCTGGAGAGCGTGGCGGCGGCCGAGGAGAACATGACGAACGCCGACAGACCGAGGTCGCGGGTGAGTTCGTGCAGGTTGACCGCGGCATCGGCCTTGGGCCGCAGCACCCGGGTCAGATGCACGGGGGTGAGGGAGGTGATGACGCCGTCGTCGAGGACTCCGGCGGCATGGACCACGGCGCCGATCGGATACTCCGGCGGCAGGGCGTCGATGACGTCGGCAAGGGCCTCGCGGTCGGCGGCGTCACAGCTCACGACGGTGGTCCGGGCACCGTGGGCGGCGAGTTCGTCGACCAGCTCGGCGGCACCCGGGGTCTGCGGACCGCGCCGGGTGACGAGAAGCAGATGGCGGACGCCGTGCCGGGTGACGAGATGACGGACGACGGCGGCACCCACGGCACCCGTGCCGCCGGTGACGAGGACGGTCCGGTCCGTGGGGAAGACCACGGCAGCCGGGTGCAGTGGGGTGTCCCTCACGCGGCTGAGTGAGGGAGCGAACAACTTGCCATCGCGCAGGACGAGTTCGTCGTGGCCGCGCCGTACGGCGTCCGCGAGCTGGTCGTCGGTGGGGGTGACGTCGGTGTCGAGGAGCAGGAACCGACCGGGGTTCTCCGATGCGGCGGACTTCAGCAGTCCCCGGACCGCCGCGGCCGACAGGTCGCTCACGGTCTCGCCGGCGTGTGCGGCCACCGCGCCCCGGGTGAGCACCAGGAGGCGGGAGCCGTCCGCGTGCGCGTCGGTGAGCCAGTGCCGGAGAAGGGTGAGGGCACGTGCTGTGGCGTCGTGGACGCCGGGCACGAGAGCGGTCTCCGGTTCGGACTCGGGCGTCAGCCAGGGGACGACGACCAGCTCGGCGTAAGGGGTGTCCGAGGAGGCGGCGAGGAGGCCGTCGGGGCCGGTGTGACGGGTCGTCGAGGCCGGTTCGGGGAGTGTGGGGGCGTCGGCCGGGATCCAGGTGACCGTGTAGAGGTCGCTGCCGCTTTTCCGTACGGTCCCGGGGAGTTGCTCCTGGTCGAACGGCAGGACGGCGACGCTTCGAGCGGTGAGTACGGGAGCGCCGGTGACGTCCACGATGCGGATCGCGCATTCCGTCGCCGAGCGCGGGACGACGTGCAGGCGGACCGCTGTCGCGGCACTCGCGTGGAGGGTGAGGCCGGACCAGGACACGAGGTGCGGAACGGGGCGGCCGACCGCGCGGAGCGTCAGGAGGGCGCCGTCCAGAAGTGCGGGGTGCACGACGAAACCGGCCGCCTCGGCCGTCTTCGTCTCGGGGAGAGCCGCCTCGGCGAACACCTCGTCGCCCAGGCGCCACACCGATGTCACGACCCGCCCGGCCTCGTCCGCCGGGACGTGGAGGGCGTCGTACAGCTCGTCCGGGTCGACGGGCGTCGCGCCGGGCGGGGGCCAGACCCCGGCTCCCTCGTCCGTGTCCGGAGCGGTGGGCTCGACGGGGCCCTCGGCCAGAGTGCCGTGCGCGTGCCGGGTCCAGGGCCGGGCACCGTCGGAGGGGTCGGCGTCCGGGTCGTAGGGGCGTGCGTACAGGGCGAAGGTCCGGCGTCGGTCGCCGTCCGCCGCTTCGGTGACGGTCTGCACCTCGGTCTCACCGGTCGCGGGGAGCCGCAGCGGCTCGTCGACGTGCAGCTCGGTGAGGTGGTGCGCTCCGAGGCTGCGTCCGGTGTGCAGGGCCAGATCGGTGAGGACGGACGGAGCCACGATGGTGCCGCCGCCGGTGGCGAGGTCGCCGAGCCAGGGCTGTGTGCGCCCGGACAGAAGCCCTGTCGCCACCACTGTGGTGGAGTCGGCGACGCCGATCCCGGAGGACAGCAGCGGGTGCTCCCCACGGTGTCCGAAACGGTCCGCCACCGGATCAAGCCAGTAGCGCTGCCGCTGGAACGGATAGGTCGGAAGATCGACCAACTCTTGGGAGCCGGGCAGAAGAACGTCCCAGTCGACGGTCCTGCCGGTGGTGTGCAGCGCGGCCAGCGCGGCGATCACTGCCGGCGGTTCGTCGCGGTCCTTGCGCTGGGCGGGAACGAAGAGCAGGTTCGGCGCGTCGGGTACGCAGTTCTGGGCGAGGGCGGTGAGGGTGCCGTCGGGGCCGATCTCCAGGAAACGGGTCACGCCCTCGGCCGCCAGAGCACTCACACCATCGGCGAACCGCACCGCCTGACGGACATGCCGTACCCAGTACTCGGCCGACGTCAGGTCACCGTCGGTGGCAAGGCGTCCGGTCACGTTCGACACGACGGGGATGGCGGGTGTTCCGTAGGCGATCCCTTCCGCGACGGTACGGAAGGCGTCGAGCATCGGCTCCATCAGCGGGGAGTGGAAGGCGTGCGACACCCGCAGA
>NZ_LRTR01000077.1 GCF_001550375.1 Streptomyces europaeiscabiei | reverse complement strand
CGCGGGCCGCAGGACGCCGGACACGGGCACGCGCAGCACGGTCCCGCAGGAGCAGCCCAGCTCCGGGTGGGGCCACTGGTCGGCGCGGCCGCAGCCTCCGCAGCGGACGGTGACCCAGTCTTCGTCCCAGGTGTGGTGGGTGACGGAGGTGGGGGCGGCGCGACGGTTCAGGGGCGGGGCGACCGGGGTGCCGCACGCGCAGGGGTAGGCCGGCGGGGCGTACTGATGCTCGCGCCCGCAGTCCGGGCACCGCACCGCCATGCTCTCGCCCATGCTCCCCACCCCGCCGTCGAGCCACATCGAAAACGCCTCCTCATCGTCCTCCAGCCAGGGCTGTTCCGGCAGGGAAACACCCTGAGACGCCCCGGTGGATTCCGCTGCCCCGCCCTTGACGCCCCCTGCCTCTCTCCCTACGCTGATTCCAGATAGCAGAAAAGAATTTCCGTAATACGGAAATGTCACTGACGGGATGACGGAAGTGCTCACCGCGGGGCGCGACGGGAGCGAGTCCGGCAGCTGGAGCAGGAGTACGCAATGGCCCGTATGACCGCTGCCCGCGCGGCAGTCGAGATCCTCAAACGTGAGGGTGTCCGCGACGCGTTCGGTGTCCCCGGCGCGGCGATCAACCCCTTCTACGCGGCCCTCAGGGCCTCGGGCGGCATCCAGCACACCCTCGCCCGGCATGTCGAGGGCGCGTCGCACATGGCCGAGGGCTACACCCGCACCCACCCCGGCAACATCGGTGTCTGCATCGGCACCTCCGGCCCCGCCGGGACCGACATGATCACCGGGCTCTACTCGGCCATCGGTGACTCCGTCCCGATCCTCTGCGTCACGGGCCAGGCACCCACGGCCGTGATCCACAAGGAGGACTTCCAGGCGGTCGACATCGCCTCCATCGCCAGGCCGGTCACCAAGATGGCCGTGACCGTGCTGGAGGCCGCGCAGGTCCCCGGCGTCTTCCAGCAGGCCTTCCACCTGATGCGCTCCGCGCGACCCGGCCCGGTCCTCATCGACCTCCCCATCGACGTCCAGCTCACCGAGATCGAGTTCGACCCGGACACGTACCAGCCGCTGCCGGTCTACAAGCCGGCCGCCGGTCGCGCCCAGATCGAGAAGGCGATCGGGCTGCTCAACGCGTCGGAGCGGCCGCTGATCGTCGCGGGCGGCGGGATCATCAACGCCGATGCCGCCGAACTCCTCGTCGAATTCGCCGAGTTGACGGGGGTCCCGGTCGTGCCCACCCTCATGGGCTGGGGCGTCCTGCCCGACGACCACGAGCTGAACGCCGGCATGGTCGGCCTGCAGACCTCGCACCGCTACGGCAACGCGACCTTCCTGGAGTCCGACTTCGTCCTCGGCATCGGCAATCGCTGGGCCAACCGGCACACCGGCAAGCTGGACGTCTACACGGCCGGCCGGACGTTCGTCCACGTCGACATCGAGCCCACCCAGATCGGCCGGATCTTCGCCCCCGACTACGGCATCGCGTCCGACGCCAAGGCCGCACTGGCACTGTTCGTCACGGTGGCACGGGAGTCGAAGGCGGCAGGCGGGCTGCCGGACCGCTCCGCGTGGGCGGCCGACACGCAGGACCGCAAGGCCCGGCTCCAGCGCCGTACGCACTTCGACGACATCCCGATCAAGCCGCAGCGCGTCTACGAGGAGATGAACAAGGCGTTCGGCCCCGAGACCCGGTACGTCTCCACCATCGGGCTCTCGCAGATCGCCGGCGCCCAGATGCTGCACGTCCACCATCCGCGCCACTGGATCAACTGCGGCCAGGCGGGCCCGCTCGGCTGGACGATCCCGGCCGCGCTCGGTGTGGCGAAGGCCGACCCGGAGGCGTCCGTCGTCGCCCTCTCCGGCGACTACGACTTCCAGTTCATGATCGAGGAGCTGGCGGTCGGGGCGCAGCACCGCATCCCGTACATCCATGTCCTGGTGAACAACTCCTATCTGGGCCTCATCCGTCAGGCCCAGCGCGCCTTCGACATCGACTTCCAGGTCAATCTGGAGTTCGAGAACGTCAACTCGCCCGAGCTGGGGGTCTACGGCGTCGACCACGTCAAGGTCGCCGAGGGGCTGGGCTGCAAGGCGATCCGGGTGACCGACCCGGCCGAACTGGGCGCCGCGTTCGAACAGGCGAAGAAGCTCGCGGCGGAGTACCGGGTGCCGGTCGTCGTCGAGGCGATCCTGGAGCGCGTCACCAACATCTCGATGTCGACGACGAACGACATCGGCAACGTGGTGGAGTTCGAGGAGATCGCGACGGAACCGGGCCACGCGCCCACGTCGATCAGGACGTTGCGGGTCTGAGACGTACGGCGTCGACGGCGGCCCATGGCGCCGGCGGTGCCCTACGGCAACCGACGGTGACGTCGGCGTACGGGTATCAGGGGCGGCTCATCCGGGGGTGGGCCGCCCGGTGACCCGCGCCCGAGGCTGTCGCGCCGCTCGGGCTTGCTCAGAGGCGTGCACCGCGTTGTTCCAGCGGGAGGAGCGGGAGGAGCGGGAGGGAGAGGGTGGGAAGGGGAGGCCCTGCGGCAGCGCGACCTCGCTTGGCACGAGCCGCTCTGTCGCGCCGCCGCGCGTGACCTCCCCCGTTTCCCCCGTTTTCCCGGTTCTCCCCCGATCACCGGGCCCCCGTTTCCCCCGATCCCGCGTTCCCCCGTGCCCCCGGTTTCCCCCGTGGGGGCTTCCCCCGTCGAGGCCCGCCGCCCCCGTGCCGGCGGGCCTCGTGTGTCGAGAATGTGCCCTGACCCAGGGGTAGTTGAAGCCCCCACGCACTGGTTCAGAGGTTGATTTGAGGGTTCCGTAGACGGTCTACGCATGCTTGCGTAGGCGGGAAGCCGTTTCGGTGGCCGTTGATCGGGCTGTCGGACCTTGATCGCACCATCTCTCCGGAGCGACCTGATGCGCAGGCCGCGGAGGCCGGGGTCGGCGAGCGGAACGTGGTGCGCACGCTCCAGGACTCCCCGGGCCCAGGGAAAGGATTCGCTCCCCAGGCCGTATCGACATCGAGTACCGCGCCGCAGCACCGGACACATCGCCACCTCCCCGGCGGCCCTCGCCCTGCTCGCCATCGGCGCCAAGGGCCAACCCTTTGCCCAGTCGGTCGAGTTGTGCAGCCGTTCCGTCGGTTTCGAAGAGCTTCGCGCGGTCGTCGAGGACCCGAACGCCCTGGAACGGCACCTCCGGTGCGCGCGGAGCGGTGGCGCCGGATCTTCGGCGGTGGTTCCGTGGGCGAGACCGCGCACCGCAGGCTCTCGTGCCCGGCGACGAGAACGAACGGCCTCGCGCTGACACGCGGCGACGGTGCTCTGCGCACAGCTCGTCGCGGATGCGGTGCCGGTACCCGTCGAGCACACCAGGTCGTTGACGGCCTGCCCCGGGCCCCGCGAACCCCTCAACGGGTCGGACCGCGGCGGATGCGACGGCGCCGGTTCCGCGTCCCTCACGTCGAGACGCGGGCCGGAGCCTGCACCACCGCACTGG
>NZ_LRTR01000768.1 GCF_001550375.1 Streptomyces europaeiscabiei | reverse complement strand
GGCCGCACCAGGGAGCGCAGCAGCGGCGCCACGTCCTCCTGCTGCGCCAGCGCCGCCAGGTCCAGCCGGACCGGCGCCAGTTGCGCCTCGGGCCGGCGCAGGGCGGCGTCGAACAGCGCGAGCCCCTCGTCGACACCGAGGGCCCGGGCCCCTCCGCGGCGCATCCGGGCCAGTTCGGCCTCGCCGAGGTGCGCGGTCATGCCCGCTCCGCCCTGGTCCCACAGTCCCCAGGCGAGGCTGAGCCCCGGCAGCCCGCGGGTGCGGCGGTAGGCGGCGAAGGCGTCCAGGAAGGCGTTCGCCGCCGCGTAGTTGACCTGCCCCGGGGAGCCGAACGTGCCTGCCACCGACGAGAACAGCGCGAAGACGGCCAAGTCCTGACCGGCGGTCAGCTCGTGCAGGAGGAGCGCCCCGTCGACCTTCGGCGCGAGGACCGCGGCCATCCGCTCCGCGCTCTGGTTGCGTGCGATGCCGTCGTCGAGGACGGCGGCCAGGTGCACCACCGCCGTCAGCGGGTGGTCCGCGGACACGGCGGACACGGCGGCGGCGACGTCGTCGCGACGACTGACGTCGCAGGCGACGATGCGCACGGTGGTGGCGCCTGCGGCTGTGAGGTGGGTGATGAGGCTGTCGGCGCCGGGAGTGTCGGGGCCGCGGCGGGAGGTGAGGACGAGGTGGCGGATGCCGTGGATGCGGATGAGGTGTTCGGCGAGAGCCTGGCCGAGTGCGCCGGTGCCGCCGGTGATGAGAGCGGTGCCGTCGGGGTCCAGGGGCCGGGGCAGGGTGAGGACGAGTTTGCCGGTGTGGCGGCCCTGAGCCATGAACCGGAACGCGCTGGGCGCCTCGCGGACGTCGTAGGCGTGCAGGGGCAGCGGGTGGATCGTGCCGTCGGCCAGGAGTGCGCTGATTTCCTGGAGCATCTCCTGGATGCGGTCGGCGCCGCTGTCCATGAGGTCGAAGGCGCGGTAGTGCACGCCGGGGTGGTCGGTGGTGACCTGGTGGGCGTCGCGGATGTCGGTCTTGCCCATCTCGAGGAAGCGGCCGCCGCCGGTGAGCATCGTCAGGGTGGTGTCGACGAATTCGCGTGCGAGGGAGTTCAGGACGACGTCGAAGGACACGTCGTGCCAGGTGTCGGCGAAGGTGGTGTCGCGAGAGGAGGCGATGCGGTCGTCGGTGAGGCCCATGGCGCGCAGGGCAGGCCATTTGCCGGTGCTGGCAGTGCCGTACACCTCGGCGCCGAAGTGCCGGGCGAGCTGGACGGCGGCCATGCCGACGCCACCGGCGGCGGCGTGCACGAGGATCTTCTCGCCCGCCTGGAGCCTGCCCAGGTCGACCAGGCCGTGGTAGGCGGTCAGGAAGGTCAGCGGCACCGTCGCCGCCTCGGCGAACGACAGGCCGTCGGGGATGCGGGTCATGACCCGGGCATCGGCCCGGACCTCGGTGCCGAACGACCCCACGGCCAGGCCCATCACCCGGTCACCGGCCCGCAGATGCCTCACCTGCGCACCGGCCTCCAGCACGACACCGGCGCATTCGAGGCCGAACTTCGGGGCGTGCACCATGTCCAGCGCGTTCAGCACGTCACGGAAGTTCAGGCCGGCCGCGCGCACCTGGACACGGACCTCGCCGGGGCCGAGCGGCTCAGCCGTGTCGAGGGGCACGGCCTCGAACGTGTCGAGCCTGCCCTTCTCCCGCACGTCCAGGGCCCACGCCCCGGTGTCCGGCACCCGCACCGTGCTGCCGGAACCGGTCCGTGCCAGACGCGGGACGAACACCATCTCGCCGCGCAGTGCCACCTCCGGTTCACCGGTGACGGCCAGCGCCGCCGCGAGCAGCTCCGGGACCGCGGCGTCCGCGGCGACGTCGACCAGACGCCACGTCCGCTCCGGGCTCTCGGCCCGCACCGAGCGGACCAGACCCCACAGCGGAGCGGTGCCGAGTGCGGCGACCGTGTCGTCGGGGCGGGTGCTGACCGCGTCGCCGGTCACCCACACGACCTCGGTGTCGACCAGCGCCGGCGACGCCAGCAACCGCTGAACCAGAGCGAGTTCACCGATCGCGGTGGCGTGTGCCCGCTCGGCCGCGGACGGCCCGGCGGTGCCGGACGTCCGCGGTGTGCGGTCGACCACGATGCGCTGGGGCGCCGGGTCGGCGGCGAGGAGCGCGTCGAGGTCCGCGAAGGCCGGGGCGTCCAAGGACCGTGCGACGAGCCCCTCCCCGTCACCGAGGACCAGGGTGCCGGCAGCATCGCCCGCGCCGGACGCGGTCAGTGTCTCCGCCTCCACCGGCTGGAACTCCACCCGGTACAGATGGTCGGTGTCGCGCCCGACGGCCCGCAGCTGCTCGGCGCTCGCCCGCTGCAACCGCAGGCCGCGTGCCGATGCCACCGGCCGGCCGGTGCCGTCGGCCAGGAGCACCGACGCGCGGGTCTCGCCGCCCTCGCCGGACGGCTCCAGCTCGACACGCACCCGAAGCTCGGTGGCACCCGTCGCGTACAGCGTGACGTCCGTCCAGGCGAACGGCAGCAGCACCGTCTCGCTGTCCGCGTCCTGCTCGCCCCGGGTGGTGCCCACGAGGGTGTGCAGGGCCGCGTCGAACAGCGCCGGGTGCACCCCGAACCCGCTCGTGCCGGCGGTGTCACCGTCCGGCAGCACGATGCGCCCGTAGGCGACGCCGTCCCGGCGGGACAGTTCCGTCAGGCCGCGGAAGGCAGGCCCGTACCGGACGCCCTTCGCCGCCATCCCGTCGTAGAAGCCGCCCAGCTCCACGCCGTCGGCACCGGGTACCGGCCAGGCGCTCAGCTCGGCGAACGCATCGCCGCTCGGAACCCGGACGTCGTCCAGCTCCCCCTCGGCGTGCAGGGTCCACACCTGCTGGTCGACGGCATCCTCGGGCTGGCTGTAGACGGTGATCGCGCGCTGTCCCTCCTGCGACGGCTCACCAACGCGCACCTGGAGCCGTGTCCGTGCGGAACCGTCGAGGACCAGCGGCCGGGCGAGGGTGAGGTGCGCGACGCGTGCGGCGCCCACGGTGTGCGCGGCCGCCCAGGCCAGGTCCAGCAGGCCGGTGCCGGGCAGCAGCACGGAGTCGAACACGGCGTGGTCGGCCAGCCAGGGGTGCTCGGCCGCGGAGACGCTACCGGACAGCAGATGTCCGTCGCCGCCCGCCAGCACCGCCGTCGCGGGCAGCCAGGGATGGCTGCCCTGCCCCAGACCCGATCCGCGCACGTCCGTGCGGGACGTCGGCTCCTTCCAGTGACGCGTGCGCTGGAAGGCGTACGTCGGCAGCTCCGCGGGGCGGACCGAGCGGGGCAGCGGGGCGCGGGTCCAGTCGACACGGTGACCGGCCGTGTGCAGCCGGGCGAGCGCGGCCAGCAGCGTACGGGCCTCGTCCGCCGTGCTCTCGCCCGTCTTGGCCGCGTTGCGCATGCTCGGCGTGAAGTGACCGGTGCTCAGCGTCTGCGTGCCCATGTGGGTGAGCGCGGGGGCCGGGCCGCACTCGAGGAAGCGCCGGACACCGTGCTCCGCGAGCGTGCCGAGGGCGTCGGTGAACCGGACCGCCTCGCGGACCTGGCGCACCCAGTGCTCCGGCGAGCGGATCCCCTCACCGTCAGCGGTGCCGGCCGGGTGCCAGGTGCCGGTGCGGGTGTCCACCAGCGGGATCGCGGGCGCCCGGTAGTCGCAGGTGGCGGCAATGGCGGCGTACTCGTCGAGCATCGCGTCCATGTGCGCGCTGTGGAAGGCGTGCGAGACGGTCAGCCGGTGGGTGCGCAGCCCCTGCCCCGCGAAGTGCTCGGCGAGGGCGGTGACGACGTCGGCGTCACCGCTGACGACGGTCTGCGTCGGGGTGTTGAGGGCGGCGATGCCGATGCCCGCACGGTCGCCGATCGCGTCGAGCACCGCGGCCTCGCCGGCTTCGACGGAGACCATCGCGCCGTCGGTGCGGCAGGACTGCATGAGACGACCGCGGGCGACGACGAGCCGAGCCGCGTGCTGAAGGCTCAGCACTCCCGCGACATGGGCGGCGGCGAACTCGCCGACGGAGTGCCCCGCCACGGCCGTCGCGGTGACACCCCACGACTCCCACAGCCGGTAGAGGGCGACCTCCAGCGCGAACAGCGCGGGCTGGGTGTACCGGGTCTCGTGGATCAGCGCGCCGGCGCCGTCACGCTCCTCTCCGTCGGAGAGGACCAACTCGGCCAGGGACCTCTCCAGGTGCGGGTCGACGGCGGCGCACACGGCGTCGAACGCGGCCCGGTAGGCGGGGAAGGTGTCGTACAACCGCCGTCCCATACCGCCGTACTGGCTGCCCTGCCCGGTGAACAGGACACCGAGCCCGGTGTCGCCGCTCGCCTCGCCCCGTACGAGACCCGCATGCGAGGTGCCGTCGCCCAGCGCCCGCAGTCCGGCCACGGCCTCGTCGGCCGACGCGGCGAGGACGGCGGCGCGGGTGTCGAAGTGGGTGCGGTGCAGCGCGGCCGTGGCGGCCACATCCGTCAGCGACACGGTG
>NZ_LRTR01000767.1 GCF_001550375.1 Streptomyces europaeiscabiei | reverse complement strand
CCGTCGTCCGCCTGCGCGACGAACGGCACATCGACGACACCGTGCTGCGCCGCCTCCAGGCAGCCCTCGACAACGAAGAGGCCCGGCTGGCCGGACGCGAACCGGTGGAGTGAGCCGCGCCCGCCCTCGCCCTCGCCCGACGCGAAAGGACCCCCTCCGTCATGTCCTCCGGCCTCATCGACGTCCACGCCCATCTCCTTCCCGACTTCACGTCGAGCAGGCGACCGCGGCGGGCCACACCCACCCGGACGGCATGGGCGGCTGGCCGTCGTGGTCCGTCCAAGCGCACCTCGACCTGATGGACCACCACGGCATCGACACCGCGATGCTGTCCATGTCCTCCCCCGGCGTCCACTTCGGCGACGACAAGGCGGCCCGCCTCCTGGCCCGGCGCGTCAACGAGTACACCGCCGAACCGACCCGGGACCACCCGGGCCGCTTCGGCAATTTCGTATCGCTTCCGCTGCCGACGTGGACCGCTCACTGGAGGAGATCGCCTACGCCTTCACCGAACTCGACGCCGACGGCGTGGCGTTGATGACCCACACGCACGGTGTGTACCTGGGCGACCTGCGTCTGGACCCGGTCTTCGCGGAACTCGACCGCCGGCGGGCCGTGGTCTTCCTGCACCCCACCTCACCGGTGTGCTGGGAACAATCGGCACTCGGCAGACCACGCCCGATGGTCGAGTACGTCTTCGACACGGCCCGCACCGTCACCGACCTGGTCATGGCCGGCGTCCTGACCCGTCATCCGAACCTGCGGGTGATCGTCCCGCACTGCGGGGGTGCGATTCCCGTCCTGGCCGACCGCATCGACGAGTTCATGGGGCGGTTCCTGCCCGCCCAGGAACCGCCCGCCCCCGATGCGGTGCAGCAGCTGCGGGGCCTCTACTACGACATGGCGGGTACCGCCTTCCCCCGCCAGGTTCCCGCGCTGCTGAAGCTCGTCGATCCGGACCGCGTACTGGTCGGCAGCGACTACTGCTGGACGCCTCCCCCACTGGCCGACGCCCACATCGCGGCGATCGACACGGCCGAGTCACCCTTGGAGGGAACCACGTGGCGATCCCTGACGACGGCCAACGCCCAGCGTCTGTTTCCGCGGAAATGACGGTGAAAGCAAGCCGCCGCCGAGTGGATCCGGCTGCAGGGTTCGGCGGTCCACCCGGCGAGTCGCGGTTCGGGCTGAGGCAGCCGCGGCGACCCGGCCATGCGGCGGCGTCCGCCCCCGCCGAAGCGCTCAGCTGATCGCATCGCTACTGGTCCGGGCAGGTCCTCGGATCGTGTCGGTGGCTGTTGCACCGTCAGCAGCTGGGCACAGGGCCGGCTGGCCCACTTCAGTAGTCGCCTGGTTGTTGTCCACTTCATTCGCTTGCGACTCGGCGCAGGCCTGCGCGCCACCGGCGGTGGCGGGGGTGCACAGACCTCCGCCGACCTCCTTGCCTTCACCGTCACCGTCATCGATGACGGTGACGGTGACGGTGACGGTGAACAGGCGTCCATAGAAGCCCAGTTCGCGCTATTCGCCCTCGATGAGCGGGCCGGAGGCGGAACCGACGACGTGGATCTGACCGGCGGGCCGACGGCGTGCTTCCTGACGCATCGTCTCGATGACGCGCCTGACCGTGCCTTCCGCGGGCGTCAGCGATCGCCCCGGGGTCACGGCAGGAGGAGCACTTTGCCGGTCTGCCGATGGCTTTCCAGGTACGCGTGGGCCTCAGCCGCCTCTGCGAGGGGGTAGGCCCGGTCGATGATCGGCTGGATCTTTCCGTCTGCCAGCAGTTCCAGGCACAGTTGCTGGTCGCGCAGGGTCGCGCCGCGCACGCTGGCGATCTTCACCTGTCCGCCGATGAGGGCGAGTGCGTCCAGTTCGAGCCTGGATCCCTGGTCGGTCGGTGTGCCCAGGACGATGACCGTACCGCCGAGCCGTATGCAGGCAAGGGAGAGCTGGAAGAAGTCGTTGCCGCCGACACAGTCCCAGACGGCGTCCGCGCCCAGACCATGGGTCAGTTCCCTGACCTGTGCGGGCAGTCGGGGAGCGGTGGAGCGCACGATGTGGTCGTAGCCGAGCTTCCTGAGCGCTTCGTCGTGGTCCGGCTTGGTGGTGGTGCCGATGACGGTGGCTCCGCTCAGCTTCGCCAGTTGTGCGCAGGCGATGGCCATCCCGCCGCTGGCGCCGGTGATGACCACCGTGTCACCGGGACCGACAGGTGCCTGGCGCGCACAGTTGAGCGGGGTGGTGTAGGTCCACATGGTGGCTGCGGCGGTCTCGAAGTCGACGCCTTCGGGGATGGGCAGGATCGCGTCCTGGCGACGCACGACGTACTGGGCGTATCCGCCGAAGACCTGGTGCCCGGGGTAGGCGGTGTCGATACACAGGTTTTCCAGGCCGCGCACGCACAGGGCGCAGTTGCGGCACGGCGGGTGCGGAAGCTGCACCGCCCTGTCACCGGTGCGCCACCTGGTGACGTTCTCGCCGGTGGCGACGATTTCACCGGCCGCGTCCCGGCCGAGCTGGAACGGCAGAGGCCACTCGGGCCGTCCCGGCAGAGGCTGCGGCAGGTTGCCCGCCCGGTACCGGAGATCCCAGCTGTTGACGGCCGTGGCGTGCACGCGCATCAAGACGTCGTCGGGGCCGACCTCGGGAATCGGTGCCTCGACGTACTTGAGCACCTCGGGCCCGCCATGTTCGAACAGGCGGACCGCCATCATGGTCTGTTCCACTTTCACGTTCCTTCAGATCGTTACGCGGTTCATCGGGGGCTATATACAGCCGCCTGCACCTCACCCGCCCGGCGAGACCGAGTGCGAGCGGACTTCGACCAGGCGGCTTGCCAGGGATGGAGCAGAAAACTGATCGGTCTGACGATCGGTCACTTGATCTCGGGGCGGGTTCGCATCAGGTCGAAGATCCGCTCCGCCGTGTCCGGGTCGGACGACAGGGTCGGGTTCGCGAGCAGGTCCCGACTGAGCACGAGTCCGGCGTACCCGACGCTCGACGCAGCCGGGGCGGCCGCACCAGCGGCCGACCGTCGGATGCGGAGCAGCCCCGCGAGCGACCCCGTCGCCGCTGCCGCCACAGAGGCCTTGAACAGGTCGGCGGTTGCTTCACGCAGCGTGTGCTCGCTCAGCGTCTGCCCCACGGGATCCACGTGCTCCGCCCAACCCACATGAAGGAGCGCGCCGAGCACGACGGCTCCGGACAGGACGGCGTGAACCGCCGTAGTCAGGTGCCTCACAGCATGGTGATCAACGCCGGTCGATGGCGGGACGAGGAGAGCCTGCATGACCGCCAGGCAACAGCCCTCTGACAAAGCACCTACCACTCGGCGTATGAAGCTTCCATGAAGCGGCGGGCTCTTGCCGCTGATGCGTAACGCGGGAGGGAGTCGGCAGGGCCGGCGGGCCGGCGCGCACCGACATGCGGGTGCCAGGCCTGGCCGGCGGCGGCCTCACACCGAGCCCCGCGCTCCGCTGGTCCTCGTACAAGCTCAGGGCACCTCCCTGCCCGAGGGACGTCCGACGCCCGCTCACCCGCTGTGGGTCCTGCCGCCCGTGCACCGAGAATGCCTGCGGACCGAGCGATCACCGGGACGCTGACCGTGTCACGCGCCGCGGCCGCCGCACGCGCTCTCACCGTGTCCGAACACGGCGCCGCGGACTGAGCGCACTTCCTCGACGTCCTTCACGACCGCGACCTGCTCATCACCTTCGCCCCGGGATCGAGGGCCGATGGGTCAGTGGAGTCAGCGGGAGGCCGGTGGCATGCCGCCCCCTGGGGGGAGTTCCTGCGGTAGGTGCAGGGTGAACGTCGCCCCCTTGCCGAGGCCAGCGGATTCCGCGGTGATGTCTCCGCCATGGGCTCGGGCGATGCCCCGGGCGATGGCCAGGCCGATGCCGCTGCCGCCGGCGGCAGCGGGGCGGCCGGGACGCTCAAGGCGTTCGAAGCGGTGGAAGATGCGCTCCAGGTTGTGTTCGGCGATGCCGATGCCGTCATCCACGATACGGACGATCACCTGGGGCACGGGAGACGGTTCAGCGTGCACGGACAGCGCCACGTGCCCGTGCCGATCGGATGCGGCCAGTGCGTTGCCGAGCAGGTTCACCAGGACCTGGGTGATTCGGTCAGGGTCACAGCAAGCGTCGACGGGTGTGCTCGCGTCCACGACAAGGGTTACGGTCAGGTCGTCGTACTGGGGGCGCAGTCGCTCGGCTGTGGTCCGAGCCACCATGGCCACGTCGATGAGCTTGCCGTGAAGAACGAAGGCGCCCTCTTCCGACCGGGACAGGCTGGAGAGGTCGCCCGCCAGGCGCTGCAGCCGGTCCAGGTCGTCGGCGAGGGAAGCGAACATGGCCTCGTCGGGGACGAAGATTCCGTCGGCCACGCCCTCGATCTGGGCGCGTAGCAGGGTGATGGGGGTCCGCATCTCGTGGGCGACCTCGGAGATCAGCCGGGCGCGGCGGCGTTCGGTGTCGGCGAGGGCTGCCGCCAGCGTGTTGACGTCTTCGACTAAGGCTGCCAGGCCCGGCTCGCTGGGGAGTTCGAGGATATCGTCGTAGTGTCCCTCGGCGAGCCGGCGCGTGGCGGCGCGCACCCTGTCGAGCGGCCGCAGCAGAAACCGGGACAGGGCGACGGACGCCGGGAAGGCCGCGGCCAATCCGAACAAGAGGCCGACCTGCAGGACCACGTCACCTTCGATGTCGGCAAAGCCGAGCCAGACCTCGATCAGTGCGCTGATCGCCGCCATGGCCAGCAGTGCCAGGAGGAGCACCATGACGTGCGAGAGCACCAGCCGGTTACGGAACGACAGACGCTCCTGAATGTGGCGCAGCCGCGCACGACACCTCTGGTAGGCCGGGAAGCGGGCGGGCGACATGGGTGGGTGTCCTTCCTGGCCGCTAGGCGGGACGCCCGACGAACCGGTAGCCGATGGTGCGGACGGTGCCTACGAACCGGGGTGCGCCCGCGTCGTCGCCCAGCGCACGCCGCAGAGTGCGGATGTGCACGTCCACGACGCGCTCATCACCGAAGAAGTCCTCGCCCCACACCTGGGCCAGCAGGCCGCGCCGGGTGAAGACCCGCCCAGGAGCCCGGGCCATCGCGAACAGCAGATCGAAGTCGAGAGCGGACAGCTCCACCGTCCGGTCGACATCGACCAGCACGGTCCGCGTCACATGATCGACTGTCAGTCCGTCGAAGCGCAGGACGCCGTCCTCGTCGGCCGCCTCGGAGCGGGTGTCGGTGCGCCGCAGGATGGCGCGCACCCGTAAAGCCAGTTCGCGGGGACTGAACGGCTTCGTGACGTAGTCGTCGCTGCCGGTGGTGAAGCCGATCAGCCGGTCGACCTCCTCATCGCGGGCGGTGAGCATGATCACCGGGATCTGACTCGCCTCACGGATGCGGCGCAGGACCTGGAATCCGTCCAACCCCGGGAGCATCACATCGAGCACCACGAGGTCCGGCCGGTCACGGGTGACCGCCCGCAGGGCGGACGGTCCGTCCGCGGCTTCGACGACGTGGAACCCGTCCGCCTCCAGGTAGCCACGCACGGTCATACGGATCTTGGGCTCGTCATCGACGACCAGAACGCGCTGCGTACTCATCGTGCTCGCTTTCCATCGCCGGACGGCAAGAGGGAGGCGGAGGGCCGTCATGCCACGGGGTGACCGGCGGCGAGGCAGAGGGCCTCGAACGCGGCCAGCGTACGGTGCATGTCGTGGCCGGCGACGATCTGTGGGCCAGCCTCGCCTATCAGGCGCCGGGTCGCCAGGTCGGCGGGACGCCGGGACGCCGGGACGCCGGGACGCCGGGCAGGTCATGGCCGCGGGCCAGACCGTTGTGTGCAGGAGCCGTACCGCCCTGGGGGGGCGCGGTGACCACCCGGGCACGGCGGATCACGCGTGCCAGATCCCGCCCGGCCGGCCGGCAGGCCACGTTCGCCCGGCCAGACGCCGTCGATTTCCTTCGATGGCCTCTCCCGTCGGCGGTTGCTGACCTCTACACGGAGCGCCGCCCGCGCCCCGTCGGCGGGGCAGCGGGCGGCGGGCTTGGCGTGCGGTCGCGGCTCAGCGCGAGCCGGCGCGGCGTATACGCGCCTTCAGTTTCGGGAACTGGTCGAGGGCGTTGTCCCGCTCGAGGGCGATCCGCTCGCGCCGGCTGTAGATCTCGTCGACGGTCGGTTCGGGGTCGCCCGTCTTGAGAATCGGCAGGCTGCCCTTGAGGAAGGGCATCGTCTCGACGTTGTCGGCCGCGTAGAGGTGGCGGGTCGCCGGCCAGTCACTGCCGAACATGATGTGGTCGGCGGGCACGAGGGACGACAGCGGCTGCAACTGCGCGGCGGTGAACGCCTGTGCGTTGTCGAAGAACAGCCGCTTCATGTACGTGAGGGGGCCTTCGGGCAGCACCTCGTTGAACGGAGGGAAGGCCGAGTGCCGTGTCGCGAGCCGGTAGGCCAGGAACGGCAGTGCCCCGCCGGAGTGCGTGAAGTGCCAGCGGATGTTCGGGTAGTCCCGCAGGACACCGTTGTAGATAAGGCTGGTCATCGCGCGGGTCGCATCGAACGTGTACTCGAAGACGTTGTTCCCGGCCGGGATGTCCGGGCCGAAACAGAGCTTCGGAGCCGGGTTCGCCTCCGGGCCCGTCGGGTGGACATAGACGTAGGCATGGCGGTCATTGAGGATCTCGTACAGAGGTGCGAACGAAGGATCCCCGAGGTAGGTGCCCTTGTAGTTGGTGAGCAGGCAGATGCCGTCGAGATCCAGTTCGCCGAGCGCGCGGTCCACCTCGGCGACCGCGCCGTCGATGTCGGGCATCGGAGTGACCGCGAAGATCCCGAACCGGTCACCACGGGTCTGCACGAGGTTGTGGGCGTAGTCGTTGACCGCGCGGGCGGTGGCGCGCCGGTCGTCGACCGGGCCGACGGTGACCTGAAGGTCGCCGAACGACAGGACGCTGGCCTGGATCCGGTACTGGTCCATGAAGGCAACGTGCCGATCGACCGACCAGGGACCGTACGCCCCGGTGATGGCGCCGAGGAGGCCGTAGCGCTGCAGGTAGTCGTTGTACACGTCGGGGCTGTAGTGCGCGTGGGTATCGATGCGCCAGTTGCCCTTGGGCAGCCCCGAGCCGGACTTTGCCGCCGCCGGACTGGCCATGGCGCTCGGCACCGTGGCCGCCGCCGTGACAAGCGCCGCGGCCGATGCGCCTTCGATCATCCTTCGACGTGAGATGTTCCGTCGCAGGTTCATCAAGTTCTCCTCTTCCTTCTGGGTGAGAGTCAGGTCGTATGTGCGTGTGTCACGGCCCCGTCGCCAGGCCGGGCAGGGCAGGGCAGGGCCTGTACAGGACGGCGATGGTCCCCGCCACGATGGCGACGGCTGCCTCCACGGACGTGTGTGCGGTCCAGGCCGAGCGGAGAGTGCCAGCAGGTAAGTCGCTCCTCGGCTGGGCCGGTCACCGCCAGCAGGTCGATTCGGCACTCATCCGCGGGAACCCCATGGCGCCGATGCAGCCGCGCCAACCGGTGGTCGGCTACGGAGCGGACCCGCTGGCACCAGCGCCGGCCCCGCCGCCACTGCCACTGCACAGGTCGTGATCTGACCGCCGGTTCGTTCATGCAGCGCGTGATCGCCGATCGCCTGCCCGACGGGGTCCACATGCCGGGCCGACTCAGGGCGAGGGAACGCGCCGAGCACGACGGAACCGGACAGCGCTGTGTGAATCGCCGTAGTCAGGTGCCCCACGGCAGTGTGCTCAGCAGTGCCCACCGGTGGGACGAGGAGTGCGTGCATGACCGTCAGACAACAGGCGCCTCATAAGGCACGTACCACTGGGCGCATGAAGCTTCCGTGAAGCGAATCGCCGGACCGGCGCCCACTTCCTGCAGCGGTCTCCGGCTTCGTGCAGATCAGGGGCCTCCCCCAGCCGCTACCCTGGTCAGCTCTTGGGTGCGTCCGCCATGACCGGCCGCCGCCCGTGTCCGCCCGCGCCGGGGCTGTTGGAGGACTGCGCGGCCCGGTTCGACGACCTCTATGCCAGGGGTGGGTCACGCCTGCCGGGATGGTGTACCGCACGGCGGTGCCGCTCATCCGGCCCAGCGCCTCGAACTCCTGGACGCCGCCGGCGCAGACGTAGGTGGCGCGGACGTTGAAGACGGTGGCCTGGTCGATGCCCACCAGGCCCCGGCCGTCGTCGTAGTGGTCGGTCTGGACACCGATCACGGCTTCGGCCGGGGCGTCGACCTTCAGATACGGCGTGACCTGGATGTTGGACGGCAGGGTGGCCGAGACGGCGGTGGAGCCCTGGCCGGTGGCCGGGAGCGAGGCGGCGCTGGTGTGGGACTTCAGGTAGAACCCCGGGTTCGTTGCCCATCCCGGTTATGCAGCCCCTTGCACGAGCGGTCCCAGTGAGCGGCGCCGTAGGAGCGGAGCTTGTCTGTGACGACCGCCCGCGGCACCGTGCGGGTCCTCTTCACCGGACGACGGAAGAATCGCCTGGCCGCGAGCCGCCGGCCCCTCCCGCCCCCGCCCCGGCAGTACGACTAGACCGCCGGCTCATCAGGCCGAGGACGGACAGCGATGTCGGGGGCGTCGGACCCGAGCACCGACGCCCCCAATGGGTCAGGATCATGTCGACCCGGCATCACGGCCGCCTCTACCCGAATTGACGGGGGAAGGGGTCGCGACCTTTGTCAGCGCGGGCGGGCGCCGCCGCACGGTTGGGTCGCCACGGCTGCCTCAGCCGCAGTCGGCGCGGCTGTTCACGCCTTGGTCGCGGGCGACGATCTGGCCCGACGGCTGGCCGTTGGAATCGAGCACATTGCCGACCGCGTCGTAGTAGGCGCCGTAGGAGACGATCTCGTTGTACCCGCGGCCGCGCCAGGAGTTCACCCTGGTCTTGCCCCACTGGTAATCCTTCACGTGGAAGACCGGGTTGCTGCGGACCGTACGCATCACCGGACGCTTCGCCAGCCACCCCTTCCTCCGCGCAGGAATGGTGATGCCGGTGGTGACCGACCAGCCGGACGCTTTCGCGTACGACCAGCTGCGGGAGTAGGAGCCGCCCGCCGAGACGGAGAGCACCTTTTCGAGAATGGTCCAGTCTATGCCGAGCTCGACACTGACGCTGTTGGTCGTGGTGCTGGTCGTGGTCCCGTTCGCCTGGATGTTCTGGGAAAGCGTACTTCTGTAGCTGCAATTCACCAGTGAGTCGCTGGTCTGCTGCTCGGCGCCGGTCCAGGTCCAACTGGCCGACTCGGGGTAGGAACAGTAGCCGCGGACCATTTCCCAAGGATGGCGCAGCGTGGAGTAGACGTGGTCGAACTTCCACTGGTCGTAGCTTCGTCTCTTGAGCTCACCGGTCTGGACGTTGATCAGCCAGTATGTGTCCCAGGTCGGGCCATTGCACAGGGTCAGCATCACCCTGTTGGCGTCGAACGACTCGGCTCTCATGATGTCGGTGACGGCGCTGGCCGACGAGACGAACGTCAGCACCGAGGCCAGACTCAGGCCCGCGGCGATGCAGGCCAGCCTGTTGGTCAACTCCCGTTCCACCAGCAGCCCTTCGGCGGCAGCCGGCCCGGTGACGGCCTCCCGCAGTTCCGCAGGGCTCATCGGGCCGATCCGCAGACTGGAATCCCGCAGTGCCTGCGCGAGACCAGGGTGCTCGGCGCAGCGACCGCGATAGTCAGCCCGTACGGCGAGCACCACCCGTACCCGGCTGTCCGGCTCTCGGGCGGCCAGCAGCAGGTCGATGAAGCGGTTTCGCTCGGCCCGGTTCCGACAGAGCGCGAAGACCTCCTCGAACTGGTCGACCACCACCCAGATTTCAGGCTCGTCGGGGCACGGTTCAACAGGCGGTCGTAGGCGGCCGCAGGACCCTCCCCCGGCGTGAGCAGCCGGACCAGGGCGGAAGGCCGAAGTCGTCCCGCCGTCTCCTGCAGCGCCGGGACCAGTCCCGCCCGCAGCAGGGAGGACTTCCCGCTCCCTGAGGCACCGGACAGAATCGCGAACCGCCGTTCGGTCACCAGCGCCACCAACTCCGCCACCAGGCTGTCCCGACCGAAGAAGAAAGCGCGGTCCTCCGGTTCATACAGGGCCGGCCCCCGGTAGGGCGGCGGCATACCGCCGGTGTCGAGCGTCGCTGCCGACTCCTCGACCGCCTGCTTCCACCGCACCTGCCACTCATCCAGGTCCGCGCCGCACGCCTGCACGTACGCCCGAAGTACCTGAAGGGACGGCATCCGTTCGCCCGAAGCGGCCTGCGCCAGAGTCGTCACCGAGAAGCGCACCCGCTGGGCCATGGTCCGATAGGTGGGACTACCGGCCTGCTCGCGCAGCAGCCGCAGTTCGTATGCGAGCCGCTGCACCGGCCCGTCGTCCGGTTCCAGTCGCTTCTCAGGACGGCCCGCCATACTTCCTCCCCTTTGGCGCGGATCCCCCCGGCGGAGCACCGCCGCAGCACGAGCCGCCGCCGGAACGGACGTCACCCTCGCATCGGACGGAAAAGTTGTGAGGGGGAAGAAACCTTCCCCTGACCGCGCCTGCCCCTTGGCTGGGAACGCGCGTGTCGTATAACCGGCGGAGTGGTTCGGGTGGCTCGCGGTGCGCGACCGGGGTCCACACGGTTTGGCGGCCCTGGTTCTGGTGGCTGCCTGGGTGCCTGCGGCTGCCGAGCTGCCGCCCCTGGTCGCGCCCGGCCGACGTCATCGTGCGCCTCGCCGCTCTGGCCGCCGTGGAGACGTGGCGCTTCGCGGAGCTTCGCCGTACGGAGCGCGTGTGAACGTCACCTTCGCGACACCACGCAGCCGCCGTCCTCGCCGCACACTCACACCGGTGAAAGCTCAGGGCCGACGGTGTGTACGAAGTGACGGGGCCGGGACAGTCGTGCTGTCCCGGCCCCGCCGTGGTCTCACCGCGCCGCGGGGGCGGGTGTGGTGCCCGTAGGCAGTGTGCCTGTCACCTCGACTGCGGTCACCGGACGGGGTTCCATCCGTCGGTGCCGGCCAGGTACTTCCGGGCCGTGTATTCGAGGGCCTGGGCATCGGTCAGCTTCGGCGCGTTCTGGACACCGGCTCCGAGACCGGAGTTGTGGTACTCGAAGAACCGAGCCGATGACCAAGGATAGTCGGGGGTCATGTCGGTCCACGGATGGGTGTCATTCACGGCCGAGCCCACCAGGGTGTCACGGACCACCGCCTGGGGGTGCGCCTCCGGCGCGTTGTGCCACGGCCGGCCGAGGTACATCGTCCTTGCCGACCCGGAGCCTTGGATGATGCTGTCGGTGATGAGGATCCCGTACTTCTTCCGGTAGTCGGTGTTCGGTGCCAGCACCGTGCCGCCGGGCCACTGGAGTATGTTCATGACTGACCGGTCGATCACCGCGGTGGCGTTACCGAAGACGAAGTCCACGTCGCCCCGGATGTTGCAGTCGTAGAAGTACTGCCGGGCCTGGGTGGTGGGTGTCTCGCCCTTGACGAGCAGGGTGTCCTGATGGCTCCAGATCTCGACGTTGCTGTACACCTGCCGGTCGCCCATGGCGGCGACCGCGACGGCCTGGGTCTCGTACGGGTTGATCTCCGGGTGCGCGTTGCGGTCGAAGGTGTTGCTGATCCTGAGATTTTTGACGGTCAGGTTGGCCGGCCTGAAAGTGGCCACGGCGCTGCCCTGGGTGCCGTACTTCAGGCCGGTCGCAGAGTTGATCATCCCGTGGCACCTGGTGTTGTAGATGACCACATCCGCGGCCTTGCCGGTGACACCCTCGATCGTCAGCCCGCTTATGTCCTTCGGGACGCTGATGGTCTCGTGGTAGACGCCGTTGTCGATGACGATGGTGTTCGCGCCGCTCTGCGGAGCGGCGTCGATCGCTTCCTGTACGGTCCAGTGGTCGCCGGTGCCCTTGGCCGCGACGAGCAGTGTGCCACCCTCGAGAAATTCATCCCTGTGGCTGCTCGGGTGGTTGTAGGAGTTCTTGCCTGAGTGGTGGGCCAGGTTGAGTTCCCGCGCGAGCTCGCTTGCACGGCGGTAGACGGCCACGCCGATCGTCAATGTCTGAGCGAGGACGGGAATCCCCCTCAGGAACGCGTCCAGATACGCGGCGCTCATCCGGGACCAGTTGTTGTGCTGCTCTTGCTGTTCCGGGGTGACCTCGTACTCCTGCCCTGTTCGAAACGCCTCCAGGGTCCCCTCCCTTTGTCTCCGGAACCGGGCGGCTTCGGGTACCCCCACGATCATCTGAAGGATCGCCTGCGCCGCGACCCTGGCGTAACCGACGGCATCGCTGTCACCCGCCTGGAGCCTCAGCACGGCGTCGTTGAGGCTGGAGGCACTGATCCGCATGCGGTCGCGGGTGGCGCCCAGTCCCCTCAGGGCGTCGTATCCGGCGAGCGTGTTGTACCGGGTGTTCGTAACGCTGCCCTCGTCGTTCTGGCTGAGGGTCCCGGCTGGCCGGCCTTGTGGTATCCCGCCCTGGCCGTTGGTCAGGCCGGCCTCCAGCGGGAAGAAGTTGCCGAGCTGCACGACTCCGGCGCCGTCCTCGGTGCCTTGGAACCAGCCCATGAGGTAGGCGTCCGACCGGCGCAGGACCAGCCGGACGAGCTCGGGCCTGCCCCCCATGGCGTGCACATCGACGGTGATGTACGAGGTGGTCCCGCTGCTCTGGGTCACGTCGACGGGGTGCCCCGTGGAGACACCGCCTGCACCCTGGTCCCATACTCTGGTCCGGTGGTCGGAGATTGCCGTCGTGACGTTCAGGAGCATTCTGGCGTAGCCGAGCCTGTCGTCTTCGGGCTCACCGGTGATCCGCCAGGTGGCGTCCGCGCCGGTCGCGGCGCTCGCCATGGGGGCGGCGGCAACCACCAGGCCCAGGCCGCCGCCGGCCACTACACCCGCGGCCGTCAGAGCGGCGAGAAATGACCTTCGGGAAAGTCCACCCTGCGTCTCGGTCGTCACAGGAACTCCTTTTTGTACGAGCGACGTATTGATTCGATCGCGGTGCGCGGCAGCTCCCGATCTTGACGGTGACCTTCATGCCGACTGGCCGGCGCCGGGCACTCACGCACTGCTGGCCGGTCTGGCCGGCTGTCGCTTCCAGGTGCCGTGTGCGACAGGGGCGGAAGCAACTGACATCGGTCGGCGCTCTCCCGTCACAGATCCGGTTGCCGACCGCCGCCGTGGGGTGGCGGGGAATGGGAGCGCACGCCTGGGCGCGGCCCGGAAGGCCGCGGCGCAGGACGGCGCGCCTTGGTGTACGTCATGCCGAAAGACTCGGCGAGGGGTCCGCCCCGAGGCCATGGGTATTTGTACGGTCCCGGGCCCTGCCCCGGGTCCGGGTATTTCTACGGGTTGTCCTACGGGGTGGACGCCTGGTTCGCTGTCCACCAGGACGCGATCCGGGCACGGGAGCCGAAGCCGAGCTTGGCCAGGATGTTCTCGACGTGGCCGTCGACCGTGCGAGGGGAGCGTCCGAGCGCGGACGCGATCTGCCGGTTGCTCATGCCCTTGGCCACCAGCGCGGCCACGTCCTGCTCCCGGAGGGTAAGCGGACTCGGGGCGGGGGCCGCGGCGGTCGACTCGGACCCGGTGCGCAGGGCGTAGGCGATGGCCTCGTCGGGGCCGCGGTGGCTGCCGCCCTCCGCGAGGGCCTTCTCGTACGCTGCCGGGCCCAGCACCCATGTGACGGCTTCCTCGCACTGGGCGTGCTGCTCGGCCATGTGCGGGCCGAACGTGGCGATGGGGATGTCGATGTCCCGCCACAGGGCACGCGCGGCACCCAGCAGCCGCCCCGCCTGTTTGTGGTCACCGCCCGCGGCGGTGACCCAGGCGAGCTCGTCCAGCATCAGCGCGACCCTGGCGTAGTCGTTGAAGCCCTGCTCGTTCTCCAGCGCGGCCCGGATCATGACCGAGGCCTCCGCCAGGTCGCCGCGCCTCCAGGCGTCGTAGCCGAGCGTCCACTGCGCATGCGCGCGGGCCAACCGCTCGTCATGCGCCTCGGCCAGGGCGACCGCCTGCCTGCAGGTCTCCGTGGCTCGTGGATCCCCCAGGTGGGACTGGGCGGTAGCCATCAGAATCAGCGTGTAGACCGCGCCGATTTTCTCGCCTGTCCCCATATGGGCGGCCACCGCTTCCTCCAACAAGGACACGGCCTCCTCCAGCCGGCCGCTGAACAACGCCAACATGCCACGCAGGTTCTGGACGTGGGCGCACACCACCGGGTCGTCCAGGCGCTCGCCCAGCGCTCCGGCCTCGTCCAGCCACCGGTACGCCGTAGCGTGATCGCGCTGCAGCACCGCCACCAAGGCGGCGACCCACAGCGCCCTGGCCCGGGCCGGGCTGGGCTCGGGCGCGGCGGCGAGCGCCCGGTCGAGCCAGCGGCGTCCCTCACCGAGGAATCCACCCTCGCACCAGTGGAAGCGCAGCGCGGCGGCCAGCGCCAGGGTGGCCTGCGGGTCGCCGCCCCGCTCCAGCGCCGCGCGCAGATTGGCATGCTCGGCACGCAGCCGCGCCAGGCTCTCCAGCTGGCCGGGGCCGTACCAGCCGTCGGCGATGCGCTCGGCGAGGGCCAGGTAGAAAGCGTCGTACCGTCGCAGCGTCTGCTGCTCCTGGCCGGACTCGGGGAGCCGCTCCCGCCCGTACTGGCGGATGGTCCCCAGCAGCCGATAGCGCGGCAGGCCCTCGTGCTCGGTGGGCACGACGATCGACTGGACGACCAGCTGGTCGAGGAGATCGAGTACCTCGTCCCGGCCGATGCCGTCGCCCGCGCAGACGGCCTCGGCCGCGTCCAGGCCGAAGTCGCCGGCGAAGACCGACAGCCGGCTCCACAGCAGCCGCTCGGTGGGGGTGCACAGCTCGTGGCTCCAGTCGATCAACGCGCGTAGCGTCCGCTGGTGCGGCCGGGCGACCCGGCTGCCGCTCGTGAGCAGCCCGAAGCGGTCCTCCAGCCGGTTCAGCGCCTCGTCGACGGTCAGCATCCGCAGCCGGGACGCGGCCAGTTCGATGGCCAGCGGCAGCCCGTCCAGGCCCTCGCACAACCGGAGGACCTGGGCGCGGTTGGCGTCGGTGATCCGGAACTCCGGGCGCACGGCGGTGGCCCGGTCCCGCAGCAGTTCCGCCGCGTCGTCCGGCGCCAGCGGAGGGACGGCGAAGAGGTGCTCGCCGCAGATTCCCAGCGCCCGGCGGCTCGTCGCCAGAACGCGCAGTCCGGGGGAGGCCGACAACAGCGCGTGTGCCAGCTCGGCGCAGGCGTCGATGAGGTGCTCGCAGTTGTCCAGCACGATCAGCGGAGCGCGATGGGCCAGAAAGGCGGCGAGCTGGTCGATGACCGGCCTGGTGCCCAGATCCGGCACCCCCAGCGCGGTCGCCGTGGCGTTCGCCACCAGCGACGGGTCCCGCACCGCCGCCAGATCCACCAGCCACACCCCGTCCACGAAGTCCGCCACCGACGCGACCGCCTCCAGCGCCAGCCGCGTCTTGCCCACCCCGCCCATACCGGTGAGCGTCAGCAGCCGCGTGGTCCCCAGACTGCGGCGCACTTCGGCGAGGTCCCGGCGCCTGCCCACGAACGTGGTCAGGGCGGCAGGCAGATTCCCCACCTCTGATATCTGGATGGTCACGTTCGATGTCTGGACGGTCACGTCTCTCGCCTTCCAACGGCTCGCACTCGTCCTGGAACATCAAGGACGCCTTTCTGAGGTGGCAGCACGCTTCGTTGCGGGCGGTTGGGGGCGCGGTCCTGCCGCCGTACCCCAGCTGCCGTGCCCATACACGCAACCGGCAAGAAAGAACAAGTCCCGCGGTTGCGCCTTTTAGTCACTCCCCGAAGGGGAGAGTCGCTTACCCGGCGAAGGATAGGGAGGGGACATTTTCCTACCCCCCAAAGCGCGCTAATCCGATGCAAATCTTGATCCGCATCGAGCGCAGCCATCCCAGGAGGTGATCACCATGCCCTCTTTGGCCGCCCCACTATCGCCATGCCTTTCATTCGGGCTACGGCCACACGGCCGCGATCGCCGAAGACGTCTTCCTGGGGTGTCGGCGCCGTCGAGGTCGACTGCACACTGCTCACCGGCGAGAACCCTGGCTCGGCGGTTCCACCGGCCCAGGAACTGCTCAAGGCACTGAGCTGACGACTCAGCTGCACACAGAAGGAACCTCGGAGGCCCCGTACGCATGCTGGGTCGCCGAGTCCTCCTCTACGTACAGCCATACGTACAGCCATACACGTCGGAACCGGTACGATTTACGTGCGACAGCCGAGCTGAAGTAGGAGGATCTCGCCCCCCCCCTCACAGCACCGGGCTTCTGCGCGAGGTTGGAGATCATGAACCACAGCCCCCACCTGAACGAGCTGGGTGAGTTCCTCAAGGCCCGCCGTGCCGAGGTCGGTCCTTCCGAGGTCGGGCTCCGTGGTGGGCAACGGCGGCGTGTGAGCGGTCTGCGCCGTGAGGAAGTGGCACTTCTCACCGCGATCAGTACCGAGTACTACACACGAATCGAACAGGGCCGTCTCCAGGCATCGGCTCCCCTCCTGAACGAGATCGCCGAGGTGCTCCGCCTGAACGACGACCAGCGCACCTACCTGTTCGACCTCGCGGCCAAAGAGAGAGTGCGCCCGCCTACGTCGGGCGATCGCCAGCAGGTGGACACGCAGCTGCAGCGCATCCTGGACGATCTCACCGCCTCGCCGGCTGTCGTCATCGGTCGGCGCACCGACATCCTGGGCTGGAACCAGCTCGCCGCCGCCCTGTGGACCGATTTCAGGCGCTACCCGGAGCAGGAGCGCGTGTTCGTCCGGCTGTTGTTCACCGAACCCTTGGTGCGAGAGCGATATGTGGACTGGGAGGAGGTCGCCCGGCTGGCCATCGCCCATGTGCGCATGGAGAGTGCGCACTACCCCTGCGACCCGCGCCTCACCGCTCTGGTCGAGGAGCTCTCCGCCCGTTACGCACAGTTCCGGCAGTGGTGGACCGCGCATGACGTCGCGATGCGGGGCAAGGGCGTCATGAAGCTACGTCACCCGGTGGTGGGCGAGCTGGCACTCGACTGGAACACGCTGACGTGTGGCACGGACCCCCACCAGAACATCATCGTGTGGACTGCTGAACCCGGTTCCCCTTCCTACGACGGGTTGCGCCTGTTGGCCTCCTGGGCGGCGGACCAGAAGCGGACCGCGTCCGACACCGTCGCCTGACAACTGTCCGGGGCGTCCACCTGTTCAACCAGTCGCGGATGTTCGCCCGTGTCGAACGACGGATGTTCGCCCGTGTCGAACGAGGCGCGCTGCCGACCCAACACGGCCTTCGTCGCGAGCGACTTGCTCGGGGGCGCGATCTTCTCGGCCGCCGCCCCGGTGCTGTGGACGGCGGGCGGCTGGACGGCCGTGACGATCGCCGGCGTGGTCCTCAGCTGCTTCACCCTCGTGGTGTGTGGGCGCTCGGGCGCCAGACCCTTCCCGATGCCTCGGCGGTCCGCGACAGCGGCCGGGTGGTGACGCTGCGCGGCTTCGACGGCCCGGCGGGCGAGGCGTCGCCTTCGAGCCGATCACCGTGTTCCGCTACCCCAGGGAGTGCTCTCGGTGACTACTGCTCCGAGTCCTGCGGTGCTCCGGCGCGACGGAGCATGGTGAGCCACTGGGCCACGACGGCGTCGATGAAGGCGTCGGTGACCTGGCCGCGGTCGAGGAAGAGCCGGGCGAGGACGGGCCCGTACAGCAGGGTGAACTCGTCGTCGCTGATCTGGATGCCCGAAGGCTCCAGCAGCCTGTTGAAGCCGATGTAGCGGTCCTCGCCGATGCGGACGAGTGCCCGGGCGCTGTCGGGGTCGTGGTCGGCCTGGGCGGTGACGGCCAGAGCCGCGGTTCGCACAGACGGCACGCTGACCCCGGCACGCAGGCTCTTCAGCCAGGCGGTGGCCACGGCGCCCACGTCGGTGCCCGGTTCGGGGTAGTTGCCGAGGTCAGGGCCTTCGAGGACGAGGTCGAAGAGCAGTGCGGCCCGGTTGGGCCAGTGCCGGTAGAGGGTCTGACGGGTGACATCAGCCCGCTCGGCCAGTAGGGCGTAGGTCAGCCCGGCCGGTCCGACCTGAGGCAGCAGTTCTCGCGCGACGGCCAGCACGCGGTTGCGGGTGCGCTGCACGCGCGGGTTGCCCGGCGTCGGCTGGCGGCGGTGGGGAGGCTCCTTCATGCCACCACCCTATCGGCAAATCATACGGCGAGTGTGATTGACGTCACATCTCGAATCATACGCTGCGGGTGATACAAATGAAGAGCAATCACACGCACTGGATGATTCCTTGCGTGTCGGTGACTGTGAAAGGTAGTTGGCCATGTCATCTCGCAACCTGCTCGCGCCCGCGTTCGCCCGTACTCGCCTCGGGTCCGGCCCCGGTCTGCTCCTCGCCCACGGTGCCGGCAGCAGCCTGGCCGGCACCTACGGCCCCGTCCTGGAAGGGCTCGCCGCCCGCCACACCGTCGTCGGCATCGACTACCCCGGCAGCGGCGAGACGCCCCGCTCCACGACCCCGCTGTCCGTCGACGACCTCGCCGACCAGCTCGTCGCCGCCGCCGACGCAGAGGGCCTCGACCGGTTCGCCGTGTCCGGCTACTCCCTCGGCGGCCCGGTCGCCATCCGCGCCGCCACCCGCCACCCCGAGCGCGTCACCGCGCTCGTCCTGACCGCCGCCTTCCCGCACCGCGACAACCGGCTCGCTCTCGCCTCCTCGGTCTGGAGCAAGATCGCCGCGTCCGGCGACCGCGAACTGCTCGCCGAATTCCAGCTCATGATGGCCCTCGGCACCCAGGCGCTGGAGTCGATGCCGTCCGAGCAACTGCGGCAGACCCTCGGCTACGTCGCCGCCGGCGCGGCCGACGGCAGCTCCGAGCAGACCGACCTCGTCGGCCAGGTCGACGTCCGGGACGACCTCGCCGGCATCAAGGTCCCCACCCTGGTCGTTTCGACCACCGACGACCGGCTCACCTCCGTCGCCCTGCACCGCCAGCTCGCCGAGAGCATCCCCGGCGCCCAGCTCGCGGAAATCGCCACCGGCCACCTGCCGATGCTGGAGCGGACCGAGGAGTGGCAGCAGCTCATCACCGACTTCCTCGGCAAGCACAACGCCTGAACGCACACCACTGGCGGGGCCACGCGGCGGTCATCGGCGTAGTCCCTCCCGCGGACCGCCCATCGATCACGACTCACCATCACGCAGACGGGTGCCTCCCGGTCCCGGATCACTTGAATCCCAGTGGGTCGGTAGACCCACCTCCCCCTCGATTCCATGGAGGAATCATGCTCGGTTTCGGACAACTCGACGAGTCCACCCACTTCCACGACCAGCAGAAGGAGAAGGCCGGCCCGGTCACCATCATCAACACGTTTGTCGCTCCGGAAGGCAAGGAGGACGAGGTGGTGGCCGCCTGGACGGACGACGCGGAGTACATGAAGAAGTCGGGGAGCCTCCTCTCGGTGCAGCTGTACCGGGGCATCGGCGCCAGCCGGCTGTTCACCAACGTCGCGGTCTGGAAATCCACCGAACACCTCCGCGCAGCGCTCGGCACGCCGGAGTTCGCCGCGCACCTGCAGGGCTACCCTGACGGCACTGTCGCCTACCCGCACCTGTACCAGAAGTTCGCTGTCGAGGGCGTCTGCGAAGGGGAATGACGGCCGCTCCCCGATTTCGGGCTGCCGTTCGCCACGCACACGACGTGTGGCGACGTGTAGTCCCTGGTCAGCCGCCGACTCGCGCCGATGACGCCGATCTGTTCCCGCTGACCTTCCGGCCGGTGCTCTACGTGCTCGGCCTGGTCCGCGCAGAGAGAAACCCAACGGCAGGACGTGCGCGAGGAGGCGTGAGGCCGACCACCAGGAGGCGGGCACTTCCCGTTGCTGGTCCGACGGTCAGGGCAGGGGACGGTGACGGCGGTACCTGGAGCTGTTTCCCGGGTACCGCCAGAAGGCCGGCAGAGCAGCTTTGACTCCCTCCGGCTAGGCGGGAGCATCACCGCAACGTCATCGGCCCGCCCTCCGCGGCGGCGAACCCTGTCACACCGCTGGCGTGGGTGGGGGGGAGACGTACGCGGCTGAGCGCGGTGACGGCGTCGACGAGGTCGCGTTCGTCGTCGACGAGGACGGCTCCGGCCTGCCGCAACGCTGCCTTGGTGACGCGCCAGGAGGTGGCCAGGGCTCCGGTCTGGGAGCGGGCGAAGTCGCCGATGTCGCTGCGTCCGACGACCAGGGCCACGACGGGTACCCGGTCAGTCAGGCGGCGTACGGCCTCGGTGAGACGGCGCCCTTCCGCGGCGGTCTCCACGTGCAGGGCGACGGCCCCTACGTCCTCGTCCTCGGCGAGGTGGAGCAGGACGTCGGCCTGGGTGACGTCCAGGCTGTTGCCCAACCCGACCCCCAGGCGCAGGCCGACGCCGGCCTCGGCAAGGGCGAAGGCCAGCGTGTGGTTCACTCCGCCACTGGCGGCCACGACCGCCACCGGGCCCGGTTCCAGATCGGCCACGCCCGGGACGAAACTGGCCGTCAGCCGTCGGCGCGGGGTGAGGAAGCCCGAGTATCGAGTCCGGCCCTGGCCCAGGAGTCGGCGTCGGTCTCGACGATGAAGGTGCTCAGCGAGTCGCTGATCGGATAGGCGTGGGCGGCGAAGACACCATGGGGGCCGTCCTGGTGGACGAAGGTGAGCCCGTCGAACATGTACGAGGTGCCGAACCAGACGAACTTCGCGCTCGCCACGTCCGCCGTCGGTCCGAAGTCGTCGGCGAACACCGTGCGGAAGCGGCTGTTGGCGCCGTCGCACACCACGACCAGGTCGAAGTCGTCCAGCTCGGCGGGATCACGGATCTCGTGCTGGAAGCGCATCCGAACGCCCTCGGCGCGGGCCCGCTCCTGCAACAGGCTCAGCAGCGTCTTGCGTACGACAGCGGCCATGCCCATGCCGCCGACGCGTTCCCGTGCACCGTGCACGCGGACCTCGATGTCGTCCCAGTGCCGGCCGTGCTTCTCCAGCGCCTCACTGAGGACGGGGTCGGCGGCGTCGATGGCGTCGAGGGTGGCGTCGGAGAAGACCACTCCGAATCCGAACGTGTCGTCGGGGCCGTTGCGTTCGAAGACCACGACCTCGGCGCCGGGCCGGCTCCGCTTCAGCAGTGTCGCGAAGAACAGCCCTCCTGGACCTGCGCCGATGCAGGCAACTTTCATCATCTTTCCTTCGCGCTCACAGCCACGCGGGCAGCCTCGGCGGGGATTCCCGGCCGACGGGATACAGAGGGCCGGGCACAGGGCGTCCGGTCGCGTAGGCAGCCAGACTGGGCAGGTCACCGCTCACCACGATCGGCTCCGCGCTGCCGGGCGCGCCCAGGGACCAGGTACGGACGTCGCCCTTGATCCGTAGCTCGACGGGGGGACAGTCCGGACGGGCCCGGAAAGCGGCGGCGACGTCGTCGACGAGCGCCGCGCACACCTCGTGCGGGACATCGTCGAAGGTGGTGATGTTCAGGTCGACGGTGTGGACCCACACCTCGCGCACTCGCATCCAGGGCACCTGGGAGACAGGTACCTCACGGCCTCGCGCGGTGCGGACGGTCGCTTCCCAGCACTCGTCCGGCAGTGCGGCGAGTTCCTCGGCGAGACGGCCGTCGGCCGCGAGCAGGACAGCACGCAGCTCCTCGGTCGGCCGCCGGGCACCTTCCTCGATCTCGCGCGCACGCTGGTCGCCGCTTGCGTACATGGGCGTCTCGACACCTGTCCGCGCCCAGGTCAGCAGGTTGACGAGGGCGTCGGCATTGCGGGCGACATGGGCGACGACGTGGGCCCTGCTCCAGCCCGGCAGGTACGAGGGCATGGTGAGCCCGGAGTCGGTCAGCCAGTCCACGGCGGCTTCGAAGGCCGCTGTGCCCTTGGCCGCCCACTCCAGCATCGCGGCCGGTCGTGCGCTCACCGTGTCTCCCGGCGACAGGTGTTGCGGCACTCTCCGATCCCCTCGATCCGGGTGACGAGGGCCGTACCGTCCTGCAGATAGCGGGCGGGCTTGCGGGCGTGGCCGACCCCGCCCGGAGTGCCGGTGGCGATCACGTCGCCGGGCACCAGAGTGACGATCTCGGACAGGTACGCGACCAGCGTTGCCGGGTCGAAGACGAGGTCACCGGTGTCGGCCTTCTGGACCGTGTCGCCATCGACTTCACAGGTCAGACTCAGGCCCTGGGCGGACACCGCCGGGTCGTCGGCGGTCACCAGCCACGGTCCGATGGGGGTGGTGGCCTCGAACGTCTTGCCCTGGTCCCACTGGGTGGTGCGGTACTGCCAGTCCCGGGCGGTGACGTCGTTCAGCACGGTGTACCCGGCGATGGCGGCCCGCGCCCGCTCCGTGTCCGCGTGCCGGACCTCGGCACCGATGACGACGCCGAGTTCGGCCTCCCAGTCCATCTGCGTGGACCCGGCGGGCAGGGTCACGTCGTCGTACGCTCCGACCAGCGCTCGCGCGAACTTGGAGAACAGCGTGGGGTGCGAGGGGAGTTCGCGGCCCATCTCCAGAATGTGGGTGCGGTAGTTGAGGCCGACACACACGACCTTCTCCGGCGCAACGACGACGGGGGCGTAGTCCAGGGCACCTTCGTACGCTTCGCCGACGGCGTCCGCGGCACGCGCCGCCCAGTCACCGTGGCGCAGGAAGGCCACCAGGTCGCTCTCGCCGAGGTCCACCGCCTTGCCCTCGTCGACACGGACGGCGCGCGTGGTGCCGTTGACCCGGATGGTGGCGAGCTTCACTTGTGTTCTCCTCGGGAGGTACGGGCGAGTCCCAGGGCTTCGTAGACGGGCTCGTCGCTGAAACGGAACAGGTCGACCTGCGTGCGGGCGGACAGCGAGACCTCGCACCAGGACGGGACGACGAACAGGTCGCCCGTGGCGATCTCGAAGACCTTGTCACCGACACGGGCGACCGCCTCACCCTCGAACACCTGCCAGACCGCGGAGCCGACCGAACGCACGGAGGCGGTCTGTGCACCGGCCCGCAGTCGGCGCATCTCGGTGCGCATGGTGACCAGGGCGTCCCGGCCGGTGGTCGGGTTGGAGAAGCGGACTCCGGCGTGCCCGGGCTCGAGCACGCCGGGTACGCCTTCGTCCTCCAGCTCCAGTTGGGCGGTCAGGGCGGCGTCGGTGTGCTCCCAGCGGTAGGCGCCCAGCGGGGAGTTGGGCTGGTCGGGCCGGCTGATCGGGCGCAGCCCGGGGTGGCCCCACAGTCGCTCACCGCGCGAGCGTTCGGGGGTTTCGCGGGTGGAGAGTTCGTCGGGTCCGAACTCGAAGAAGCCCGCGTCCAGCTTGGAGACGAGGGGGATGTCGAGTCCGTCGAGCCAGGCCATCGGCTTGTCGGTGACGTTCTGGTGCTCATGGAAGGCCCAGCTCGGCGTGAGCAGCAGGTCACCCCGCCGCATCGCGACCGCGTCGCCGTCGACGTTGGTCCACACACCCTCGCCTTCGAGAACGAACCGGAAGGCTCCCTGGCTGTGCCGGTGCGAGGGGGCGACCTCGCGCGGCCCCAGGTACTGGATCGCGGTCCACAGGGTCGGGGTGGCGAAGGGAAGGCCCGGCAGGCCGGGGTTGGACAGTGCCATGGCACGGCGCTCGCCGCCACGCCCGACCGGTACGAGCTCTCCGGAGCGCTGCGCGATGGGCAGCAGTTCCCTCCACCGCCAGAGGTGCGGTACCGCGGCGGGCTGGGGCGACATCGGCATGAGGCCGTCCACCTGCGTCCACAGCGGGATCAGACCCGCGTCCTCGAAGTCCGCGTACAGCTCGTCGAGCAGCTTGCGCTCGGTCTGTTCGCTGGTGGTATCGGTCACGGAGACCTCCAGGTCGTGTGTTCGGCGACCGCCGGAAGAAGCGCGCATCGTTCAGCGCTGGTCCTGACGCTATGCCGCCGTTCCCCCCAACGGAATCCATGAAGTGTAGAATTCCGCTATGGAGAATTCAGCCGGTCCTTCGCCCAGCCCTTCGTATCCGGTGAGCGCCGCCGGCAACGCCCTGCGCGTCGTCCGGCTACTGCACGAGTTCGACGAGCTGCGGGTGATGGACGTCGCCGACCGGCTCGGAGTCGCGCGCTCGACCGCTCACCGCATCCTCGCGATGCTCGTCTTCGAGGGATTCGCGGCGCAGGACCGCCACAAGGTGTACCGGCCGGGGCCGGCTCTGCAGGCGATCAGGGGAAGCCAGGCCGCCCCTCCCCCGGACCTGATCACCATCGCCCACCCCCACCTGCAACGGCTGGCGGACGCCGTCCGTGAGACGACCCACCTGATGGTGCTCGATGGCAACGGAGCCCGCTTCCTGGACGGCGTGGAGGGCCCACAGGCGCTGCGGGTCAGCTACCGCACCGGCACGCTCCTGCCCGCCCACGTGACCTCGGGCGGCAAGGCCATGCTCGCGGCACTGCCGGCGGACCGGCTCCGGGCCCTCTACCCCAACGGGCTCCCCGGGGAGTTGGCCACCGCTTCTTGCGACGTGGAACGCCTGTTCAACGAGCTGGTGGCGGTACGACGGGACGGCTACGCGATCAACCTGCAGGAGAGCGAACGCGGAGTGCACGCCGTCGGTGCCTGTGTGCGCGATCGCACGGGCACCGCGGTGGCCGCCGTGGCGGTCGCGGCTCCGTCGGTCCGGTGCACCCGCGCGAGCCTGGCGGCGTTGTCCCGTCCCTTGCTGGCAGCCGTGCAGGACATCGGTCAGGGGCTGTGAACGGCGCGACGGCGTGCGACACCATCCGTCTCAAGGGTGCCGCACGCCGCGTCTTCGCGTCTTCGCGTCTTCGAGGCGGGTTACGCCGCCTCGAAGACCGGGTTGTTCACTTGTCGTGTCCGGTCACCTCCAGGGACGGCGCCCAGCGCGGCATCTCGCCCCTCCCGGAGACCAGGCGGATGCTCTTGCTGTAGCCGTACTCGCCCAGGGTTTGCGCCGAAGTCTCCCGGCCGTAGCCGCTCGCACCGACTCCGCCGAACGGCGTGCCCGTGAAGTTCCGGTTGTAGTTGTTCACGAAGACGAACCCGGTGTGCAGGGCGCGGCTGACCCGCAGCGCGCGCTCGGAATCCGGCGTGAACACCGCGGCGACCAGGCCGAATTCGGTGCCGTTGGCGATCCTGACGGCCTCGTCCTCGTCATGGAACGGGATCATCGAGATGACCGGGCCGAAGATCTCCTCCTGCGCGATGCGCATGTCCGGGCGAACGCCGGTGAACAGTGTCGGCGCGACGTAGTAGCCGCCCGCCAGCTCCGGGTCGTCGGGGAGCGGCGCCTGCGCCGCGATCGTGGCACCCTCCTGGATACCGATGTCGATGTAGTCCAGCACCCGCTTGCGCTGGGCGGCGGACACCATCGGTCCGATGTGCGTGCCGGGATCGATGCCGTTGCCGACGCGCAGCCGCTTCACCGCGTTGCCGTAGCGGCGCGCGACCTCGTCGTAGATGTCGATGTGGACGAGGACGCGGGACGCCGAGGTGCAGGCCTCACCCTGGTTGAAGAGGCCGCCCTCGATCGCCCACGGCAGCGCCAGGTCGAGGTCCGCGTCCTCGAAGATGATGAACGGGTCCTTGCCGCCGAGCTCCATCAGGGTCGGCGTCAGGTTGTCGGCCGCGGTCTTGATGACCGAGACGCCGGTGGTGGGCGACCCGGTGAACGAGATCTTGCCGACGAGCGGGTGGCCGGCGAGCCGGGACCCGATCGAGCCGGTGCCGGGAAGGATGTGGACCACGTCGTCCGGCAGGACGGACTGGATGATCTCCACCATGCGCATGGCGGAGAGCGGGGCCTGCTCCGGCGGCTTGATCACCACCGCGTTGCCGACGGCCAGCGCCGGGGCCAGCTTGCTGGCGGTGTGGATCGGCGGCCAGTTGAACGGCACGATCGCGGCGATGACGCCGTAGGGTTCGAGCACCGTGATGTCCAGCAGGCTTCCGCCGTCGTTGACCTGGCCGGGCATGGAGTCGCACAGACTCGCGAAGTACTCGAAGAGCCCGATCGCCGCGTTCACGTCCCCGTTGCGCGCCTGGGTCAGGGGTTTGCCGTTGTCGCTGCACTCCAGGGTCGCGATCTCGTCGGCGTGCTCGCGTATCGCCTGAGCGATCTTCCGCAGCCAGCTGCCGCGCTCGCGGGCGGTGCGGGCCTTCCAGGAGAAGTGCGCGTCGTAGGCCGCCTGTACGGCCTGGTCGACTTCCTTGTCGCCGGCGCCCTGGACAACGGCCAGGGGCGCGCCGGTCGCGGGGTTGTCGACGGTGAACTGATCGGCGGCGTCCTGGGACGACCACCGGGTGCGGATCTCGGGTTGTGACGACTTGGCCACGGCCTTGCTCCGTTCAGGGGTGTGCTGGGTCTGACGGCTCGCTCGCAGGATGCGGTGGCAGCCGGTCGATGACGGCCCCTCAGGGCCTGAGAACGATCTTGCCGTTCGTGTGTCGGCGTTCCAGCTCCCGGAAGGCCTCCCGGACTTCGTCGAGCCGGTAGACGCCTGCGACGGGGATCTCCGGATCCCCGTCGGCGATCAGCGTGGCAAGGTCCCGCAGAACGTCGGCGCTTGCCGCCGCCGCGCTGTCCTCCGCCTAGGTGCCGTGCTTCGCCGCGCCGGGGAAGTCGATGATCGTGTTGATCCGTTCACCGGGTACACCGAGTTCCAGGGCCAGTTCGATGTAGGGCGCGCCGAAGGTGTCGATGAAGGCGTCGATCGTGCCGTCGGCCGCCGCGCGGATGCGCTCGCCAACATCCTCGCCGTAGGTCAGTGGGATCGCTCCGTGCCGGGCCAGCCAGGCGTGGTGGGGCTCGCTGGCCAGGCCGATGACGGTGGCTCCGGCGTGCCGGGCGAGTTGGACGACGAGAGAGCCCACTCCACCCGCGGCCCCGGAGACGACGACCGTCTCGCCACGCTTGACCCTGACGGCGTGTACCGCCGCGTACGCCGTGGTCCCGGCGACGAAGAGCGCGCCTGCCTGGTCCCATGGGACGCCCGCCGGTCGGGGGGTGAGGTCGTCCTCGTCGACGATCGCGTACTCGGCGTGGCTGGCCCGCTTACGGGTGAAGCCGATCACTTCGTCACCGACGGCGAATCCGTCGGCTCCCGCGCCGAGTTCCTCGACGATCCCGGCGAGGTCGCTGCCCTGCCCCGACGGAAACGTCGCCGGAAACCTGTCGTGCAGCAACCCCTGCCGGATCGCCGCCTCGCCCGGGTTGATCCCGGCCGCCAACACCCTGACGAGGAGCTGGCGTTCACCGGGCCCGGTCCGCTCGACGTCGACCACGTTCAGTACGTCGATGCCGCCGTACTCGGCGAATCGCACTGCTTTTGACATCGTGGCTCCTCAGGTCGCGCCGCGGGTGAAGGAAATGCGGGACCACGCGGACGGTCGGTCGTTCACAGCCCCAGAATGCGTTCGGCGTTACCGTGCGCGATGCGCGCGAGGTCGGCCTGCGCGTACGGTGCGGAACGCAGGAACGCCACCGCCTCGGCGCTGGACTCGAACGGGTAGTCGATGGAGAACAGCACCCGGTCGACACCGACGGCATGGACGGCTCCCAGCAGCGCGGCATGGGACATCACTCCGCTGGTAGTGGCGTACACGTTGTTCCGCAGGTAGTACGAGGGCTGGTGCTGCACCCTCTTCTCAACCGGAACTTGGGCGGGGTAGCGGCTGTCGAGCCGAGCCATCTGGAACGGCAGCAGCTCGCCCATGTGTCCCAACGTGACTGACGCGCCCGGGAACTCGTCGAACACGCCGCCGTAGATCAGCCGGAGCGCATGGGCGCCCACCGTCGCGGTCCAGCCCCAGGACGGCCCGACCAGCACGGGATACCCGTCGAAGACACGCCAGTTGTCGGCCGGAATGACAGCCGGATGCAGATACAGCGTCACGCCGAGGCGCTCCAGCTCGGCCCATACGGGCCTGAACTGCGGCTCGTCCAGGTAGTGCCCCCGTACATGGTCGTTGTACAGCACACCCTTGAGCCCGAGTTCCTTCACCGCCCGACGCAGCTCCACGACCGCGGCCTTCGGGTCCTGCAGCGGAAGCACCGCGAAGCCCGCGAACCGGTTCGGATGACTGGCGACCGCCTTGGCCAGATAGTCGTTGACCCGCCGCGCCACGACCACCGCCTCCGCCGGATCCTCGATCACTTCCAGGCCAGGCGTGGAGTACGAGAGGACCTGCATGTCGACGCCGTTGGCGTCCATGTCCTCCAGCCGCAGCTCGGTCACGTCGTCCAGGCGCCGGAACCACTCCCGCTTGGTCTCGTCCGTTGCCTCCAAGCGCTGACGGATCGCTGCCTCCTGCCGGATGGCTCCGGGGATGGAGAACGCTTCTTCCACAGCTACGATGCGCATCTTCTTCTCCCCTTGGCGTTCCCATGGCCTTTCGAGCCGCCGACCGTCGTGGAGGCACGGCTGCCAGGCGCTGCCTCGGCGGCGAGCGCGGATTGTCCCGCGACCAGACCGCCGGCCACGGTGGCTCCTCCGGCAGCGGCGGTCGCAGCAAGGAATCTTCGCCGGGTGGCTGTGGTCGAGGGCTCGGCGGGTGGAGCCACGCCTTGGACGGGACGTTCGTTGGACATGCCCGCTCTCCCTCGATGGTGGCGCGGTGGTTGTCGGGACGTACCAATCGCTGTCGCGCTCCGCGAAGGTGCGCGTCGTTTTCTCCCGGTGGTCCGATGCCCCTCCGAGCCGCCGCCGTCGAGTTGTGTCGGCGGGCATGGCCTCGGCTGGTTGTGGTCGGCTCGCACCATCGGCGGGCCGCGTCCGGCGACCGGGTCCGAGGTCGTGCGCTGTCTCGAACCCGGTGCCAGGCCGGTCAACGACCGGTCGCGTGACGAGGTGGATGCCGGACCGGGCTCGGCCCGAACCGTTCGCCTCTGCCCGTCAGTTGGTCAGCTGGTCGGGTCGGCCTTCTCGCCGCCCTCGGCCAGGATCCTGTTGCGAACGCCGGCGAGGGCACCCGCCATCGCGCCCGCGGGCCTGCCGAAGGTGGTGGCCGAGAACTGGGCGGGGCCGGTCTTGGCGGTGAAGGAGTGCGGGTAGGCGAACTCCCGGAGCCCTTCCTCCCCTTGCTTGCGCCCGTAGCCGCTGTCGCCGCGACCGCCGAAGGGCACGGCGGGGTTGATGGAGAACACCAGGGCGTCGTTGATGCTGGTCATTCCGACGCGGAGCTGCCGGGCGATGGCTTCGCCGCGGTCGCGGCTGAAGACCGCGCTGCCCAGTCCGTACCGGCCGCCGTTGATGTGGGCGATGGCCTCCTCCGTGTCGGTGACCTTGACGACGGCCAGCGTGGGACCGAACGTCTCCTCCGTCACCGCCAGGGCGTCGGGGCTCACGCCGACGAGGATGGTGGGAGTGACATAGCGCTCCCCCACTGCCTCGATGCCACCGACAGTGGCTGTCGCGCCGCGATCGAGAGCGTCCTGGATGTGCTCCCGGATGATCGGGATCTGGGTGGGCAGGGGAACCGGCCCGATCTCCGCGTCCTCGTCGCTGCCGACGCGTATCTGCTTGGCGAGATCGCTGATCTTCTCGACGAACTCGTCGTGAACCGACTCGGCGACGTAGGCCACTTCGAGGCTGATGCAGCCGTGTCCAGTGTTCTGCATGGCGCCCCAGACGATGTGCCTGGCGGCTTCGTCCAGGTCGGCGTCCTCGGCCACGATGACGCCGTCCTTGCCCCCGAGTTCCAGCAGAACGGGGGTCAGGGTCTGCGCACACTGGGCGGCCACCGTCTTGCCCGTGGCGACGCTGCCGGTGAACGCGAGCTTGTTCAGGCCGGCCTCGATGAGCGCTCCACCGGTGGCCCCGAACCCGTTGAGACACTGCAGGACGTTCGGGAAGTCGGGGACCGCGCGCTGCCAGGTCCGGACGATCCACTCCCCGACGCCGGGCGTGATCTGGCTGGGCTTGAGAATGGCGGCGTTTCCGGCCGCGATCGCCTCGATCAGGATGGCCCCCGGCGTGAGCAGGGGAAAGTTCCACGGGCCGATGACGCCGACGACGCCGTAGGGCTGGTACTCAACCCACGCTCGCTGGTTGGGCACGGTGGGGCTGTCCGGGACCTCCCGGCGTCCCAGCACGCGCTCAGCGTTCTCGATGGCGTACTGCACGTGCTCCAGAATCCCGAGCACCTCCAGGCGGGCCTCATCGAGGGGCTTGCCGTTCTCGGCGTGAATGAGGGCGACCCCCTCCTCGCCGCTCACGGCGATCTCCCGCCGCCACGCGCGCAGCCGCTCCGTGCGGCCCTCGAATCCGAGGTCCCACCAGGGCGCGGCGACCGAGCGGGCGGCGGCGACGGCCGCGGCCGCCTCTTCCTTGCCGGCCACGGGGTACCGGGCGAACTCGGCTCCGGTGGCTTGATCGACGGTGACCACCTCGCTCCCGTCCTGTCCGAGAACTCCGTCACGCGTGATCATTGGAATGTTGTTGGTCACGGGTTTCTCCCACTTTCTTACGACCGCCTGCGCCCGAGCAGCACCTCGAGGGTGATGGCAGATGACGGACGCGGTCTCCGGCGCGGTGAAGGGCCGCTGCGTGACAGCGGGTGCGCGCCGACATGAATGACTTCAGCTGGCCCGAGGGCCGCAGCAAGTACAAGATTATCAATCCGCTGGCAAGTGTCAAGCGCTTGATAGGCAGTAAGCCTCTTGCGTCTCAGGCGGTCACGTCGAGGGCGGCGCGAACGATGCTGTCCGCATCGAGCCCGTGATGGCGGTAGACGTCCTCGATCGATCCGGACCGTCCGAACCGAGTCACGCCGAGGGAGGAGACAGGAACACCGTTGACGGTGGCCAGGAAGGCCAGGGTGTGCGGATGGCCGTCGAGAACGGTGACCAGCGGGGTGGCGCGCTCGGTCGGGAAGACCTGATCCAGCACCCAGGACTCGGCCTGTTCGTGGCCCTGCCCGGCGCGCACCGCCCGGTACAGGAGGTCGGGGCTGGTGACACACACCACATCCGCCGGGACGCCGACCTGAGCCAGCCGATCAGCGGCCGCCAGCACCTCCGGAACCAACTGCTGGCAGACGGAAAGATCCAGCCGATCATCGACCGGGCCTACCCCCTCGCAGAGGCGACTGAGGCCCACACCTACCTGGAAAGCCATCGGCAGACCGGCAAAGTACTCCTCCTGCCCTAACTGGGCCGCAGACCGCCGGCGCGACTGCCCTAGGCTCGCGGATCTGTGTACCGAGCGGCGAGTGTGGGCTGGTTGCCGCCCACGCCAAAGGCGGTCTCTGCGGTGAGCAAGGCGTCCAGGGCGGAGTCCAGATTCTCCAGACCGGGGGCGCAGACGGTCTCACCGAGGCGCAGCCCGGCCAGGCTGGCCGATGCCACATCCTGGGGCGTCATCGCCCAGGGGATGTTGTGGCCGGCGCCGCTGTTCCACTCCGTGGCCACGACGCCGGGGCACACGACCTGGACCCGGAGGGGGGTGTCGGCGAGTTCATTGGCAAGGGTGCGGGTGAAGCCCAGGGTGGCGGCCTTCGCGGCGACATACAGGGTGCGCCGGGGCGCTCGCGCGTCGGTGAGGCCCGCACTGAAGGCGAGGAGCGAGGCGACAGTGACGATCGCGCCTTCGCCTGCCGCGAGCATTCCGGGAAGTGCGGCGTGGACCAGCCGGACGGGGGCGACGGCGTTGAGGGTGAGCAGGCGGTCGATGTCGGCAGGGTCGACGTCGGCGAGCGGGGCGTAACCGCCGGCGCCGGCGTTGCTGATCAGCATGCGCACGTCCCCGGCGGCCAGGCGGACGGTGACAGCGTCGATGCCGTCATGGGTCATGAGGTCGGCGGGCAGCACCTCGACGGCCGCTCCATGGGCGCGGAGTTCCTCGGCCAGGTCGGCGAGCCGGTCGGCGCGTCGCGCCACCAGAACGAGGTCGTGGTCATCTGCCAGGAGACGGGCGTAGGCGGCGCCGATGCCGGAGGAGGCGCCAGTGATCAGAGCAATGGTGCGATTCATGCGACCAGCATTCCTCAACCGCTAGGCAAGTGTCAAACGCTTGATTGCTCTTAAGTGTCGTATCCTTCTCGCGTGATACGAAATGACGAGGAGCCCGTCGAGCTCGGCGCGCTTGACCGAGTGACCTGGGCTTTGCGCCGCGCGGAACTGGCCGTGCAGAGCCTCAAGGAGCAGCGACTGCGCCCGCTGGGCCTGGCGGCGGCGCACTACACGCTCCTGATCTCCGTGCACGACGAACCGGGTCTGACCGGCGCCGAACTTGCCCGCCGCCTCAACGTAACCCCCCAGGCCATCGCCTCACTGGTGGCGCGTCTGGAGAGCCGCGGGCAGTTGGAGAGACGCGAGCATCCGCGCCACCGGCACATCCAGGAACTGCATCTCACCGACGCCGGTCGGGAAGCGCTGCGCGCGGCCGACAAAGTGATCGCCGACATCGAGCGGCAGATCACCGGTGACCTCGGCCCGGAGGATTCGGCGCAGATGCGGGCGCTGCTCGACCGGGTGACCGAGACGATTCGCGAGGACTGACCTCGCGGCGGCGCTCTCAGTTTGACTGCCGTCGGGCCAGGCGAACCCGGTTCACGTGGCAACCGGTGGCCGGTTGGTGGGCTCGGCGAGGCCGATCTCGTAGGTATGGGTGACCGCTTGAGCTCGGTCCCGCAGTTCGAGCCTGGCGAGAATCCGCTCGACGGCACATGGAGCCGGGTGCGCTTCGACATCGTCCTCGCCCCCAAGGGCGTATGACGGTGTCTGCCGTCGGGGTTCAGCGCTGATGCTGACGCACACCGAGGTGGCCCGGTGGCAAACGACCAGCTCGGTCCGCACAGCAGGCGCGAAGCGTGTCGTTTCACACTCGCTACCGGCGCTTCGCGTCACCCGCGGCCAGCAGGCATCCACCACCGGTCCCGGCCAGTGCCTCCGCCGTGACGAGCGTTCCGCCCTCGACTGGTGCTCGGGGCGGCCCGGGCGCGCGGTCGCGGCGGGCGCTCCGGTCGTCCCGGCCGGCCTGCTGCCGGTGGCCCGGCGCCGGCATGTTCGTGAGGCGGTCAGCCGTCGAGGGTGTGCGGGTCGTCGTCGAGATGAGCCTGGCCCGTGCCCCCGCACCCTCCCACGAGGGTGAGTGCCGCTGCCACCAGAGCAGCCACGCCACCGACCACGTACGCGATGGGGAAACTGTGGCTGAGGACGCCGAAAGCGATGTCCTTGAGCGGGTTGAGGGGTGCGACCTGGCCATTGGGCAGTGGGACCTCGGCCGGGACCGAGTTGGCTCCGAGCGGGCCCGATGCCACGGCGTGAACTGCCGCTTCCAGCTCCGCTTTCTGGTCCGCGGGAGCATGGGCCGGCGAGGCCTGGAAAGCCGCACAAGCCTCGCTCAGCCCTGGATTGCCGGCCAGGGTGCGGCCGATCTCCTTGGCGGCGCGGCCCAGCGCGATGGCACCGATGATCGCGGGGCCGAGGGCGAACCCCAGGTCACGGAACGTGCTCGTGGCGCCGCTTGCCATACCGGCGAGGTGGTTGGGCACTGCACCCGACGTTCCGCCTGACCCTGCCGCCTCGCGTGGTCGCCCCCGGTTTCCGGTCGTGCGCGTCGGCCCCGTTTCAGGCGGCTGCCACTCGGGAGCGGGCGATGGGCACGATGCACCACCAGGTGACGCAGCGCAGGCACCACTCCAGGGGCCCGTAGCGGAACCGGCGCAGCCACCAGTGGCTGAAGGGTGCCTGCACCGCGATGATCCCCGCGGCCAGCAGCATGGCGGTGCCCCAGCGCCCGGAGTCCTTGAGGCCGAGCAGCGGGGAGGCGGCGGTGATGGCGAGTGTGGCGGTGATGTAGTTGGTCAGTGCCATCCGGCCGAGCGGTTCCAGCACCGCCGACAACGGACGGCCGAGCGGCGCGCGCAGCAGGAGCAGCAAGGCGGTGGCGTAGGTGAGGGCGCCGAGCAGGCCGGCTTCGGCGGCGATGCGGGTGGCGAACGGCCCGAGCGACGAATAGGTGTGCTGGCACCACACCGCGGCGGCTGCCGCCGGGGCCGCCAGGGCGAGAACGGCGGCCAGTTGGCCGGTGCGGCGGTCCAGGGTGTGGGCGATGCCGAGGCGGGCGACCGCCAGGCCGAGCAGGAACAGGCCCGGGATGCTGAGAATTCCGCCGCTGACCAGGGTGACCGAGGCGACGGTGCCCAGCAGGCCGCCGGTCAGCACCAGCCAGGTCGGCAGCCAGGTGGCAGGCACCAGGATGACGAGTCCGGCGATCGCGTACGGTGCCAGCGCCTCACCGGGCTGGAGGAGTTGGTGGGCGGCGCCGAGCAGGCCCAGAGCGATCAGCCGGCGCGTCAGGAGCAGCCGGGGACGGTCCGAGCGCTGGGCGGCACTGTCCAGGAAGATCGCGAAGCTGAGCCCGAAGAGGAAGCAGAAGATCGGGAAGAAGCGTTCCTGGACGAACAGGTCGAGGAACTTTGCGATGGGGTACCAGTGGTGGGCGCTGTCTACCTGATTCATGGGCGTGATCTGGTTGACGTTCACCAGGAGGATGCCGCAGAGCGCAAAGCCGCGCAGGGCGTCGAGGGCGGTGATCCGCCGTGCGGTTTCCCGCCGGGGAACCGGAGTTGGTGCTGTGTCGCCGAGCGCCGGAGTCGTGAGATTCATGAGGCCAACGATGCTTTCGAGTGGTGGCTGAGCGCTTCGGCCCGGCGGCCGATCGGCCTCGGCCCCCGGGCCGATCTCCTTCCGCGGGGAGCTCGGCCGAGGAGACCGTTCCGAGGCCGTGCCGAGGCGGGCCCGAACTCGGGCCCGTGCAGCGCGATTCGAGGACGGGACCCCAGTCTCAGGAGGGGAGAAAAAATCCCATCAGGGCGAGCAGCACGCACGAGCCGAGGTTGACCGTCCGGTAGTGCAGGAAGATCGCGGCGAACTCGCGGATGGTCGCGCTGGGCCAGAAGTAGGCGGCGGTGGGCGAGCCGATGACCTGGCCGTTCACGCCGGTGCGCCGGGCCGTCAGGGCGCCGCGGAAGACGTGGAAGTTGTTGGTGACGACCACACACCGGTGGTCCGGCACGCGTTCCCGCATGAGCGCCTCGCTGAAGCGCAGATTCTCCTCCGTGGTGCGCGAGCGGTTCTCCCGTACGACATGCCGCTCCGGGACGCCACGGGCGATGAGGTAGTCGGCCATCGCCTCGGCCTCGGGCAGGTCCTCGTCGGGGCCCTGGCCGCCGGAGGTGACCAGCACGGGCGGCGTACCCCGCGCCGCCTGCGCCTCGTACACCGCGCGCGCCCGCTCCAGTCTGCTCGCCAGCAGGGGCGGCACCCGGGAGCCGCCGACCAGCCCGGAGCCGAGGACGACGACGAAGTCCACGTCGTGACGGACCTTCAGCCGCGCGTAGAGGAAGGCATAGGCGAGGAACGACAGGAAGACGTACGAGACGTAGCCGGCCACGAGGAGGACCGCTCCGTCGACGCGCCGCAATGGCGGCGAGTCGAGGTCGGCGGCCGTCACGGTGAGCGTGACGCAGCCGAGGACGGCCAGCCCCGCCAGCCCGGAAAGCAGGTTGGCGGGGCGTCGGCCCTCCTTGCGGACCATCGTCACCCCGTTCGCGATCAGGAAGAACGCGATGGCCAGCACCCCCAGAGCCAACAGCGCGAAGGCGAGGGTCACCGCCGCGAGGAGTGGTGCGGGCGCGCTGCCGGCTGCCACTTGGGCGAGCAGCGCCAAGGTCAGCAGGACGAGGCACAGTCCGAGGAGGACGGCGTTGCCGAAGCGGCGGGGGTCTTGCCGCGTCCTGGCCAGGAAGAGCAGGAAGGCCAGCCCGGCGAGGAACGCGAAAATGACGGTAGGCATGGGTTGTTGTCACCTTTGCTGATCGGCGGGGCGTTGCCCTGGCCCGGGATGCGGGTACGGCGGTGGCCTGTTACTCGGGGCGTGGGCCCGACTGCTCCGTGACCGACCTCAGCAGCGGGCGGCTGAGCGCGCCGGCCGCCAGCAGTCCCGCGACGCCGACGCCGAAGCACAGGGCGAGCAGGGCCATGCCGCCGGTGTCGACAGATGTGCCGCTACCGAGGGTGAGCGGGGAGGCGGTGAAGATGCCGGTCAGGGCTGCTCCGCCGGCGAGGACGGCCACGGGGAGGAGGGTCTCCTTGCGGCGGGCCGCGTCCAGGGTCCGCAGCGGGGTACCCGCGAGGCGGAGCAGGCCGTAGGTGCGGCGGCGGTCCAGGACGGAGGATGCCGCGGTGATGCCCGCGGAGGCGATCGCGGTGATGAAGGTGACGCCGAGGACGACCCGGGTGGCGGCGGCGAAATCGTCTGCGAACAACCTGGTCGACCAGTTGACGTCGGTTCCGGTGACTGGGTACTGGCCGGGTACGAGGGACGTCAGCGCGGTGCGGGCTCTGTCCAGCTTCTCGGTGCCGCCGGGCACGGTGGCTACGACCTGCACGGTGTTCTCGCCCCCCTGGGCGACCCAGTCGGTGTTTGTGCCGACGGTGGCGGTGACCCCCGCGTGTTCCAGGCGGTGCCGCGCCTCCTGTTGGACCACGGCCACCCGAGCCTTGGGAACAGCCATGGCAAGGGTGTCCGGATGTCCCCACGGCGAGACGCCGGAGATCCCGAAGAGAGCGAAGAACCCGGCCACGAACCCGGCGAGGGTGAGCCCGGAGACCGTACGCCAGCCGCTCTTGGGATCGTCCAGCAGGCGGCGGCCGGCCAGCAGGGTCGCCGGCTTCTGGGCAAGGGCGCAGATGATCCGCCCGAGGACGCCGACCACCCACGGGCCGATCACGGACAGGGCGAGGAAGACCAGGGCGAAGAACACCAGGGGGCCGTTGACGTCACTGACATCACTCTTGTGCTCCTCGGTGTACCAGCTGTAGCCCAGGATCACCGCGACGAAGGCCAGGGCGCGCAGGAAGCTCATGCGGGGTGGCTTGGAGCGGCGCGCCACGCCCAGGGGGCCGACGACGACCTGGCGCAGCCCGACGAGCGCGCTGACGACCACCATGGCGACGACACCGGCGAGCACGGCGAGCAGCACCGGGAGCCCCACCCACAGGTCTGCCGCGTACCAGGAGCCGCCCGCCACGGACACCCGCGCGGTGGCCGGCAGGAGCAGTCCGTATCCGATGGTGCCCAGCAGCGCGCCCGCCGCGCCGGTGAGGGCCGCCTCGGCGGCGGTCATCCCGGCGATCCGGCCCGGGGTGGCGCCGATGAGCCGCAGTGCGGCGAGGCGCTGGTCGCGGCGGGAGACCGACAGGCGGGCGGAGGAGGCGCCCAGGACCAGCAGCGGTACGACGACGAGGATGGTGGCGATCTTCGCGAGAGCCACGTACCCGCTGCCGATGCCGTCGGTCGAGCGCTGGCCGGTGAAGTCGGCGACCCGGGTGGGGGTGACGGTGTCGCCGGGGCGGCGTGCATCGTCTTCGCGCGGGGTGGTGACGGCGGCGGCGGTCGGCCTGTGGCCGACGACCGCGACCAGTTCGCCGGGGTGGGCCAGTGCCGCGCGGCCGAGGGTCTCCGCCGCGGTGCCGGGCACGGGATGCCGGTCGGCGGGAAGGCGGTGGAACAGGTCGGCGAGGGCCGGGGAGACCCACACCTCGCCCGGCTCGGGGAAGCGGGGCATGCCGGGCGGGGCGGGGGCCTTCTTGCCCGGGAGCTGTGCCACGTCGACGACCGTGACGGGGGTACCGCCGCTGAAGGTGGTGCCGACCGCCTCGACGGCGACGGGAGCCGCGGACTTGACGGGGGTGCGCCAGTCGATGCGGTCGGCTCGCTGCTGGAAACCGAGGTTGACGGCCACGCAGAGCAGCAGGAGCGCGGTGCTGATGGCGGCCGCGGCGACGGACAGGGAGGTGGACAGCAGCCCGGTGCGGCCTCCGGCGCGGGTCAGCCGCCAGGTCAGGGTCCAGGTGGTGCGGTCCAGGGCCGTCCTCGGGTTCGGTGCCCTCATCGGTCGTACCTCGCGTCCGCGTCGTCGTCGGCCGGGCGTCCGGCGGTGCCCCGGGCGGCGTGGGCGGCGCCGTTCCCGCCTGCGGCCCCG